>CAJOJG010000004.1 GCA_905234655.1 uncultured Bacteroidales bacterium
AGGTGGCGGAAATCCCGCCATCCAACCATTCGTATGCATTTACTTCATATCATACATCATACAAGTATCTGTAATACAAGTACTGGTAATTCTTTTTAGCGCAAAGATAATCATTTTATTTGTCAATAAAGTGAAATAATGCAATTTTGTTAATATTCAAAGTCTTTTTCGCTGAGGTATATCCTGAAATCTTTTGGCAGTCCGGGGTTTCCGGCTTCGGGGCGCGGTATCATGCGCAGAGCCTTTACCTTTTCCATTTTCCCGAGGTCGATGACTATGGAGTGGGGGTGAGCGGTGTTGTCAACTGTCTGCCAGTATGTCGATTCTTGGAGGTCGAAGACGAGCGAAGCATTGTGGTCGCCCGAGCGGGTCTCCTCGCTGTCGGCATAGCGGACGCTCCATTTCTCACGGTTAATGATGTTGCCGTCCTCGCCGATGAGGTCAATTTCGGCGATTGAGGTTATGTTGTCGCCGGTGTGGTTGTTGAGGGTTTCGAGACAGAGGAAACGCGCCTGTGTGGTCGTGAAATTGATTGTCTGGGGGCCGGGCTGTTTGGAGAACGAGCCTTGGGCTACGGGGGTGAGGTTGGAGAGCGACAGCTTTTCGCCGTCCTTGCGGTGCGTGGGCGGCACGGTTACGCGCAGAAGGTCGAGTATCGGCTCTTTGAGACCTTGAATGGTGGTCGTTGTCGGGCCGATGATGTCGAGGACTATGATTTCGTTGTCGCCTTTTTTGAGCCAGCAGCCCGGCATGTAGAGAGTTTGCTGTGGACCAATCTCCCAAATGCGACCGAGCGCGTGACCGTTTACCCATACCATGCCTTTTCCCCATGTGGAGAAGTCGAGGAATGTGTCGCCGGGCTTTTCGACCTTGAATGTGCCTTTGTAATATGTCGGCATTTTTGACTTGCTGCCTTTGGAGAAGTTGCGTGATGCCGTGAACTTGTAGTCTGTGGGGATGTTGAATACTTGCCAGTCGTGGAGTATTGTTTCGCTTTTGGTCGTCGGATGTGTTAGCGACACTTTATTCGTGATGCCTTTTCGGTCGTGGATTGACTTGTCGAAGTTGACACGACCAAGAGCCTCGACGAAAATGTCGAGTGTCTGTCCGGCTTTGATGGCAGGTAATACAGCGGTGAATTGAGCCTTGCGGCGGTCGAGTTGCGCAATCTCCTTGCCGTCGATGTAGATGATGGCGTAATCATGAACCTCGTCGATGTTGATGACCGTGCCGGCAGGATAGTCGGATTCCATTTTGTGGCGGTAGATTATGCTGCCCCAGCCTTGATTGAAACGTTCCATGGGCATGATGTTGTCGCAATGGTTTGGCGCGGGGAGGTTGGCAAAGATTGGCGCAGTTTCGGTGAGCGTAAAACTGTTTATGGAGATTACGGGAATCTGTTTTGGAATTTTTGCAGTGCTTTTAGTCTCGGCTGGCGATAGGTATTTGTTGAACAGAATGTTGCGAAGGAGCGTGTATTTGGGCGTTACGTGTCCCGCTTCGGAAATAGGCGCGTCATAGTCGTATGTGGAGCACATTGCGGAGTATGCGGGGTTGTTTGCGCCGCCCCAGTGTCCGAATGTCGTGCCGCCGATGGTCATGTAAAGGCTGAAGGAGATGTTTTTGTCGAGCATTTCACGGATTCCGTCTACCATTACGTCTGCCGGGCGTGTCTCGTGAGGCCTTCCCCAATGGTCGAACCATCCGCTCCAAAATTCGCTGCACATGAGCGGTGTGTTTGGGCGCAATGATTTTAGTTTTGAGAACTGGTCGTCGATGTTTGCACCTGTGCCGAAGTTGACTGTCCATAGCAGGTCGTCGAGGGCGTTGTTAGTGAAGTTGCTGCTCCAGTCGCATTGGAACAGCGGTATGCCGTCGAAGCCCGATTCCTTCACGATGTCACGGATTGCGGTGATGTATGGTTTATCGGTGCCGTAGCTGCCGTATTCGTTTTCTACTTGCACCATTATTATGTTTCCGCCCTTTGTGATGAGCATTGGCGAGAGCTGTTCGCCGACTTTGTGCATGAACTCTCGGACGTGGCGCATGTAGTTTTGGTCGAGGGTGCGAAGCTGGATTCCGTCATAGTTCAATAGCCACCATGGCAGTCCGCCCATTTCCCACTCGGCGCATACGTATGGCCCTGGGCGCACGATGACATACATGCCGTTTTTTTGAGCCACACGGCAAAATTCGGCGATGTCCTTGTTGCCCGAGAAGTCGAACTCGCCCGGCTGCATCTCATGGTAGTTCCAGAATATATAAATGCAAAGCGTGTTCATTCCCAATGCTTTGCACATTTTTATCCTGTGGTCCCAGTATTCGCGTGGGATTCGCGAGTAGTGGATTTCGGCGGCTTTTATCACGAATGGCTTGCCGTTGAGGAGGAATGTCTTGTCGCCGACGCCGAATGAGCCAGGCGCGGCGGTCTGTGCGTTTGCAGTGAAAGCCGTGGCGATGGTTATCAACACTGTCGCCAAGAGGAGTTTTAATGTCGCTGTCATTTTGATGTAGTGTTTTATGTGTTTGTGCAAATTTACAGCGATGCCTTGGCTTTCACGCGTTAATTTTCGGTCAAAAAAGGTTGGGATTCGGTTATTGGGCGGCATTAATCATTCTTTCCTAATCTGTTTGATGTATTCGCTGGGCAACATACCGTATTCGTCCTTGAAACACTGGCGGAAGTGGACGTTGCTGTTGATGCCGACCATGTAGGCGACTTCGGAGATGGAGTATTTGCCTTCGAGGAGCAGCTGCTCGGCGCGTTGCATCCGTGCTTTGCGGATATAGTCGCTGGCGGTAAGGCCGGTGAGCGATTTCATCTTGCGGTAGAGCGTGGATATTGACAACGCCATTTGTGAGGCTATGAATGGCGTGTCGAGTTTTTCTTCGTCAAGATTGTCGGAGATTATTGTGTTAACCTTGTCGATGAACTCCTGGTCAAGCTTTGAGAGTTGCGACATGTACGCCTCGTGCTTTTGGCGGATTGTGTCGGCGGCTATGTCGGGTGTCGAGGACAGCGCGGTGGTCGCATTGGATGGCAGCACAAAGCGCGATGCAAGTTTTTTGCGCGATTCGAGGAGGTTGTTGATGCGGCTGCGGAGGAGCGTGGCGGTGAATGGCTTTGTGAGGTAGCTGTCCGCACCAGCGTTGTAGCCGTGTTCCTTGTCGTCCATCGAATCCTTGGCGGTCAGGAGAATCACTGGAATGTGGCTTGTGCGGATGTCGTTTTTTATGCGGCGGCAGAAGTCCGTGCCGTTCATCACGGGCATCATTATGTCGCTTATGATGATGTCGGGAGTGCGTGAGAAAGCCTCGTCAAGTCCAAGTTTGCCATTTTCGGCTGTGGCGGTGTCGTAATCCTTGGAAAGTTCTGTGCTTATGTAGTTGAGGATGTCGTGATTGTCTTCCACGATGAGGACAAGTTTTCGTGTGGACGGTAGGGTAGCGGTGGCGTTTGGCGTGGTTTCGTCGGCGTTTGGCGTTTCGGAGATATGGATTGCCTCGGGGTATGTTTCGTGTACATCAAAATATACACGGAACACCGAGCCTTTGCCCTTCCGACTTTCCACTTCGATTTGTGCGTGGTGGAGGTCGACGAGGTTTTTGACGAGGGCGAGTCCGATGCCTGTGCCAGAGGACTGGTGGTCGCCATGTTCCTGATAGTACCGCTCAAAGATGTGTGGCAGTGCGTCTGCGGAAATGCCACGACCAGTGTCGGCAACGGTGATTTCTACAAAATCCTTGCCGTTGCGCTTTATCTGCTGGGTTCCAATGGTTATCGTGCCTTTAGACGTGTATTTTATTGCGTTGGAAATCAGATTGTTGACTATCGTCTGTAGTGCGTCTTTGTCAAAGAGCATTTCATCGGTTGGGTTGATGGCGACGGCGATTGGCACGGCATGGTTGCTGACGAGTTGTCGGTATTTTTCCACCATGTCGGATATTACGTCAGACACCTTACCTTTTGATACCGTAAGTTGCTTGTTTTGAGTTTCGGTTTTGCGGAAGTCGAGGAGTGTGTTTACTTTTTGGAGTAAGTTTTGGGTGTTGCGGTGAATGAGCGATACTTTGGCAGCGGTTTCGGGCGCGATGGTTTTGTCGTTGGCGAGGTCTTCTATTGGTCCCATTATCAACGTGAGCGGCGTGCGGAGTTCGTGGGTGATGTTGGTGTAGAATTTTAGGCGTTCTTCGTTGAGGTTGTTGTCTTTTTCGCGGTTGTTGCGCTCCATGTCGTAGAGTGCTTTCATCTTCACGCGGCGTTTGTAGCCTTTCATCATGGCTGTGGCAGCGGCTATTATTAGTATGAAATACAATGCTTTAGCCCATGGTGTCTGCCACAACGGGGGCTTTATTCTTAATGTAATGGCTGTTGTTTCGTTGTCCCAATCCTGATTGCGCAAGTGAGAGCGTATTTTCACTTTGTAGCGTCCGGGCGGCAGGTTTCGGAATGTTATCGTGCCGTCGGCATTGTTTACGTCAATCCATTTGTCGTCAAAACCAACGAGTTTACATTCATGCTCGGCGCGCGGCGTATAGTCGTAGTCGCAGGTATTGATGCCTATTATCAAGGTGTTTTGCTCGTGGTCGAGTGTGAGTGTGCCTCTGGGATTGTGGATTATGGAGTCGCCGAGTTGTGGCGATGATGAGGCGATTATTATTTTGGTGATTCGTGGTGTGGGGGTCGGTATGTGGCGCAGTGCGTCGTCGGGGTGTACTACACTGACGCCGTTAATACTGCCAAAAAATATCGAATGTTTTGACCGACAAACACTTGCACTTGTGTATGAACCTTCGCAAATGCCGTCGCGTGTGTCAAAGTTTTGGATTTTACGGTCGTCTGTTAGGCAAGAAATTCCCTTGTTGGTGGAAAACCAAATGTTGCCTAACGAATCTTCGGCGATGGCGCGGATATGTATGTTTGCCATACCGTCCTCCATGTTGTAAACGCTGTATGCGGTGTCGCTGGCTGTCTTGAACTTCACAAGCCCTTCGCCAGTGGCCACGTAAATGTCGCCGTGCGTGGTGGTTAAGATATGGTTGACGGTGTTTGAAGGGAAACCGTTTGACTTTTCCAAATGCCTGATGGCCTGCATATTGACATCAAGAACAAAAAGACCACCTCCAAAAGTGCCCACCCAAATATTGCCGCGATGGTCGCGCAGGGCGCAACGTGTGAGGTTTTGTGTTAACGTTACCAAGCCTAATGGTTTCTTTCGGCTTTTGCTGACGACATACACGCCACCGCTCGACGATACGAGCAGAGTGTCGCCGCTGGTGGGTGCTATGTGGCGTATGTCAACTTCGCCGCCGTCGCCTTCGATTACTGTTGCAAATCGTGCTGTGCGGGTGTCCATGTATGCAAGTCCGGCGTTGAACATTCCAACCCATATTCCGCCGTCGCCGTCGTAATACAAGGCTTGAATGCTGTTGTTGGCTATCTGCGGGGTGTTTTCGGAGTTATATACGGCAATGCGTTTTCCCCTTTGGAAGATGTTGATGCCGCCGCCGTCGGTGCCAATGTAGAGTTTGTGGTCGCCGTCGATGGCTGTGGAAAGTACGCCACGGTTGTTGAGGCTGTTGCCAGTTGCGTCGGGCGTTGCGTCGATGTAGCCGAAATACGGGCGGTTTTTTGATATGAAGTTGATGCCGCCAGCCCAAATACCAGCCCAAATGTTGCCGTGGCGGTCTTGGTATATGCAGCGGACAGACGCGCCTGAAAGCGAGTTTGGGCCTTCGCCTGCGCTGATTATTCGGCAACGGATGTCTTTTGGCGATGCAAACGGGCTTTGTGGACGGTCGATGACCACAATGCCGCCAAGTTCCAAGGCTATCCATGTGCTGCCGTCGTTGGCGTGGCAGATGTCGAAGACCGACCTACCCCGCAATGGCTCTATGAAGTCTATCCGTGTAAATTTTTGATTGTGAGGATTATAAACCGCCAATCCCTGTGCAGTGCCTACCCAAATGCTGCCATAATTGTCGATGCGTATGCAGAGTACGTCGTCGGAGGGAATTGTGGCGTTGTCTTTCGGGTCGTGGCGCATGAAGGTAAGGCTTTTTGAGGCAGTGTCCAATATTGCCATGCCGTTGTCAGAGTAGCCGAGATAGACTTTGCCGTCCTTGCCGTCGGCTATTGTCCAGATATGGCTTGAATTGATGCCGGGGACGTTTTGAGAGTTGTATTGTCGGAACGAACCGGTTTTCTTGTCCAAATAGTTGATGCCGTCCCAATATGTTGCAACCCAAATGCTTGAATCTGCCGATGGCGCAATGTCGGTAACAGCCTCCGACGTTATCATGCCATTGCCATAGTGTTTCATGGTGTTGGTGTGATAATTATAGGCGTTAAGCCCGGCGCGTTGTGTGGCAATCCAAATGATGCTGTCCTTCGGGTCGTCGAGAATGTGGTTTAGTTCGTTGCCAGAGAGTTGTGGCTGCTGGTTGTTGTTATAGAAACATGTAAAACTGTTGCCGTCAAACCTGTTGAGGCCTTCCTCGGTGGCGGCCCAGATGTAGCCGTCCTTGTCTTCGGCAATGCTGTTGACATAATTGCTGCTCAACCCCTGCGCACTCGACAACCGCCGCACAGCAAAATGCTGGGCGCAACAGTTAAAGGTCGCAAGAATAAACAATATGATGGATATAATTTTTTTCTGCATGGATGCTTTTTGTTTTGACGATTACAAAGATAATGTTTTTTTTTGAGTAAACAAAATAAGTGTTTATTTGCAATCTTTCTTGGTCTGTTTTCGTTCTTGAACGATTTGTTACCATTGTTGAACGGTTTATGTACCATGTTTTTACGTCGTGTAGCGTATATTTGCTGTATGGAATGAAAAACAAAATCGTAACTACTAAAATTCTTAAAACTTATGGAAAGATTTTCAAAATTGACACTTGCCGCATTGGTCTTTGCGGGCTTTGCGGTAACTGGCTGCTCCGATGACGACGGGTATTCCGCCGTGGACGGCAAGATGCCAACAATCGCCCTCGAACAATCCGAGGTGCACCTTGAGTATGGCATGACCGCCAACATCAAAGGCAAAATAACCGATGCCGACGGTATCCGCTCAATCAACATCAAAAACTCCGACCTCTATCTCAACAAGACTATCGACATCTTGAAGATTTATGGCGACTCTAAGACCGAGTACGACCTTGATTACAATGTTACGCCCAACGACACTCTCACAATCGAAAGTTTCCCGTTGCAAATTACTGTGGAAGACCTTGTTGGCAACACCGCAACGGCAACTTTCATCGCCAAGATGGACGGCGACTTCACCGCTCCTAAGTTCATCCTCGAGCCCAACGACGAAATCAATGTCATTATGCCAGTGATGACATTCAAGTTCTCTATTTCCGACAACAAGGGAATCACTTATTGCAGCATCGAAATTCCCGACCTTGACTATAAATCGGAATACACTGGCGGCGACAAGAATTACGAGTTTGTCGAAAAACTTAACCTTGGTGACGAAAACCGCGACTACACTGGAAAAATCATCGCTTACGACGCTTTCAACAACACTCTCGAAAAAGAGTTCACAATCTCCAAGAGCGAACTCAAAGATTATGCAAAGATGTACCTTTGCGATGTTGCGGAGGCCGACTTGATAACGGACGTGTGCGGCGTGCCGATGCTCATCGACCATTCGGGCGAGTTTGAATATACCGCTTATTATTTCAACGCTGCGGTCGGCACCGAAATTCGTTTTATTCCACAGAACAATTCTTACGGACCGATTTGTTTCAGCCTTGACCCAACCAACCACGAATTGCTCACCGCCGACCCCGACCAAGGCGAACCTCTCGTACTCGACAAGGCTGGCGTGTATTACAAAATTGTCCTTAATACAAAGCAAGGCACTTATTCTACAAGCACTTACACCATCGACGAGGCAGTTGACCCGTTGCCGGCAGAATTGGGCAGCAATAGCCTCAACACTTGGTGGACTGGCACTTGGAACCCCGAAACTGGAGAATGGGAAGGCGCAGACGATGCTTGGTGGCAGGAGTTTAAGGTTGGCATTATGACCGACAACCCAAGGGACGTAGAGCCTTTGTTTGAGTACAATCCGCAAAACAAACATATTATCCAAGTGCTTGGTTACGAACTTCCTATGGGCAAATTTGAATTTCACCCACACAACTGGCACCACGACGGCTGGTGGGACTACACAACATGGAAACCCGAGGCAGCAACGGAGACCGACCCCGAAATCTGGAGATATGTAGGCGGCGTCGCCAACCCAGCTTACAATAATGCCACCACTTCTTACAACAACGAAGTAGAAGTAGGCAACCATGCAAAACTCACAATCCCAAAGGCGGGCAAGTACGACTTTATTTTCGACATGCACCTCGGCCGTATGAAGGTTGTACCCTCAAAATAAACATTTAACTTATTCAAAACTTGTAAGAAAATGAAAAAAATAATCAGCATAATGCTTTTGATGTTGCTGACGGTTGCCGCGTTTGCGCAGAACGTCACAATCACTGGCAACGTCAAGTCGGGCAACGACAACATGCCCCTCATCGGCACAACGATTGTGGAGAAAGGCTCTACCAACGGCACAATCTCCGACATCGACGGCAATTACAGCGTTACCGTTCCGTCAAACGCAACTCTCGTATTCTCGATGGTGGGCTTTGAAACTCAGGAAATCTCAGTCAAAGGACAGACCACAATCAACGTAATCCTCATGGAAGACACAAAGAACATCGACGAGGTTGTGGTAATCGGTTACGGTACTGCAAAACGCAGCGAAGTAACAGGTTCAATCAGTTCCGTTGCCGCCGATGACATCACATCGTTCAACTCTGGCAACGCAATGAACGCCTTGCAGTCGAAAATCAACGGTGTCCAGATTTCCAACAACGGCACGCCTGGCAGCAGCCCCCGCGTCATTATCCGTGGCGTTACTACCGTCAACGGCTCCAACCCTCTCTACGTTGTGGACGGCATGCCCGTTGGCGACAACATCAACTTCCTCAACAATGAGGATATCGAGAGCATGGAAGTATTGAAAGACGCTTCGGCGTCCGCCATCTACGGCACACGCGCATCAAACGGCGTTGTGCTTATCACCACCAAGAAAGGCAAGAAGGGACAAGCCAAGTTCCAATTCACCGCCAATGTCGGCATTAGCACCATTGGCGACCCCGACGTTGCCAAAGCATCTGAGTATGAGAAGGTTTATAAGACCCGTTACACCAACGACAAACAAGTTCCCGCTTACAACGGCATCGACAACATCACCGACGCGGAAGGCACCGACTGGTGGGAGTCGACGGTCAACAAACTTGCTGTAACTCAAAACTATAACCTCAGTTTCTCTGGCGGCACAGACAATTTTGTGTACAGCGGAAGCTTTGGCTATTATCGTCAAGAAAGCCACTACAATTACGGCTGGTGGGACAAGTTCAACGGACGCTTGAACACCGAATACACTTTCAACAAGTATGTGAAGCTCGGCGTTGAGTTCGCTCCCAAACTCGAGCGTTGGGACGACACTCCAAACCTCATGGGCGCGGCCATGTCAATGGACCCCACCACCGCAATTTTCCGTTACGACTGGGAAACCATCAGCAACGAATATTCGTGGTACTCGCGCTCAAACAACAACCAAGAATGGAATCCCGTGGCGTCTCTCAAGCGTCAGACCGCGCACAGCAACGAGTTTGGACTTTTGATGAATCCTTACATCGAAATCAAACCCCTTGAAGGTCTTACATTCCGCTCGCAGTTTGGCGACAACGCAAGGTTCAGAATCAGCGACGCTTTCACGCCCGAGTTCTTCATCGACAACCTTGAACAAGCCACCACAAGCAAGGCAGAGCGCAACTCCCAAACGTGGAACGATTGGAACTGGACCAACACCCTCAACTATCAGAAGACATTTGCCGATGCCCACAACCTTAACGTGATGGTGGGCTACACAATGGAAAAATTCAGCCACTACTGGCTCACAGGCAGCCGTGAGGCCATTCCCAACAACAACGAGAACCTTTGGTACGTGTCTGCTGGTACAGAAAACCAACTCGCCAGTGGCAGCGACGATTTCAGCACCCTCGTTTCTTACCTCGGCCGTCTAATGTACAATTACAAGAGCCGCTACTACCTGACAGCGAGCGTTCGTTTCGACGGTTCGTCCAAGTTCCCCGAAGGCAACAAGTTTGCAACATTCCCCGCCGTGTCGCTCGCATGGCGTGTTACCGGCGAGGAGTTCATGCAAAACCAGCACATCTTCTCCAACCTCAAGCTCCGCGCTGGCTGGGGCAAAGTCGGCAACCAGAGCATCGACAACTCCGCATATCTTTCCACGATTGGCACATCATACTACACCGTCAACGGGCAGATGGTAACAGGCAGCCAAGTTTCCTCTACCGCCAACACCGCAATCCAATGGGAAACTGTTGAGGACTACAACCTCGGTCTCGACATGGGTTTTTTGAACGACAGGCTCTCCGCTACATTTGAGATTTACAAGAAGAAAACTTCCGACATGCTCCTCAAAGAAGCCAACCTCCTTATCCTCGGCTATCCCGAATGGGCTGGTCAGATTTGGACAAATGTGGGCAGCATGGAAGCCAACGGCTGGGAACTTTCGCTCAACTGGAAGGACAACGTGAACCACGATTTCAAGTATGAAGTCGGCGTCAACATCTCTGGCGTAAAGAACAAGGCAAAAGACCTCGGTTTGAGCAGTCCGATTTTGACTGGCGGTTTTAACGGCGACTACATTATCCGCAACGAATCCGACGCAGAAATCTCTCGTTTCTATGGCTACAAGACGCTCGGATTGTTCCAAAATTGGGAGGATGTCAACTCCTACACCGACGAGCATGGCAATCTCCTTCAGCCCAACGCACAGCCCGGCGACCTCATTTTCGACGACCTCAACAATGATGGCGTAATCGACGAAAACGACAAGACTTTCATCGGCAACGCTTTCCCGAAGATGTACATGGGCATCAACCTCGGCGCATCGTACAAGAATTGGGACTTCTCGATGAATTTCTATGGCACATTTGGCAACGACATCTTCAACCGCACACGCGAACGCTACTCTGGCTCCGGCGGTCAGAACGTTTGGGCTGGCACTCTCGAAGACGCTTGGCACTACGAAGGCCAGGACACCGACATTCCGCGCCTTTCGTACAACGATGCCAACGCCAACTACCTTACAGTATCCGACTGGTGGGTTGAGAACGGCAGTTACCTGCGTTGCAAACAATTGCAGATTGGCTACACTTTCCCGCAGCGAATGATTAAGTTTGGAACGCTCCGCGTTTCGGCATCGGCACAAAACCTCTTTACAATCACAAAATATTCTGGCTGGGATCCTGAAACCGCCGTTACAGGCAGCGTTACAGAAAGCGGCATAGACAATGTTGCTTATCCCAACACAAGAATCTTCATGTTTGGCGTAAACCTTAATTTCTAAAAAACTATGAAAAACATTTTCAAATACAGCATAATAGCAGCCGCAGCGATGTTGACAGGCTGCACCGACGACTTCCTGTCGCAGGATGTCAAGGGTACGCAGGTACTCGACAACTATTTCACAACTTCCGAGGAGTGCCTTGCGTCGGTATATGGTTGCTACCAGTCTATTGCATTCGACGACTGGTGGCAGGTTTACAACACCTACGTTACTGCCGACATCTGCACCGACGATGGTTGGATGAACAACACCACACAAGGTCAGGACGGCTACATCGACCTCGCCCTCTACCAAGGCAAGACCACGAGCGGTACATTGTCAAACTTTTGGCAGTATCGCTACAAGGGCATTCACAACTGTAATGTTGTTCTCGAATATGTGCCTGGCGTATCGTCGCTGCAAGAAGACGTGAAAAACCGCTACATCGCTGAGGCAAAGGCCTTGCGCGGATATTTCTACTTCGAGTTGGTGAAAAATTTTGGCGGTGTGCCGCTCGTAACCACAATGGCAACGCCCGTTGACGCCGCCAACATGAAACGCGCATCTATCGCCGAGACATACGCACAGATTGAACAGGACTACAAGGACGCTATCGAGTATCTGCCGTTGCGCAGCGAAACTGTCAAGAACAGCGAACTTGGCCGCCTTACCAAGGGTGCGGTTCAGGGGCTATTGGCAAAGGCTTTGCTCTATCAGGAGAAATACGACGAGGCCAAGACTTCCTCGACGAGGTAATCAATAGCGGCGAGTACGACCTTTTGCCCGACTTCTCGCAAGTTTGGGACATGGATTACAACAACAGTGTAGAAGGTCTTTTTGAAATACAGACCAACGACAATTCGTCCTATAGCGTTGGTGAACGCATCAGCGTTGTTGTTGGCTCGCGCGACGACAGCGGCTGGAGCTGGAGCGGTCCGTCGTCCGACCTCGAGAACGCCTACATTGCCGCCGGCGACGAAATCCGACTTTTCAACACCATCATCAAGCATGGCGCAACGACATTGCCGCGCGAATCGCAAACTTTTGCTGACGGCTACACCGTGTCTCCTAACAAGCACAAGTCAGGACGTGTGAACGGCAAACTTTACATTCCGCAATCCAAACGCCCCGACAATTACGATGCGCCACACATTCCATTGAACTACCGACTTTTGCGTTACGCCGACGTGCTTTTGATGGCTGCCGAAGTTGAAAACGCTCTTGGCAACGACACCAAGGCTCAGGAATACCTCAACAAAGTTCGCAATCGCGTAAACCTTGCCGATGTTTCTTCCTCTGGCAAAGCCCTCCGCGATGCTATCCGCCTCGAACGCCGCCTCGAACTCGCCTGTGAGGCCAACCGCCTCTACGACATTCGCCGTTGGACCGATGACAACGGCAAGAAAGTGGCTTGCAACCTCTTTGGTCCCAACGGTTCGTGGGTTAAGTACAACACTCAGGAATCCACCGACCCATTTGAGACCACTAACCTCATCGAGCCGCAGGACGAGGGCATCAACTTCAACGAGACCCGCGACCTACTTTTTCCGATTCCAAACACCGAAATCGTACAGAGCAACGGAATGTTGGAACAGAACCCCGGGTATTAATTTTTAACACTTTTAAACATGAACAAAATAACTACAATCATATTGTCGGCGATGTTGATTTCGGGTTTGATTGCCTGTGATGACGACGAAATAACGCCAAACGCATCCAACACCGCCAAAAGTCCCGAAGAAATTGCCCAAGAAAACGAGGATAACAAGAACAACAACGACACCCCGTCAGAATGGAAAGTCGTGGAATCTTCATCAGAACGCGCCGACGACGAGTTCTCTGTAATTATCGACGCATCAAAGACATACCAAACCATCGAAGGTTTTGGCGCGTCAGATTGCTGGCTCGGCGAATATGTCGGCACCAACTACAGCAGCAAGGACAAGATGGCAAAACTGCTTTTTAGCCAGGACACATTGTCGGACGGCTCAGTGGAGGGCATCGGACTTTCGATGTGGCGTGTCAATCTCGGCGCGGGAAGTTACGAGCAAGGCGATGAGTCTGGCATCACAACCGCCGACCGCCGCGCCCAAAGCTACCTCACTGGCGGACAGTACGACTGGTCAAAATGCCCCGGTCAGCAGTATTTTATGCAGCAAGCCAAGAAATACGGCGTTGAAAAAATGCTGATGTTCAGCAACTCGCCCATTGTGTCGTGTACAGACAACGGTCAGGCGCGTTCCGACAAGGGCGCATACGCCAACATCACCGACGAGGGCTATGACAAGTACGCCGAATACATCGCCGAAGTAACCAAACACTTTGATTCCGAGGGCATTCACATCGACTACATCAGCCCCGTCAACGAGCCACAGTACAATTGGGAAGGACACGACCAAGAAGGCTCGGGCTGGCAAAACTCCGAAGTCGCGCGCCTTGTGAAGTCCATCGACTCCAAACTTGGCTCGCAGACCACAAAAATCGTTGTTCCAGAGGCGGGTGCGTGGGATTATCTATATGGCGGTTCTAATGCTGGTCGGTCAAACCAAATTGACGACTTTTTTGGCTCAGGCTCTGACAATTACATCGGCGACCTCTCGCACGTTGCCAAGGTGGCTTGTGCGCATAGTTATTGGATTGACCGCAACTGGGACCAGCTCCACAACGTCCGCATATCTGCCCTCACGGCTGCCGAAGGTGCTGGCATCGGACTTTGGCAGACCGAATGGTCTATGCTTGACGAATACGCCGCAACCGAAGATTACGTTGGACTTGCCGATGCCAAGTACATGGACAACGCAATCTACCTCTCGAAAGTGATCTACGCCGACATGGTATATGCCAACTGCGCATCATGGAGTTATTGGACAGTATGGGGACAAGAGCGTTGGAGCCAGAAAAACCGTTTTTGGCTCATCAAACTCGGCGAAAACGTGTCCGACTACGCCGAATGTTACAACGACATCACCGTCGATAATCCGTGGGCAGACAATCCAAACCTCTATGTGCTTGGCAATTACAGCCGTTTTGTCCGTCCAGGCTACAAGCGTGTAGAACTCACTACCGCCACACCCGAAACATCGCTCTTTGCATCGGCATACGTGTCGGGCGACGGCAACACCCTCGTCGTTGTCTACACCAACCAGTCCGACAAAAAAATGCGCGTAAATCCAACTATTACAGGCTTTTCGGGTAACACGAAGTTTGTCCGCTACGTAACCACCGACACCGATAAGCTTGCCCGCACAAACCTCAGCGATGGAAATATCGTAATCCCTGCAAAATCTGTAACAACAATAGTATTAAGCAAATAACTATGAAACGTTACCTATTAATATCCTTGCTGCTTGCCGGTTGCGCGGTTGATAACAGTCCGTCAATCAGCATCGACAGCAGCAAGACTTATCAGACGATAGATGGTTTTGGAGCGTCAGACGCATGGACTATCCAATTTTCTGACAAGTGGCCAGCGGAAACCGTTGAGCGCGCCGCCGACCTGCTTTTCTCTCAGGACAAGGGCATTGGATTGAGCATTTGGAGGTTCAACCTCGGCGCAGGCAGCACTTATCAAGGCGACGATGCACAAATACAACCGATGACGCGAACCGAATGTTTCCTCATGCCCGACGGTTCGTGGGACTTCGACAAGCAGAAGGCGCAAGTTGATTTTATGAATATGGCGAAAGAGCGTGGTGTCAACACTTTCATCGCCTTCCTCAACTCACCGCCCGTGTATTTCACTCAAAATGGCCTCGCCACCAACACGGGACGCGGCGGCGACTTCAACCTCAAGCCCGATTGTTATGGCAAGTTTGCGGATTACATGGCAAAATCGGCGAAAGGTCTCAAAGAAAAGCATGGCATCGACATCGCTTATATCTGCCCGGTGAACGAACCCGACGGACATTGGAACTGGCAAGGACCAAAGCAGGAAGGCTCGCCAGCCACAAATGCCGAGATTGCGCACATTACACGCGAACTCGACGAGGCTCTCACGCGCGAGAATCTTGGCACAAAAATTCTTGTAAACGAATCGTCCGACTACCGCGCCATGGTTTCCACGCACCAGACCGATGCGGACAGAGGTTTTGCCATACAAACGCTGTTCAATGCCGACAGCGCGTCCAATGTCGTCGGACTTAAGCACGTGGAAAAACTTATTGCTGGTCATGGCTATTGGACTAACACGCCGCTCGACTTCCTGCGCACAATGCGAGTGAATCTTAACGACACGCTTACGAAATTTGGCGTAAAGTTTTGGATGACAGAGCAGTGTATCATGGGAAATGATGAGGAGATTGGCGGCGGACAGCATTTTGATACGACGATGAAGACCGCCTTGTATGTTGCTCGGTGTATCCATCACGACTTGGTTTTTGCCAATGCATCGAGCTGGCAGTGGTGGCGCGCTATTGGCGAGGACTACAGAGATGGCTTGTTGGAGGATTTTGGCGAGGAGACGATTGAAACTGGCAAACTAGTTGACAGCCGTTTACTGTGGTGCATGGGCAATTACAGCCGTTTTGTGCGTCCAGGCGCGGTGCGTGTCGGCGTAAGTGTCGACAGCCTCGATTCAGCCACGGATCCAACGTCAATCATGGCATCTGCATTTCGCAATATTGACGGCTCGGTTGTGTGTGTAATTATCAATTATTCTGACACCGACCATGAGTACAGCATTGACGGCATCAAACCAAAAACGATGTACGTAACCTCCGATGAATCAGGCTTTAAACTTAAACCCATAGAACTTTCGGGAAAAAAAATAACGATTCCTGCGCGGAGCGTGGTGACGTTGAAGTAACAACACTAAAAAAGTGCAATATGCCAACAATGACCAATTTTGTGCCGTTGGATTTTGGCTGTTGCAAAAACTATTCTCAAATTTGCCTTGCGAAAGCAAGGTTTTTATTATCATATCGAATTTTATATCCTTGGGCGCGGAGCGGTATGCAACGCGCCTTTTTTATTTTCCAATCCAAAATTTATTGCTACTTTTGCAGATAATTCCTGAAATTTCCCGCGAAAGCGGCAAAAAAATGTTAGATTTATGATTCAACTCAAAAACATAACAAAATCTTTTGGCAACCTTCAGGTTCTCAAGGGCATCACCCTTGACATCAACGATTCGGAGATTGTCTCGATAGTCGGTGCAAGTGGTGCTGGAAAGACTACGCTGCTACAGATTGCCGGTACATTGTTGAAGGCGGACACTGGCGAGGTCATCATTGACGGAACTGACGCCAACCGTCTTGCTGGCAATAGTTTGGCAGCGTTCCGCAACAAAAATATTGGCTTTGTGTTCCAGTTCCACCATCTCCTGCCGGAGTTTGACGCTGTGGAAAATGTCTGCATACCCGCGCTCATCGGCGGCACTCCGCAGAAAGAGGCTGTTGAACATGCCAGGGAATTGCTTTCGTACCTCAATCTTTCCCACAGGTTCACACACAAGCCCGCTGAACTCTCCGGCGGCGAACAACAGCGCGTCGCCATTGCCCGTGCGCTTATCAACAGCCCGAGCGTGATATTCGCCGACGAGCCGTCCGGCAATCTCGATTCCAAGAACCGTGACGAGCTCCACAGCCTTCTGTTCGACCTCCGTGAAAAGTTCAAGCATACTTTTGTGATTGTCACCCACGACGAGCATTTCGCCGACATGAGCGACCGAATCATACGGATCAAAGACGGAAAAATTGAAAGTTGAAAGTTGAAAATTGAAAGTTGAAAATTAGCATCCGCCGGATGGCAATTATGAATTATGCATTATGAATTATGAATTGAAAGAACTGCTTGACGAGAAGTATCGTCAATATAATAATCCGTCGTTTATTGCCACTGACCCGATTCAGATTCCACATTCGTTCACGATGCGCGAGGATATTGAGATTTCGGGATTTTTGGCATCGACGATTGCATGGGGTAATCGGAAGATGATTATCTCGAACGCCAAGAAAATGATGGACATCATGGGCAACCGTCCGTATGATTTTGTGATGGAATTTGATGCAAAGAACGCCGCCGACATGCCGCCGTTTGTGCACAGGACGTTTCAAAACCAGGATTTCCAGTTTTGCGTGGCAAGCCTTCAGAATATCTACAAAAATCATGGCGGATTGAAAAATGTCTTTGAGTCCGCGTTCCGTAAGCATGGCAATATCCACGACACGCTCTTCGATTTCCGCAAGGTGTTTTTTGAGTGCGACTTTCCATTGCGCACCGGCAAGCATATTGCCGATGTCAGCAAAGGTGCTGCTGCAAAGCGTCTTAACATGTACCTCATGTGGCTTTGCCGTAAGGACAAGTCGAATGTCCATTTTGGAATTTGGGACATTCCGTCGTCGTCGCTCATGCTGCCACTCGACACTCACACAGCCGCCACAGGCCGCGCCCTCGGCCTCATAACCCGCAAGGCAAACGACTGGAAGACCGTGGAGGAGATAACGGCTGAATTGAGAAAATTTGACCCCGACGACCCCGTGAAATACGATTTCGCGCTGTTCGGAATGGGAATTAATGAAAAGTTCAACGCCACCGTCCAACTCTGAAGCCATTTTCACCATGTTCACCTTCAAGCATTTCGTTATCCGCCAGGACAATACCGCCATGAAAGCCGGCACCGACGGCGTTCTGCTTGGAGCGTGGTGTGACCTTGACGGCGCGTCCGATATACTTGACATCGGCACTGGCACTGGACTGATTGCGTTGATGTGCGCGCAGAGAGCCGCCGATGCCACGGTAACGGCCATTGAGATTGACACCGATGCCTGCGAGGAGGCTCGACAAAACGTCCGTGCGTCCAAATTCCACGACAAGATTCGCGTTGTCAACTGTGACTTCAAGGATTTCGCGCCTGACCATAAATACAGCCATGTGGTGAGCAATCCGCCTTTTTTCACAGAGTCCACAGCCAGTCCGGACTTTAAGCGTCGGCTCGCCCGCCAGTCAAAATCTTTGCCGTTCGACACCTTAATAAAAGGTGTAAAAGAAATTCTTGAGCCGGGCGGTCGGTTTTCTGTGATAATCCCGTGGGGCGAAAAACTCGATTTTGTGCGCATTTGTGCGCATTGTGGACTTCATCTATACCGCAAAACTGCCGTCGTCAGCCGCGAAGGGCGCAGTCCGATACGCGCTTTGATGACCTTCGCCGACGAAATCCTGCCTTTGTCCCAAAATACACTCGTCATCCGCGACCTCGGCGGAAATTATACCATGCCTTACAAGCATCTGACAGCCGATTTTTACCTCAATTTCTAAAAAACGCACGGCTTAACGTAAATTTAACACAAAAAAGTTGTTCATTTGGCTGCATAATTATACATTTGTTGCAACTATTAAAGCAAATGTTTCACTAATTAATTTTTTAAGCATTATGGCAACAATTCTCACACTCGCAGTAGTAGCCGCAGCAGTAATCGCGGCCGTAGTAAATGGCTTGGACAACAACAACAAGTTCGATGCCAACAAGTCTAACTTCAAGATTGAGGGCGATAGCCTGATATTCGGTAATTGATTAAAATGCTGATTATCATGGAAGTAACCGACAATCAGGCATCTGACGGCAGGCAGAAGGATTCGCCTGCGCGACAGTCAGCACAAGACGGAAGAAAAGGGTGACGGCGAGGTCGATAGAAAATTTGAAGACCTCAAGCCGCCACCCTTTTTGATTGGACAAAATTACGTGAAATACGTAAATATTTTTACGAATTTCACTGAATATTAATTCAAAATGTTCATTTCCCATTACAAGTTACAACTATTCTTCCCTTTCCTTGTGTTACTTATGAATCGTATAAGCCAAATTATTCTTTTTTTAGCCTCCGAACTGACAGTTTTTTTGTTTGATTTGAAAAAAATTTGAGTGATTTCTCGCGAAGCGACAAAATATGTATTTATAAGGTGTGGGTTTTGTGGTTCTGTCGAAGCGTCTGTGGCGCGATTTTATATTCCGTTAGTGGGGCTTGTGTTTTTGTGTTGAAAAAAATTCCGCTGTAATGTGTGTTATGGTCAAAATTCAAGAAAATAATTCGGCTAATTCACTCGTATATAGAAATTATCTCCAAAGATTTACATTTTCTTGGATAGATGTTTCATTCGCCATAACTTTGCAGTATCAAAATTGAAACAAAAAACGTAATTAATAACATAAAAAAATTAAAAACAAAATGAGCACACAGAAACTTCACTTCGAGACTTTGCAGATTCATGTCGGACAAGAGCAGCCCGATCCCGCATCAGACGCACGCGCAGTGCCGATCTACCAGACCACTTCGTATGTGTTCCACAACTCGCAGCACGCTGCCGACAGGTTCGGACTCCGTGACGCCGGCAACATCTACGGCCGTCTCACAAACTCCACCGAAGGTGTCCTTGAGCAGAGGGTAGCAGCGCTCGAAGGTGGTGTCGCAGCGCTCGCTACTGCATCCGGCGCATCGTCAATCACATACGCAATCGAGGCTATCGCGAAGAAAGGCGACCACATTGTAGCACAGAAGACCATCTACGGCGGCACATACAACCTCCTCGCACACACTCTTCCGCTCCTCGGCATCGAGACTACTTTCGTCGACGCCCACAATCTCCAGGAACTCGAAGACGCTATCCGCGACAACACAACCCTCGTGTTCCTCGAGACCCTCGGCAACCCCAATTCCGACATTCCGGACGTTGACGCAATCTCCACAATCGCCCACAAATACGGAATCCCGGTTCTCATCGACAACACATTCGCAACTCCGTTCCTATTCCGTCCTATCGAGCATGGCGCAGACGTTGTAATACACTCCGCCACAAAGTTCCTCGGCGGACATGGTACGACACTTGGCGGCGTGATTGTCGACTCCGGCAAGTTCGACTGGGCAAAATCCGGCAAGTATCCGCAGATTGCAGAACCGAACCCGAGCTACCACGGCATCTCGTTTGTGAAGGCTGTCGGTCCAGCAGCATACGTGACCTACATCCGCGCAATCCTTCTCCGCGACACCGGCGCTGCCATCTCGCCATTCAATGCTTTCTTGCTCCTCCAGGGCGTCGAGACACTCTCATTGCGCATCGAGCGTCACGCAGAGAACACGAAGAAGGTTCTCGAGTTCCTTCAGAACCACCCCAAGGTCGCAAGCATCAACCACCCCGCGCTCCCCGGCCATCCCGACCACGAGCTCTACAAGAAGTACTTCCCCAACGGTGGCGGTTCGATCTTCACCTTCAACATCAAGGGCGGACAGGCAGAGGCTTACAAGTTCATCGACAACCTCAAGATTTTCTCGCTCCTTGCTAACGTGGCCGACGTGAAGTCGTTGGTAATCCACCCTGCGACCACCACCCACTCCCAGCTTTCGGACGAGGAACTCGCCGACCAGGGCATCTTCCAGAGCACAATTCGTCTTTCCATAGGCACAGAACATGCTGACGACATCATCGCAGACCTGAGCCAAGCATTTGACCTTATTTAATTTTTGTCTGATTATTAATTACCATGTCGCCCGCCGGCCGGAAGTATGTTTTTCCGGCGGCGGGCTTTTGGTATTTGAAAAAACAAAAAGAGGTTTTTGAAAGGTATTCGACAGATATTCTATAAAGATTTCGAAAGATTTTGACAGATATTCGAAAAAGATTTTGAAAGATTTGAAAAAATTTGAAAGATTTCTCGCGAAGCGACCCGAAGCACAATCGCGAAGCGACCAACACACAAAAAAGCCGATGTCCTTAAAGAAACACCGGCTTTTTTAATTGCTGTCCCGTGTCGGTCTCCAGGGGATCGAACCCTGGACCCACTGATTAAGAGTCAGTTGCTCTACCAACTGAGCTAGAGACCGAAATAAGAGAGCGGGAGACGAGACTCGGACTCGCGACCCCAACCTTGGCAAGGTTGTGCTCTACCAACTGAGCTACTCCCGCATGAATGCCGTCCTGATAAAATCAATAACGGCAAATTATGAAAACAGTCTAAATTTCTCGAGCGGGAGACGAGACTCGGACTCGCGACCCCAACCTTGGCAAGGTTGTGCTCTACCAACTGAGCTACTCCCGCATCAATAACAAAATATCTTCAAAAATCTTTGTGCCCGAAACCGGCATCGAACCGGTACTGTCATTGCTGACAACAGGATTTTAAGTCCTGCGCGTCTACCAATTCCGCCATCCGGGCGACTTGTTAGAGCGGGAGACGAGACTCGGACTCGCGACCCCAACCTTGGCAAGGTTGTGCTCTACCAACTGAGCTACTCCCGCAGTTAACTATCTTGTTATTGTGAGTCTTGAAAGAACTTCGCAATCCGTCTTTTGCGTTTTGCGTTGCAAAGGTAAGTCGAATTTCCCGTTCTTACAAATTTTTTTGATGTTTTTTTTCTTTTTTTTTCATCTCCCGTCGTTAGTCGTTATCAGCCAAGTGTTTAGCACCGCCATTATTTCACGCGCGATGCCAGTGCCTGTGGCTGTAAGAAAAAAAAGCATATATTAACACCAATTAAAGTAATAAATTTACTACTTTTGCCATATAGAAATATATGATTCACATAAAAAAACATAGACAGAAAACATGAAAACAAAGTATTTCGGATGGTTACTTTCGGCTGTGATGGTGCTGACGGCCGTCGGCTGTAACTACAATGACAAGGACGACGACATAATTTCGCGCAAGGTCATTGAAAACATTGACAATAACAACGGCACTACCGACACAAAGGACTACACAATTTGGGAGTTTGTACACGCCATGTCGTCTGTGTACTACCTTTGGAACGAGAATGTGCCGAGCATTGGCAAAATCGACTACGCAAAATATGAAAGCCCGGAGGCTTTGTTTGAGAGCTTCAGGCACGAGGACGACAGGTTTTCGGCGGTGTTCTCCAACTACAGCACTGTCGTCGGCGAGTTGTCAAACTCCTACGAGACCGACGGAATTAACTACCATCTCTACCTCGACAATGGCGACAACGTGATTGCCTTGGTGCAATACGTGTATGACGACTCGCCAGCGAAGGCGGCGGGCATAGAGCGTGGTTTCGTAATCCACAAAGTCAACGGCACACAACTCACTGTCGACAACTATTCCGAACTGCTCGACCAGCCTACATGCGCCTACACGTACAGCGTCGTCAAGGCCACCGACAATCCGACCGGCGCGCCGTCGCTCTCGTATGGCGACGACCTCAAGACTACTGAAAAAATCACCAAAATTCAGATGGACATCGACCCGATTCTTTTGACAAAAGTGTTCACTAAGGGCGACCGCCGCATCGGCTACCTTCTTTACGACGGATTTACCGACGACCCGACGACACTGCTGCAAGCGATGGAAAAATTTGAGGCACAGCAGGTTAATGAACTCGTACTTGACCTAAGGTTCAATGGCGGCGGTTATGTCACGACGTTGGACACCCTCGCCTCAATCCTTGTCCCGGACGGTAACGGTGGCAAAACATTCATAACAGAAACCTACAACTCCGAACTTCAAGCCGAGTTTAGACGCAGCGGCAGTGACGGCCATATTCACAGGTTCGCCAAGAACATGTCGCCAAAACTCGAGCTTAACAACTTGTACGTCCTCACTTCCGGCGGCACGGCGAGTGCGAGCGAGGAGTTGATTTCAGGTTTGAGTCCATACATGCCGGTAACGCTCATCGGCGAGACTACATACGGCAAGTTCACCGCAAATTCACTTTTTGGTTATGAGACTGTCATGAAGGAATTGGACGATAGTTATGTCGGCGGCGGCACGGACGACGACGGAATCCCGTACAGCGAGTGGGCTTTGTACCTCAGCATTTCGTCGTGCAAGAACTGCAGGAACGAAATGAATTTCAAGAATGGCTTTACGCCGGACTATGAGATTAAGGACACTTACCAGTACGAACTCGGCGACGAAAACGAGCCTTTACTCGCCAAGGCACTCGAACTTTGCACTGGCACATTGGCAAAATCCACAACCGTCTACCCCGAGCCGCTCCAAGGTTATGTGGGTTTCCACGGCCCGCGCGCCAAACGCTACGGTCTGATAACGAACATGAAGTAGCGATATAGTCAAACTTCACCGGTTAAAATGCCGCCAAAGTTTTGCACGGAACAATTTTTGCATTATCTTTGGCGGTAATTAAAATATATAATAACAGCATTCAAAAACATCAAAAACGAAATGATTAAGACAGAAAAGTACGACGCGGCCAAGGACGTGGAAATCTACACCCTTGGTAATAAGAACGGCATGACGGCATCATTCATCAGGCGTGGTGCGACCGTGACAAGTATCCGCGTACCTGACAAGGACGGAAAGATAGAGAACGTTGTCGTGGAGCTCAAGGACTACGACGAATACCTCAGGAACCAGTCATACATCGGCGTTGTGCCGGGCAGGTTCGCCAACCGGATCGGCGGCGCAAAATTCTCCATCGACGGCGTTGAATATACGCTCAATCCCAACGACGGCCCCAACTCGCTCCACGGCGGACCCTCTGGTTTCAGCACGAAGGATTGGACTGTGACGGACTTCAAGGAGGACGAGCAGAACGGCCCGCAGATTACATTCGTCTACCAAAGTCCCGACGGCGAGGAGAATTTCCCGGGAAACCTCACAGCCTCTGTGACTTACAGGCTCACCGAACAGAACGAACTCGTCATACACTACCAGGCGACGACCGACAAGGCTACACCCGTCAACCTCACACAGCACGCCTACTTCAACCTCAGTGGCGACTTCAAGAACCCTTCCATCGCCGACTACGCCATCCTCATTAACGCAAACTCCATCACCGAAATCACCGACGACTGCATTCCGACAGGACAATTGACGCCGGTGGAGGGTACTGTGTTCGACTTCAAGTCCTTCCGCCGTCTTAAGACGATAAAGGACTTCTATTACGACCACAATTTTGTGCTGAACACGAAGGGCGACGGCGAGCTCAACCTTGCCGCCGAGGTCGAGGATCCTCACAGCGGCCGTATAATGAAGGTGTTCACGACATGTCCGGGAATGCAGTTCTACACCGGCAACTGGCTCGACGGCACTCTCACAACAAAAACCGGTCAAAAGGTCACACGCCAGAGCGCGTGCTGCTTCGAGACGCAGTTCTTCCCGGACTCGCCAAACAAGCCTAACTTCCCGGACACAATCCTGCGCCCCGGTCAGAAGTTCTGCCACAAGACCGTCTTCAAGTTTGAGGTCGAGACCGAAAACGACAAGGCGTTCTTCCCGGCGGTTTAGCATGGCGGAGTTCCTTTTCACGTAAAATGTTTTTTTTCAAACGCGACATTCTATATGCCGGCATCCGATTCCATATCAATCCTGATGAGCATTTTGCTGCTCGTGATGTTCTGTATCGCCTTCGAGGTATATGCAATGCGGAACAGGGACACGTCTCGCCCGATTATAAAGGTTGGGGTGGGGGCGTTGCTCGGGCTTATTGCCGTCGGGATGATGCACTTCAGCGTATGGCATGGGAATGTCGAGTTTGATTTCAGGACAGTCATGCTGTGCTTGTGCGGACTGTTCTTCGGCACGATACCCACTGTCGTCGCGCTCGTTGTCGCAGTCGCGGCGTTGCTATTACAAAATATTGGTGTAGAGCCGTTTAGAATATTGGCTGTCGAGTGTACATACACCGTCGCGGCAGGCGTTGCGGGCATGATATTCCACGACGGCAAGCGGAAGTGGCATCCTGTAAGGACTTATGTGATTTTTGCGGCCGTGGCGTTAATCTCACAGTCGGTCATGGCTCTGTGCGTCTATATCGTCAACCCCGACATCGACCACGAGACAATAATCCATTACGCCATAATCCTGTTCGCAATAATGCCGCTGATGATGGTGCTTGTCGGGAAGATGATGACGGCGCGAATCAGCCATTTTGAAACCGAGACCAAGCTAAGAATCATCGAGGACAAGTATTACAAACTCACGCTCTGCAACGACGACATATTGTGGGAGTTCGACCCGTCGGCAAAGGTGTCGTATGTCTCCGATAATGTCACAGAGTCGCTTGGATACCTGCCTGACGAGCTTATCGGCCATAAGCCACACTATTTCATCGACGATGTTCAGTCCATGAGACTCGTCACTGACTTCATCAAAAACAGCGAGGCTCCGGGCAGCGGCTATTTCCGGCATGAACTCGTCCTGCGGCACAAGAAAGGCCACAATATCTATTTCGACACACGCTGCATGGCACTCATCGACCCCGAGACAGAGAAGGCGTCAGGCGTTGTGTGTGTCACTCATAATGTCACCAACAGGCATCTCCACGACGAACTTTCACGCAACAACCAGAAATATTTCCGCGAGCAAGTCCTCAAGCTTGACAAACTCCAAAACGAAATCAAGGACTACAAGTTCAAGCTCGAGCAGTCAAAAATGGAGCTTTCCGAGGCGCACAACTCAAAAAATGCAAACGCAATCAAGCAGATGTCGCTGATTGCCAACGTGTGCTGCGAGGTAACGCCCACTGTCGACGACATGCAAAAGTACATCAACATCGTCCGCGACAGCTCTCAGCCGGAGTCACTGAAGTCCCATGTATTTGAGCAGATGCAGGCTGCCGTCGACTTCCTGAAGTCCGCGACTTCCGACCTCATAGAGAGCGACTTGCTTGCCCGGGGGCTTACAAAACTTTCTATCGGGATTTGTAACATCGGCGAGCTTGTCGGGGAAGTGTGCGACTTCTACAGTTCACGAAACATCTACCTTCTTAAAAAGCCGATTTACCTGTCGAGCGACATTGACCTCGAGGACGACGAGAAAACCATCAAGACCGACATTCAGCATCTGCGCCGTATCCTGAACATCTTGTTGACAAACGCATATTCCTTCACAAACGCCGGACAGGTAACGCTCTCATGCGCCAAGAAGTCTGACAGCGAGCTTGTTTTCAGCGTGTCGGACACCGGCATAGGCATCCCCGACGACGCTTATAAAAACACATTCCTGCCCATGGGACAGCAGGAGACAATGATAATAAAGAAATACACCGACCGTCATTCCGGCATCGGGCTTAATATCTGCAAGTCGCTCGTCGAGCTGATGGGCGGGCATATTTGGTTCGATTCTAAGATTGGCAAGGGGACTAATATCTGTTTCACAATCCCATTCCTGAAGGCTGGCGAAATCGCCTCGCAGACTAACGCACAGTATAACTGGAGCGCGCACACTGCGCTTGTGGCGACTTCCGACCGCTATACAAACATCTTCATCGGCAGCAGCATCGACCGGACGCGCATTAAGCACCGCTGCCTGCTTGTGAGCGATGAAAACGTCGACAATGTAGCCGCCGCGACTTCCCGATATTTTAAGAATTACGACATCATCATAACCGACCCGCAGGCGGCGAATACGCCTTTAATCAGGTCGATAGTGGACGATAATAAGGACGCCGCGACTATCTTCGTCGACGGCTCGCCCAACATCGCCGACATCTATAAGCAAATGAACAAACATCTAACCTCAAGAAAATGAATGATATGACAAACTTCACGAAGATAAAGGACATTGGCGAGTTTGGCTTAATAAGGCGGATTGGCGAGTTGACATCGCACAGTCTGCCGTCGGGTTTTACGGGCATAGGCGACGACTGCGCGATAATCCCCGGTTCACTCGGCGCGCAATACGCCGTCAGCACGGACTTGCTTGTGGAAGGTGTGCATTTTGTCAAGAGTGAAATTGGCGGGCGCGACCTTGGATACAAGTCCTTGGCAGTCAATTTGAGCGACCTCGCCGCTGCCGGTGCGACGCCGTGTGGCGCATTCCTGTCGTTGGCATTGCCGGAGGACACCGACGTGGAGTTTGTGGACGAGTTTTCAAAAGGTTTTGACGAAATCAGCAAGGCTTATGGTTGTCCGCTGCTTGGCGGCGACACAACCGGCTCAAAATCAGGCATTGTCGTCAATGTCTGTGTCATTGGCCATCGCGGAAAGAACGCCACGGTCTCGCGCTCCGGCTCAAAGCCCGGCGACATAATTTGTGTCACAGGTGCATTGGGCGATTCGGGAGCGGGGCTGGAATATGTGCTCAATCCTGCGCTTGAACGTGACGAAATCGCCGTTGAACTTATCAAACGCCACCACCGCCCCGTCCCGCGCGTCGAGGAGGGCAAATTCTTGGCACAACGTCCAGAGGCCCACTCGATGATGGACATTTCTGATGGCGTTGCGTCCGACCTGCCGCACATACTCGAGCGCAGTTCGGTTTCGGCGGAGGTCGAACTTGAAAATCTGCCAGTGAGCGACCTCTTGCAGAATAAATATGGTTCCCAGCCGTCCAAACTCTACCACTACGCGCTGCATGGCGGCGAGGATTATGAACTGCTGTTGACTGTGGACTCGAGGTATTACGCCGACCTTAGCGCAGGTTTCGAGAAGAAGTTTGGAAAGCCGCTATGCGCAATCGGCAGGATTGTGGCTGGTGACGAATGTAAGGCCAGGTATATCGAGAACGGGTTCGGCATGATGCCGGGCGGCGCGCCATGGTCTCATTTTTGTTAGACTGCTAATTTTCAAATATTCATAACAACACACATCAAAAACACAAAAATGAAGTTACGACTTATCATAATGAATTTCTTGCAGTTCGGCGTATGGGGCGCATACCTGACCTGCATGGGAACTTTTCTCGCCGCTAATGGACACGCCGACGGCATCGGTCTGTTCTACTCGGCGCAGGGTTTCGCCTCGCTGTTCATGCCGGCGATTGTGGGCATTATAGCCGACCGGTGGATTCAGGCGCAGAAGACTTACGGCATCTGCCACCTGATTTCAGCCGCCGCGATGCTTGCGCTCTCGATGTACGGAATCACAAACGGCGCGGACGCAAAAATATCGGTGATGTATCCGCTGTATTTTACGGCGATTGCGTTCTATATGCCGTCACTCTCACTGTCATACTCCGTGGCGTACAACGCATTGGAACTGAATGGGTTGGATACTGTCAAGAGTTTCCCGCCAATACGTACATTCGGCACTGTGGGATTCATAGCGAGCATGTGGGCTGTGGACTTGTTGGGGTATCAGGACAACGCCCGGCAGTTCCTCGTCAGCGGCATTCTCGGCCTTGTCCTCGGTGTCTATGCCTTCACGCTCCCCGAGTGCAAAATCTCGCAGTCCGGCGGCAAGAAGTCGCTGGCGGAGGCGTTTGGTCTCGATGCGTTCAAGTTGTTGAAGGACAAGCGCATGGCTATTTTCATGCTGTTTTCCGCGCTTATCGGCATCTGCCTTCAGATTACCAATGGTTTTGCAAATCCATACATCACCAGTTTTTCCGCCATTGACCAGTTCAAGGACACTTTCGGCGTCCAGCACGCCAATATCCTCATTTCGCTCTCCCAAGTCTCCGAGACGTTCTGCATACTGCTCATACCGTTCTTCCTGCAAAAGTTTGGCATTAAGAAAGTTGTGCTGATTTCGATGGCGGCATGGGTTTTGAGGTTTGGATTCTTCGGCTTGGGCGACCCGGGCAGTGGCGTGTGGCTCTTCGTCCTGAGCTGCATTGTGTACGGTGTGGCGTTCGACTTCTTTAATGTCTCCGGCTCGTTGTACGTCGACCAGGTTGTCGACACGAGCCAACGCTCCTCGGCTCAAGGACTCCTGATGCTTATGACAAACGGCATCGGCGCGACCGTCGGCACTTTGGCAGCCCAGGCTGTCATTAATGCAAATGTGTATTCTCAGACGGATCCCGTCGCGCAGTGGGGCGGATGGTCGATGTCGTGGTACATGTTCGCCGCGTATGCGCTGGTGATAACTGTGGCTTTCGCAGCGATTTTTAAGTACAATCACAATCCCGACGCAAAAAAAATATCGAAAGAGGACAATTGATTTGAAAATTTTTCTTAAATTGCCACATCAAAAAAACACGAACCGATGAACAAAATATGCAAAACAATTGCATTCGCAATCGCGGTCGTGGCATTTTTTGTTGTGGCGACAAAGGATGCCGACGCGCAGAGAAGGCTGTCACAGGCTCAAGTGGACAGCATCTATGCGTCGTTGCCCACTATGAAAGACGAAGATAGGCTCAAGGCGTACTATGACCTTGCGCGGACTTACCACCCGATGGATTCCATCATAAAGTATTCGATGAAGACCTACAAGCTCGCCAAGCAGCTTAAGAAAATGGATGTCGTCGCCAGTTCGTGCGAGGTTATCGGGTGGTACTATAACACGGTCGGCAAGTACGAGGAAGCTCCGGGTTATTTCCAGGAGGCCGGTGAGTTTTTCCTGAAAAGCGGATTGAACATTAGCTACGCGATGATGCTTTCCGGCATAGGCGATTCGTATATCGGTCTCGGGTTGTTCGACGAGGGCATTGATGTCAAGTTACAGGCACTCAAGTTTTTTGACGAGGAGGACGACCATGGGAGCGCGGCGTTAATTTTCAGGACGATAGGCAGCGCGTGCACCGAGTTCCAGCAGTACAAGATTGCCATGACAAACCTTGACAAGGCCCTCGAATGTGACAAACTGATAAAGACTGACACGCCCGTCAATCAGTTCAAGGCCGACCGTGGACTGGGACGTGACTATTTTTATCTCGGGCAGAATGTCAACTTGTGCGCCGAGAACGACAACATCGGAAGTAAGATGCTCGCCAAGGATTTGCTTATCCACGGCATTGAGTATCAGGAGAAAGCGCGCGACTATATCTTCGTCATAAAGTCATGCGCCCTGCTGTCGTTCATCTATAATGACATGATACTTTTCACTGACAACTGGGACTTCGCCGACAGCAGCCTGCACTATTATAAGAAGGGGCGCGGGTTGATAGAACGCAATGGATATAAGATGTTTGACGATGTTTATGAAATTGCGCACACGGAACATACGCTCCTTTCCGGCAATTATTTCGCCGCGCTGAAGACTTTGCAGACAAAGATTGAGGACAACTCCCTCGACCCGATAACGCTCCTGCTGCTTAACCAGGCTTTCAGGTTTTATTTCCATTATAACAACGACTACAAGGGCTTGCTCGAACTCATGGAACGTATCGAGGCTGAGCGGAAACGGTTGTATATCAGTGAGTTCTCCCTGCAAATTCAAAAGATTAACAACATCAAGAGCCTCTCCGACCAGTATGCGATGATAAAGCGCACGTCCGAGAGCCGTAAGTCGGAATTTGAGTCCACGCGGCACCACCATTCCCAAATCCGACGGATTGCCATTATCCTGCTTGTGCTTTCCGTCGCCGCCATCGCCGCAATCACCTACCTCAATATCCGAAACCGCCAATACAGCAAGAGGCTCCGCGAGCAGTCTGACGAAATCGAGGCTGCGAACGAGGAGTTGAGCACCCTGATGCTTGAAAACCAGCGGCAGAGCGAACTCATCACCAAGCAGACTGCCGAGATGAAACGCCAGCGCAACAAGCTCGCCTCCATCAATCTCCGCATCGTCCTTAACCTCGACATAGCGAGCCGTTTTCAGGCGTCGCTCATGCCGTCCATAGATACCGTCAAGCGCATTTTCAAGGATGTTTTTGTGCTGTGGCGGCCGTTGGAGGAGGTCAGTGGCGATTTTTATTGGTGCACGGAAATCGGCGGGCTTAAGTATGTCGCCGTCGCCGACTGTACCGGACACGGTATCCCCGGCGCGTCGCTCTCGATGTTGGGCATTTCGTTCCTTAACGGCATTGTCGCGCGGACTGACCGCGAGTCCATGAACGCTGCGGATATTCTTGTCGCGCTGCGTGAGCGTATTGTCGAGTCGTTGACGCGGGGCAGTGTCCATAATGAGGACATCCATGACGGCATGGACATCGCCGTCTGCATTTTTGACCCGAAGCGTTCCACCCTTTCATACGCGGGCGCGTACCGTCCGCTGTGGATTGTGGACGGCGGCGGCGAGCTGACGGAATACAAGGCGGACAAGATTCCTGTGGCGGTTGACAAGGATCGCACCGACCAGTACACGAACCATGAGATTGACCTCCACTCGGGCGACTGCGCATACATTTTCAGCGACGGTGTCACCGACCAGTTCGGCGTGCGCGAGAATGGCAAACTCTCCAAGCTCAAGCCCAAACGCCTCCGCGACCTTCTTTGTAAAATCCACAGCTATCCGCCCCAGCAGCAACAATCCGAGATTGAACACATCATCGACGACTGGCGCGGCGACAACGAACAGACCGACGACATGATTATGGTCGGAGTAATGAATATATAAAAAAACAGGCGCGTCCAAAATTGGGTTTGGACGCGCCTGGGGGAAATTTTCTGACGCTGGCTAACTTAGCAGTTTCATAATTTTGTTCATTTGCCGCTCAATTCCCGGAACATTTCCAAATGCTGCCGTGCAACTCTTTGGATGTCAAATTTTTCGTAAACTTTTGACAATGCTTTTTGACGCATCAACATTGAGAGCCGCATATCCGTATAACCGGCGGTTTTTGTATTGTGGGATTTTCTTAATATCTGACATCCAAGAATTTATGGACATTCGACTGACTGAAATGTAGTATTCTTTTGTGCCATCCTTGAAAACTCTCAACGCAAATGCTGCGAGCAATAATCGACCGCTGCCGTCAATCATCTTTGGTGAAAAGACTGCCCTTGCAACATCCTCATTATTTGGCAATTTCGCTTTCATCCGCATTGTTCGTTTATAAAACGGATTGTTGCAATTATTGCGTCAGGCGAGAACGTTATTTGGTTTTGACCGCCGATGTTTATCCCAACCTTGAAATAATACGAAAAACTGGTTGCGCCAAGGCTGATTGCCGCATTGTCGCGGCGGATAATAATCGTTCCGTTGATGTTTGGCTCTATGTTCCAACTATGCCAGTCGTTGTTTTTGCTGATTCGGATTGAGGATTCGATGTTGTTGATGACTGATTTGCTGACCGGCAGCGCATCCATCCCGTCCCATCCATTCCGCAGATATGCGAGTTTGTCGATTGAAACTTTTATCCGCGACTTTTCGCTTTCGACGGACAACACGGCATCTTACACCGCGTTATAACTCGATGTCCCGAACGCCACTGCCGGCTCGCTTGCTATGTTGGGGGCTTTGCTGTCCATAAGTTCTTGCTTTTTGATGGGGCAAATATAGTGAGGAAATTCGAGATTTGCAAAAAAATCACCGCTTAATCTCGCCGCCGCCGTGCAACTTCTTGAAAATCTTTTTCATCAGTTTGTAGATGCCGAGGCGGTTGGACCAGAGGCGGGCTTGCTTTTCGAGGCGGTGGCGGAACGTCAGAGGAAAATATTTGGCGAAGACCGCCGCCGCCGGAAGCGTGTCGAGGCATAAAGGATTACGACTTGCTTTTTCTCTCTTGTGATGTTAAGCCGTTTCAGTATTTCCATCGGACAAATATCGTTGTTCCAACGCCGCGAGTTTTTGCTTTGTTAATTGTTGCTTGCTTCGCAGGGGCCGCCTTTATATCTTTTCCTGAACCACCTCTGACAGTTCAAGAAGTTTGTACCTGACTTTCAACAAAATATCGTCGGTAGAAACGTTTTCTTTCAGTTCAGGAACAAATATGTTGCCGCTTGGCTTTATATTTTTGTCATCTTGCCTTGTGAAAATTCCGGCGTGGGACTTGATATGCTTGTCGCGAGGCTCAACTTCAACATTCACAGACACTTGAACCCCACCTAAACTGACGTTTATTTTTCTTATGTCGCCGACATTAAGTTTGGCGTACCGAAGTTTGTCAAAATCGTTGCCAAATGTAAAATCGTCGTGGTCTTTCGCAAAATTCCTTACATCATCGCTGAAAGATTCCACGGATGTACGATTGACAGAAATATAAGTTTCGTTGTACCTCAACGCAAATGCAATGTGCATCAACTCGTCATCCATAAACCAATTGCGGTTGAGGATTCGTGCAACATTCTCAGTATCAAGTACAACGTCATTCATCTATCCGATAGTGCGAATTAAATCCAAAAAAGAGTTTGGCGTGAAAGTCAAATGATTCCCGTGCAGTTCCAAACCGTCAATCACTGCGTAATACGAATATTCCTGTGTCCCAACGCTGATGCAAGCCTTGGTCTTTTTGGATTGCAAACCCAAAGTGGCGTTAGTTTCGGGACCAATCATCCAACCGTCCCAATCAGCGTCGTCAGAAATCATCAATACCCTTTTGATATTGTCAACCGTCTGTCTTGCAATCGGCAACGCACCCTCGCCATCCCAATTCTTTTTGAGTTGGCCGATAGCGTCAAGTCTTGAATACATTTTGGACAAGTTTTTGCCGGTCGCTTCCTCAACGAGCCTACGACCAATCACTTCCTTGTCTTGATTGCTGATATTCAAAGAGTTAATCAACATCATTGTATCAAAATATGACGGCGAATAACTTTGTATGTTGCCAGTGTATGCCATAAGCGGTTCTATTTCTGTTTCGACGCAAACTTACAAATACTTTTTCATTCTGCCAAATCTTTTTCGCGCTACTTATAATACCCCCCATACCATTCCGCGAATTTCCTCAATCCTTCCCTTAACCCTGTCTTCGGCTTGAATCCAAATTCCTTTCTAACCGACTTCCCGTTTTTGATGTCTTCTCTCTCGGGATTTGGCTGAAGGGTATAGTTCCGTTCAAAGCCTTCGGCGACGCCGCTATGCATTTGGTTCAATTCTGCCATTTTGCGTTGACAAATTTGATTGCCGGTAAAGTGAACTCTCGATGGAAAACTCCATGTTCCTTTTTCCGCTGCAAAGTTATGTAATAATTCTAAAATGTCAACTGTTTTTTTTTGGCCAGCGAACTTTACATCGAGGTTCCAGGTGTCTGTTATACAGGATTTTAAATATGATTTCATTCGTCGGGTGTTTTTGCTATTGTGTGAGATTAAGTGGCATGTATATAATCAAAAAGAGGACACAAAGTTTTTTACGACTCTGTGTCCTCTGTGCAAAAATCCTCTGTGTTCTATGTGCTTAAACTATCCCTCCGTCATCTTGACAATCTTGTCGATGTTGAGGCTGCGGGCGGAGGCGTCGATGATGTCCTTGTAGATGCCGCCTTGTTTATACACCTCGTCGGGGTTGCCGCCTTGCTCGACACGGCCGGTATTGAGGGCGTAAATCATCTCTGAATCAATGATTTGCGATATTGAGTGTGAGATGATGACCACGGTGCGGTTTTGCTTGATGGCGTCGATGGCGTTCTTTATCTGCTCGGTGGCGATGGCGTCGAGGCTCGCGGTGGGCTCGTCGAGGAAAATAATCGGCGGATTTTTCAGGAACATGCGCGCAATGGCGATGCGCTGCTGCTGCCCGCCCGAAAGGTCGGCGGCGTTGGTCTTGAAGCCGTCGGGCATCTTCTCTATCATGTCGTAGATGTACGCCTTCTTGGCGGCGTCGCAGACTTCCTCAAATGTGGCGTCGGGACGGCCGTAGCGGATGTTTTCTTCGACCGAGCCGTCAAAGATGTGGTTCTTTTGAAGGACGAGGCCGATGTTTTCGCGAAGGTATTGCGTGTCCCAGTCACGGATGTCAACGCCGTCGATTTTGATGGTGCCGTCGTCGGGTTCGTAAAACTTGTCCAAGAGGTTGACGACGGTGCTTTTGCCCGCGCCAGACAGTCCGACAAAGGCGGTAATCTTGCCGTGAGGTATCGACATGCTTACGTCTGTAAGTGCCTTGCAGCCATTGGGATAGGTGAAGTTGACGTGCGAAATCTCGATGTCGCCGCGCACGGTTTCGGGTCGGTATGTGCCGGTCTGTTCTGCGCTGTCTTTGGCGTCGAGGATGTCAAAATAGCCTTCGGCGTAGATAAGTGCCTCATTGACATCGTCGTAGATGCGGTGAAGCTGGCGGATGGGCGCGGTAACGTTGGAAAACAGCATTATGTGGTACATTATCTTGCCGATGGTCATGCCCGGATAGTCGGTGAGCACCAGGTAAGCCGTCAGGATAATGATGAATACCGTGCCTATCTGTTCCACGAAGGTCTTGATGCCGTCGTAGATGAAACTGTATTTGCGGGTGTTCAACTGATTGTCGGTCAGGTTGTTGATGATGTCGGTCTGCTTGGTGTACTCTATTTCCTCGCGGTTGAACGACTTGATGACGTTGATGTTTTGAAGGATGTTCATGATGCCGCTGCTCTTGGCCTCGCGGTAGTTGCGCATGTTGGTGCGCCAGTTTTTGAGTTTGCCGGCCTGTAAGTACGTGACGTAGAAGTAGATAGGCACTATCACCAACGCCACGAGACCGACGTAGAAATTGGCGGCAAACATCAGCACCAACGCCAATACCGCGCTCGTGCCGAGGGGCAGGATGTCGATGAAGAAGTTTTTGATGGTCATCGTGATGAAATCCACGCCACGGTCGATGCGGGTCTGTACTTTGCCGGGCTTGTTGTCGTCGCGGGTGAAGAAGGCGACTTTGAAGGTCAGGACTTTTTTGATGACCGCCGCCGCCAAGTCTTGCGAAATCAGCACTTTGATGCGTTCTCCGTAGTATTTTTGGACGAAGTTGATGAGCAATACGAGCAATTCTTTGCCCAGCAATATCGTCGAAATCACTACCATTACGTATGACGCCTGGCTCCACTCGAAGTGTTCGAGGTGAAGTAGGCGGTTGACTTCATCGACGGTCTTGTCGAGGACGACGGCGTTGACCTGCGCGGCGAGCGACCCTATGAAGGTCATCACGAGGGTCAGGACGACGAGCCATTTGTAGGGTTTTACAAATGGCATTATCTTTATGAACAACTGTTTGAGCGACATTGTGTTGGATTATTTTAGGATTTCGTCGGCGAGGGTTTCGAGGGCGGCGCGGTCGGTGTCTTTCAGCGCGCCACGGACGGTGGCGACGGTGGGGCAGATTTCCACGTCCTTGAAGTCGGCAAACATCTCGCGCATTATGCGTGCCGCCTGCGGTGCCCAAGAGCCGTTTTCGACGAGGGCGACGCGGCGTTTTTGGTAGTTTTTGATTTTGAGGTGGTGGACGAAATCGACCATCTTCGGGAACAATCCGCCGTCATACGTGGGCGCGGCGAGGACGAGTTTGCCATATTTGAATGCGTCTTCGATGCCCTCCGCCCAGTCTTCTTCGCAGAGGTTTGAGATTGCGACTTTGGGTGCGCCTTTTTGGCGAAGGATTTCGGCGAGAGCCTCGGCGACTTTGCCGGTATTGCCGTGCATCGTGCAGTATGCGATGAAAACGCCCTCGCTCTCAACGTCATACGCGCTCCAGATGGTGTAGAGCCTGAGTGCTTCGGCGAGCATTTCGCCTTTCAAAATCGGGCCGTGAAGTGGGCAGATGGTTTCGATTGAGAGTGCGGACGCTTTTTTGAGCAACGCCTGCACCTGTGCGCCGTATTTGCCGCAGATGTTGAAGTAATAGCGACGCGCCTCGCATGCCCAGTCGTCAGGCTCTGCGTCGTAAACGCCAAATTTTCCGAAGCCGTCGGCGCTGAACAGAACTTTGCTCGTCTGGTCGTAGGTTACGATTACTTCGGGCCAGTGGACCATCGGCGCGGTGAAAAATTGCAGTGTGTGTTTGCCGAGCGCGAGGGTTTCGCCTTCCTTGACGGTCTTGACGTTGGCGGCTAAATCCGCGCCGGGGAAGTATAGGGCGAGCATCTTGTTGGCGGCGGCAGACATCACGAGCTGGATTCCGGGGTATTTTTTGACGGCTTCGGCGATGAGCGACGAGTGGTCGGGTTCCATGTGCTGGACGACGAGGTAGTCGGGTGTGCGGCCGTTGAGGGCTTGGTCGAGGTTGGCGAGCCACTGCGCCCCGCAGCGGTCGTCGATGGTGTCCATGATGGCGATTTTGTCGTCGAGGATTAGGTACGAATTGTAGCACATGCCTTCTTCGAGCATGTACTGGCCTTCAAATTGTGTGATCTCGCTGTCGTCGCAGCCTATGTAGATGATGTCGTTGTTGATTGTCTTGTCCATTTTTGTTTGAATATGTTTTTTATTGATTGTTTTCTTCGATTGATTTTGCAAGATTTTCGGGGCTACGCCGCACATCCCAAATGGCGACGATTTCCAAAATGTCTTCCTTTAAAATTCTGTAAACCACTTTGTTAAGTGGATTAATGACGACACTTCGGTATGTACTCGCTTTCTCCACCAGATTAGGTTCAATTTTACCCATGTAGGGATTAGTTTCGAGACGGTCAATGTTGTCCAGAACTTCAGAAACAAACTTTGCTTTGGAACGTTCTCCATTGTGGGTTAGGATATAATTGCTTATAGAGTCGAATTTTTCCTGTGCTTCGTCAAGGATGCGTACTTTCATACTGCTTGTCTTTCTAAGATTTCGTACTCTGTTCCAATGAGTTCCCTGCGCAGCCGTTCCTTGAACTCCTCTCCTGATATGTATTGACCATTCTCGGATTGCCGCTCTGCCTCGTCAATCATTGCGTATATTTGCTCTTTTGTGTAGGGCACAAGTTCCTCCGCTTCTTTCTTCTCGACATCTTCCAACAGTTGGCTGGCGACCCAGCGTTTGTCGCGAAATGAAAGAGTGTCTTTCAGATAGTCCAACAGGCTATTTAATGCTTTTTCGCTCATAATGTTTCTGTTTAATGGTTTCGTGCGGTAAAGGTACGACAATATTTTAAAATTCCAAAAAATAATCTACAAACAAAAAATCCCGTATGCAGTTTTTTGACATGCATACGGGATTTCGGTTTTATGGGGGAGTTGGTTATTTTATGCTTTTCACAACGCCGGTGAAGAGCGGGATGCCGTTTCTGGTAAGGATGTAGACGAAGTCGCGGTCGACGACGAAGTCTTCATAAACGTCTTTGAGGACGTTTTCGCCGGGGCCGGGGGCTCCGCACAACATTTCAAATTCGGTTATCGCCGCACCCTCGATGCCGGATTTTGTGACTTCGAGGTTTGTCACGTGCTTGACTTTGCCACAGTAGACTGAGTGGTTTGTGATGTTGCTGAAATCACAGCTGTTAGCGTCGAACAACTTCTTGACACCCAAGTCTTTGAGCGTTTTTTTTATGTCGTTGTCGAAAGTCGCTTTGAACTCCGGGAAGAGGCAACGTGTGTGGTAGCGGTTGGCATCGTCGGTGTAGACGTATGGCGTCGGGTTGTCGAGGACTTCTGGTGTGTAGATGTCCTCGACGGTATGTCCGTCTGTGGGAACGTAGAATGTAAGTCCGATGCCATTCTCCGTATATGTCACGAATTTACGGAAAAGTTCGGTCCGTAGTGCGCGTCCGCTATTGTAATAGCCTTGCAGGAGTTTTATGCTGGTTTTGGAGTTGTTGAAGTTCTTGAAGTCGTACTTCTCGGATGTAAATTCGAGGTCTTCGTTAAACTCGTTCCATATATCTCTGAGGTACACGACGTTAAGCAATACCATCGCCATGTCGTCTGATACTTCCAAGTTGGGGCTGAGAAGGCCGTTAGTCTCATTCTTGATGTACGAGGTTATGACGCTATTTACATTAGTGGTGAAATCCAGCGTGAACAGGTCGCTGAAGTAGTTGGTGGTTAGTGACTTTATTCCGCTGTCCTTTACGTCAAAGCCTTCGCGGAGCCACAGCGAGTTGACGCATTTGACCTGGTTTTCGGAAACATGGTAGCCGAGAGCCTGATTGCAGTCGTAGTTCAGAGCCTGGATGTTCGAGGAGAGTTCCTCGTATGAGACTCCGAGTACGTCGAGGAGTTCCTGCCGTGTCTCGCCGCTTGCACATTCTGTCGCCATGCCCAAGCCCATGAAGATTGAAACCGGCGATACTGCGATGTTCTTGTCGCCTTTGCAGCCGATTGAAGTGGCGACTTTGTTGGAGAAATGGTTGACCTTGCCGACGAAGTTGGAGTACTCGTCGCCCCATGTCTTGCCGTACATGGATTCATCGTCGGGCGCGACCTTGCTGGCGATTTTTGCCTTTGAGATGGCGGCCTCGTTCTCCACCTCGTAGTTGTCGGGGGTGACGTGGTCGGGTCTTGGGTTCTCGGATTCGTCCTTGCAGGACGGGGTTGCCGCGAGGAGAGCGGCGGCGGCGAGTGCCGCGAGTGTGTGTTTCGTGATGTTCATGTTACTTTTATGAAAAATTAGTAAGTAGTTTGTGTTAATTTCATATTTATAACACATGTAAACTTCAAAACCCTATAAAATTTTCAACTAAATATCTCTTTTAGCAGTGTTTAATCGACATTATGAGTTGATATATAACAAAATACGCCACGCAATCTTTTTGAGCGTTTTGCGGGGCGTAGTGTCGTGATTTTTATTCAATGCGGAAACTTTTCTTTACAAAATCGAGGTATTTTTTTGAGAAAGTTGCACCGTCTTTGGCAGTGTAGCGGACTTGGGTGAACACTTCGGCAAGGTTGGCGAGTTTGTTGTCGGCGACAAACTGCTTCATCTTGTCGAGGTTTTCGATTTCGGAGTAGTACTCGTCAATCTGTTCGGGAGTGTATTGGCGGTATTTCTCGAAATGAACGACGGCCTCAAACGGCAGACGCTCAGTAAGTTCGCCAGTGGGCTGCTCCTCCGGGTAGCCTGCGGCCATCGTCACTACCGGCACGACGCCTTGTGGCAGGTTAAGTACCTTAGAAATCTCCTCGGCGTTGTACATAGTCGTCCCGAGAAAACATATTCCAAGTCCTTTACTCTCAGCGGCTAATGCGGCGTTCTCCGCAGCAAGGACAGTGTCCACTAATGCCGTCGAGAACCACAGGAAGTTGTCGTAGCATGGCTCCGTGCCGCGCTGTCTGCACCATTGGGAAAACCGGTTGACGTCGGCGCAGAATGTGAACACTAACGGGGCTTCCTGGACCATCTTTTGGTTGAAGTGGAGCGGCAGGAGCTCGTTCTTAATCTTCGGCTGTGTGGACAGTATGACGCTGTATAGTTGCATGTTGCCGGTGTTGGAGGCGCGGATTGTCGCCTCGAAGATGTCCTTGATTATTGTCTCGTCGACAATGCGCCGTGTGAAGTTCCTGACGGAGGCGTGGTTTTTAAGTATCGGAATGTTCATTTGCTTAGATTTTGGTTTGGCGGCGTCCGTGACGCTTCTGTCCGAGGGTCACGTGGAGCCGGGTTATCATTGGTGGTGGTTCTTCTTGATGTTCCTCGTGATCGGGATTTTGTACGACTGTTTTACGACGCCCATCACAAAGCTGCTGCTCAGGCTGCCGATGCAGTCGAGCTGGCCAAGGATGCGGAGTATGAACTCCTGGTACTCTTTCATGGAGGCGACGTATATTTTGAGCTGGAAGTCGTAGTCGCCGGTCACGTTATAACATTCGGCGATTTCGTCCATTTCCTGCACTGCCTGCATGATTTTCTGGGCGTTCTCGAATGAGTGCTGCTTGAGCTTGATGTTGCATATCGCCATGAATGCGCAGTCGAGCTTGTCGACGTCGAGGATTGCCACATACTTTTTTATGTAGCCCTCCTCCTTCATCCTCTTGACGCGCTCGAAGACCGGGGTGGGGGAGCGGTGGACTTTCTGGGCGAGTTGGCGGTTCGTCATTGATGCGTCCTCTTGGAGTGCGTCGAGGAGCATGAGGTCGGTTTCGTCGAGTTTTTCCATGTTAGCTGATTATTTTGAAGTGTTTCTTGATGAACTGCTGTGACATTACGTTTATTTCCTTGTTGAGGAGTTTCTGCTCGGACTTCTCGAGGTTGTAATAGTCTGACGACGAGTCCTTTATGAGGTCTTCGACGACATCCTTGGAGTACATGCCGAGGAGTTTGCCGAGGTCTTTGGGCATGGAGACGTGGCCGATGTGGCTGATGACGTTGTTAAGGCGGTTTTCGGTCACGTAGAGCGATGCCTTGGCGACGAGAGTGTTAAGTTCCTCGGAATATACGGGGTCGACTTTCTGCACTTTTGGCGCGCGCTTAATGCCTTTTTTCTCGGCGAATCGCTCGTTCTTGTTCTTTATAAGCACACGCTCGCCGTAGTTTATGTATGTCGGCTCGACGGGGCGGATTACGATGCCTTCGCAGATGTTGTCGTCGATGGGCGGATAGCCAAGCCACTGCGAGATTTTGCTCGGGAACTTGTTGGGGTATTCCAGGCACTCGGCGAGCGTGCCCTCGAACAGTGTCTTTGCGTATATGAAACCGTGCTTTTCGAACAGCTCGTTAGTCTGCTCGACGGTCAGGTAGTGCTTCCCCTCGGGGTGGGCGACGTAGATGTCAAACCCGTAAAACTCGTGGTTAGGGCAGTAGTAGACGCCTTTTTGGATTGCGCTGAAACGTGTGTCGCGTTTGATGTCCTTGTGCGGGTACGCGCCGCCGAACATCTCGCCGTATATTATGGCGAACTCGAGGTCTTTGAACATCTTCTGCAAGTCTGCGTAGAGTTTCAGGACTTTTGGCTTGTAGCGTTCGAAGAGTTCCTCGTAGTCGTAGAACTTCTCGCCGTCCGACAGCAGGTCGGTGCGCTTTGCGAACTTAATCTCGTGGCCGTCGGTGATGAAGCTTGTGTTCGCGCCGTGGACTTTCTCCTGGACGACGTAGCGGAGAGCGGCAGGTGTCTCGGCTTTCACCTTGTCCACAAACTCGGTGTTGAACGAGTTTTCTATTGAGCTGTATTTCTTAAATTCCATTGTTTGACAAGTTTTTTTTCGTTTGCATCAACAAAAATACGAAAACTATTTTTTGAAAACAAATTTTTTCCATAATTTTGTTTTGTTTTTTTGAGGAACACCAAATGAAATCACCCAAAATCGCAATCATAGGCGGCGGCGCGTCGGGCTTTTTCTGCGCCGCCAACGTCAAGCAGATGATGCCGAAGGCTGACGTGACGGTCTTCGAGTCCGGCATACAGCCATTGCGCAAACTCGGAATGACTGGCGGTGGCCGTTGTAATATAACAAACACATTCGCCGCCGTCGACGACCTGCGCATGGCGTATCCGCGTGGGCATAACCTGATGAAAAAACTTTTCCATGAGTTTGACCACGAGGACACTTTTGAGTGGTTTGCCGGTCATGGCGTGGAACTCTACGCGCAGGACGACGGGAGGGTTTTCCCGGTTTCAGAGAGCGCGCAGATGGTCTGTTCGGCATTATTATGCACCGTCAGTGGCCTTGGAGTGTGGCTCATGACGGGTCATAAGGCCGTTGGGATTAAGAAAATGGAAGATGGGAAATTTTCGGTGATTTTTTCTGACGGCGAATTTGAGGACGGATTTGACGCTGTGGTAGTAGCGACTGGCGGGTGGTCAAAAGACAGGCTGTACGAATCGTTGGAAACGCTTGGCATAGAGTTAGTTCCGCCAGTCCCGTCGCTGTTTTCCCTGAAGGTTAAGAGTAACACTCTCACAAGTCTCATGGGTGCGTCCGTGGAGAGTGCGATTGTCGGAATCCCTGGTCAAAAATTTCGCGGCGATGGTGGCTTGATTGTCACGCATTTTGGATTTTCAGGACCGTCGGTGTTGAAACTGTCGTCGTATGCGGCGAGGTTTTTGGCGGATAATAATTATAAATGCGACATCCTTATTAACTGGCTCGGAAAGACCGACGAGGAAGTTCGCAATGAGATTTTGGGCATCGCCAATGTCAATCCTCTGAAATCCACCGCCACTGTCCACCCAAAGGGCCTGACGCAGCGGCTTTGGGAATTTCTGCTTTCGCGGGCTGAAATCGACCCGTCAACGAAATACTGTGAACTCGGGAAGAAGAACCTCAACAAGTTGACCAGCACACTCTCCGCCGACTTGTACCACGTCTCGGGGCGCGGGCAATACAAGGACGAATTTGTAACGTGCGGCGGCGTGTCGTTGGATTGTGTAAACTCCAAAACGCTTGAATCAAAGGTTGTGAAAAATCTCTATTTCACCGGCGAGGCTCTCGACGTGGACGCAATCACCGGCGGGTTCAACCTGCAAAACTGTTGGACGACGGGAATGGTGGTTGCAAAGGCGATTGTAAAAGAACAAACGAATTAGTGCATTGCGCATCGAATTGTGCGTTATGCATTATGAATTATGAATTATGCATTGATAAAATGAAATACGAAATGGAACAAGTGCTTGATTTTCTGAGGGAAATCAAGGTCAACAACAACACAGAATGGATGCACGCCCACCGTGCGGAATACGAGCGTGCGAGAGACACTTTCAAGGCGTTGAGCCAGGAAATATTGACCAAAATGCAGGTCATCGACCCATTTTTGCGCGGTCTGGAACTGAAAAACTGCATTTTCCGTTTCAACCGCGACACCCGTTTTTCGGCGGACAAGGCACCGTACAAGCGGCATTTTGGCGTGTATTACGTGCCGGGCGGCAAGAAGGTGGTCGGCGCGGGCTATTACCTTCATATCCAGCCGGTTGATAGCGACGACCCCGACCCATTGTTCAGCCGAAGCATGGTTGACATCGGCATCTACATGCCGCCGTCCAAGGCCGCCAAAATCATCCGCGAAGAAATCTATTACGGTGGCGGACAGCAACTTGTAGAGTTTTTGTCGCAGAAGAAGGTGAAGCAAACTTTCACCCTCGACAACGCCGACCCCTTGCGCGTCCTGCCCAAAAACCTCAAGGATTCGCCCTACGACCAGCTAATCCGCATGCGCAACTGGGACATGAGCCGCACCCTGACCGACGAGGAAGTATTGGCTGACGATTTCGTGGACCGCGTCATCGACATGTTTGCGCTCGGCAAGCCCTGGAACGATTTTTTCAACAATGTCTTGGACGGCGCAGATTTCGAGTCGGCGTTCTGATGAAGTAATTGTCGCAACCGTCGAACCAACCCAAACGATGGTATTTGAGGTTGACATCGTAATAATCGTTGAGATTGTCGATGCCGATTATTTTCGTGTCGGGCTGTTCGTTAATGATGCGCTTGCAAAGATGCGAGCCGATGAAGCCCGCCGCGCCTGTGATGAGAATTGTCATATTTTTCAATGCATAATTCATAATGCATAATTCATAATTGCCATTCGGCGTTTTCAAACCCGTCTTATCCACGCCCCCGGCACATACGCCGTCGCATATCTTCCCACGCCCTGCAATTCCACGAATACCCTTTTCTGATGCTTGTATTTCATCACAATGCCCTCGACCCCAGCGAACGGCCCGCCGATGACAACCACGCGGTCGCCGGTCAAGAGTGTTTTTTTTAGTGGCGTGTTGCACTCAAAAAAAGTGTCGCCTGATGTTGTTTGAAAAAATATTTTTGTATTTTTGCATCGTATTAAATGAAAAGGAGGTAATAATGCCGCTGACAATTCCTGACAAACTTCCGGCAATAGAATTGCTGAAGAAGGAGAATATCTTTGTGATTGACAATTCAAGAGCCAACTCGCAGGACATCAGGCCCTTGAAGATTGCCATTCTTAATCTCATGCCCATAAAGGAGACTACTGAGACTGACTTGCTGCGTCTGTTGAGCAACTCGCCGCTCCAGATTAACATAGATTTCATAAAGCTCCGCAGCCATGTCTCGAAGAACACTCCGATAGAGCACATGCAGCAGTTCTACCTCTATTTTGACATTGTTAAAAAGCGGAAGTACGATGGACTGATTGTGACAGGTGCGCCTGTGGAACAGTATGAGTACGAGCAGGTTAATTATTGGAGCGAACTCACTGAGGTCTTCGACTGGGCGCGGACTAATGTCACTTCAAAGATGTTCATCTGCTGGGGCGCGTGTGCCGCTCTGTACCATTATTATGGGATTCCGAAGCATGACACTTACGAGAAGGTTTTCGGCGTATTCAAGCACAATGTCCTCGAGCCGTTGAACCCGATTTTCAGAGGGTTTGACGATGTGTTCTATGTCCCTCATTCAAGGCACACGGAGATTGTGGCGGAGGATGTGGACAAGGTTCCGGAGATAAAAATCATGGCGTCGAGTGTCGATGCCGGGCTGTACATGATGATGGCCAAGGGTGGGCGTGAGCTCTATCTCACTGGCCATGCGGAGTACAATGCGCGCACGCTTGACGCTGAATATAAGCGTGACCTCCAGAAGGGGCTGCATATCGACATTCCTAAAAACTACTATCCATACGACGATCCCGACCTCGACCCGCTCGTAAGGTGGCGGTCTACGGCTAACCTCATGTTTTCCAACTGGTTGAACTATTTTGTATATCAGGAGACACCGTATAATATTGATGATATTAAGTAGCTTCTTTTTAAGACCACACATCACAAAAAAATCCCCGACGTCCGTAAGTTTGGCCGGCGGGGATTTTGTTATCAAAAAAAGCTATGGAAGGATTCTATTCAAAAACAATCTCGCTGCGCTGCATGTGGGCGTGGATTTGGGGCTTTTTGCCGACTTTGCCCGAGATGAGGTCGGTGGCGAGTTTGTTGAGGATTTCCTTTTGGATGACGCGCTTGACGGGACGCGCACCAAATTCGGGTTCGTAGCCCAGCTCGGCAATCCAGTCGAGGACGTCGTCGTCGAGGATTATCTCGAGGCCTTGCTCTTTGAGGGCCTTGTTGACGCCGCGCATCTGTATCTTGACCACTTCCGCTATCTGTTCCCTCGTGAGCGGCGAGAAGATTACGGTCTCGTCGATACGGTTGAGGAACTCGGGGCGGATGGTGTTTTTCAAGAGGTCGAGCACCTCGTTTTTGGTGGCCTCAAGGACTTGTTCGCGGTTGGTGTCGTTGATGTCCTCCATGTTCTTGCGGATGAGGTCGCTGCCGAGGTTCGAGGTCATTATTATGATGGTGTTCTTGAAATTGACCGTCCTGCCCTTGCCGTCGGTAAGTCGCCCGTCGTCAAGCACTTGCAGAAGGATGTTGAACACGTCGGGGTGCGCCTTTTCGATTTCGTCGAGAAGGATTACGGAATACGGCTTGCGGCGCACGGCTTCTGTGAGCTGGCCTCCCTCGTCGTAGCCAACGTAGCCGGGGGGCGCGCCGATGAGCCTCGTTACCGCAAAACGCTCCTGGTATTCGCTCATGTCGATGCGCACCATGAGGTTTTCGTCGTCGAAGAGGAACTCCGCCAACGCCTTCGCCAGTTCGGTCTTGCCGATGCCGGTGGTGCCGAGGAAGATGAACGAGCCGATGGGTTTCTTGCTGTCTTGAAGCCCCGCGCGGCTGCGGCGCACTGCGTCGGCGATGACGTTGATGGCGTTGTCTTGGCCTACGACGCGCTTGTGAAGCTCTTTTTCGAGGTTGAGAAGTTTTTCCTTCTGGGTCTGCAACAGTTTGGTGAGCGGGATGCCGGTCTGTCGGCTTACTATCTCCGCAATGTCCTCATAGCCAATCTCTTCCTTGATGAGCGCGGAATCCGACTGGGTCTGTTGAAGTTTTGATTTGAGCTCCTCGATCTGATGCTCCGCGCTCTGGATTTTGCCGTAGCGAAGTTCGGCGACAAGCCCGTAGTCGCCGTTGCGCTCGGCGTTGGCGGCCTGCGTCTTGAAGGATTCGATTTCGTTTTTGATGTCCTGCATCTGTTTCACGAGGTTCTTCTCCTCCTGCCACTTGGCGTTGAGCTGGGCGCGTTGCTCGTTGAGGTCGGCGAGGATTTGGGCGTTCTTTTGGATTTTGGTCTCGTCGCCCTCGCGCTTGATGGCCTCGCGCTCTATCTCGTACTGGCGGATTTTGCGGTTGACTTCGTCAAGAGGCTCGGGGACAGAGTTCATCTCGATGCGCAGTTTTGCCGCGCTCTCGTCGATGAGGTCGATGGCTTTGTCGGGCAGGAAACGGTCTGATATATAGCGGTTTGAGAGTTCCACGGCGGCTATTATCGCCTCGTCCTTGATTCGTATCTGGTGGTGGCTCTCGTAGCGTTCTTTCAGGCCACGCAGTATCGAGATGGCGTCCTCGACGTTTGGCTCGTCGATGAGCACGGGCTGGAATCGACGCTCCAACGCCTTGTCTTTTTCAAAGTATTTTTGGTACTCGTTGAGGGTGGTCGCGCCGATGGCTTTGAGTTCGCCACGGGCAAGGGCGGGTTTGAGGATGTTGGCGGCGTCCATCGCGCCCTCGCCGCCGCCCGCACCTACAAGGGTGTGGATTTCGTCGATGAACAGGATGATTTCGCCGTCGGATTCGGTTACTTCCTTAATGACGGACTTGAGGCGTTCCTCAAATTCGCCTTTGTATTTTGCGCCCGCGATGAGCGCGCCCATGTCGAGCGAGTAGAGGGTCTTGGACTTGAGGTTTTCGGGTACGTCGCCGTTTACGATTCGATGCGCAATTCCCTCTGCGATAGCGGTTTTGCCCACGCCAGGCTCGCCGACGAGTATCGGGTTGTTTTTGGTGCGGCGGCTCAGGATTTGAAGTACGCGGCGGATTTCCTCGTCGCGGCCGATGACAGGGTCGAGTTTGCCTTTGAGCGCCTGGGCGTTGAGGTTGACGGCGTATTTGGCGAGGCTCTGGTAGGTGTCTTCCGCCGACTGCGCCGTTACTTTCTGTCCGCCACGCAGTTCCTTGATTGCAAGGTCGAGGTCTTTGGCGGTGAATCCGCTGTCTTTCATCATTGCCGACACGTCGTCGCCGGCGTTGAGCATCGACTGGTAGATGTGCTCGATTGAGACGTACTGGTCGCCGTTTTTCTCAGCCGCCGACTGCGCTTCAAGAAGCACTTTCTGGGTGTTGCTACTCAGGAACGGGTCGCCGCCCTGCACTTTGGTATATCGGGAACAGATGGCCTCCAAGGCTTTTTGGAAGGTGCCAATGTTGATGTTCAACTTCCTGAAAATGAAGTTGGTGATGTTTCCGTCGGCCTTCATAATCGCCGTCAAGAGGTGCCCCGTCTCGATTGCCTGGCATCCCGAGCGTTGGCTCAGGGCGACGGCCTCCTGGACGGCTTTCTGACTTTTGATTGTAAACTTGTCGAAATTCATGGTCTTTCGTTTTTTTGTTGTTTTTTCTGATTAGGTGGGTTGCAATAGGCTTGCCAAAGTGGATTTTATGACAAGATGGCAGGGATTGGCGGCGAGATGGCAGATGTGGGATGTCAGAATGGCGGAAAGAGTTAATTTTTTCCAAACAATTCCGAATGAGAACCAAGCCTCACCAATTCGACAATGTTGTTTTTTTCGTCAATCCAAATCAGAAGGAAATCACCTTGTATATGACATTCCATGCAGCCATTATATTTGCCGTGAAGCATGTGCGGCTGATATTCGGCAGGTATTGCCTGTTCATTTTGAAGCATTTCCAAAACTTCTTGAAGTGCTTTTATTTTGTTTGGATTGTTCTTAAACCTTTTGTAGTCTTTCCTATATTGTGTTGTAGGTTGAAGTGTTCTCATTCCTCTGCGTCAAGGTCTTTAAAAAGTTCTTCCACACTATTGTATATTTTGTTCGGATTGTTGCCTGATATCGCTTCTTCAATAGCCGCCTTTGTAACCGCATTCGGTTCATTATAGACATCATCGAGAAGAACTGTCTCTACGTAGTAATTAAGCGACCACTTTCTGCGAGCCGCTTTTTCTTTTAGCATATCCAAAAGGTCTGTCCTCAGACGAAAAGATGTTGGTTTTCTGATAGTTGCTGTTGCCATTTTGTGTTGATTTGATTGCAAATATAATGCAGTTGCCCGAGAATCCAAAATTTTTGTGAAAAATTTTTCATTTTCTTCCCATAAAACTCGCCCTCGTCCGCTTTGATACTGCCGTGCTGGATGTCGCTAAGAGGACCGAGTTTGCTTGTCCACAGAACATTTCGATGCCCGGAGTGAGATTTTTTGTAAAAAATTCGTGGCTTTTTTTGCTGCAATCCAAAATTTTGTATACATTTGCCATGCTACTCAAAAATGAAAACGTAAAAATATTTATTACTTTAGGTCGTAAATGATGGAATATTCTATCAAAGAAGTTTCGCAACTGACTGGCATCAAGGACTTTACCATACGGATGTGGGAAAAGCGTTATAAGATGTCACTGCCGGAGCGGGGCGACAACAAGGCAAGGAAATACAAAGAAAATGACCTCCATAACCTCCTGAGAATCGCCGCCCTCATAAAAAGAGGGTTCCGAATCTCGGAAATCATGGGAATGTCGCCGGACGAAGTGTCCGAGAAAATTGGTATGGTATTTGTACCTAAAAGGTTAGATTTAAAAATCAACCGTCTTATGAAACTGGCACAGACATTCAGCGACACGGAGTTTGACAAGGAACTCAAGCACGAAATCATCGATTCGGGGCTTGAGGCGGCTATAGCAAACGTCATCATACCGATGATGGAGGCTATGGAAGCCAAGTACATACAGAACGCCGACTATCTGGCGGTCAAGCAGTTCGCCTACGACACGATACGCCGCAGGCTCATCGTCGCCGCAGATGTCGAGGAGCAGGAACAAGGGGAGAAGGTTCTCGTGTTCTCGCCGATGCAGGACAGCAGCGAACTGTCGTTGCTCATAACGGACTATATGATAAAGAAATACAAGAAGACGCCCATCTACTGCGGCGATAATGTCAAAATCGCACAGGCTAAGGCGGCTTTCCAAAAGTCCGATTGCGGGAGCATATTCATGGTCGGGCATTTCTATGATTCGACCGAAGACCTCGCGCCGCTGCTCGATTCGTTCTCGAAGATTGAGTGCGACACTAAGATTGTGTTGGACAGAAACGCCGCCAGTCATGCCGCCGAATACCCGACATTGAAGTTCCTGCAAACTTTTGACGACTTGAAGAAACAGTTGCAAAATTAAAGACGAAGTTTTTTAAAGAGAAAATATGCCTTCGCTGCTCGACACGGACATAAAATTTTTGGCCGGAGTAGGTCCGCAACGCGCTGAGAGCCTGCGAAAAGAACTCGGAATCAGCACGTTTGGGGATTTGGCGTATTATTTCCCGTATAAGTACATCGACAAGAGCAAGTTCTATTACACCACCGACATACACTCCGACGCTGTGAGCGTCCAATTAAAAGGTGTCATCTCCGATTTCCGCACCGAAGGCACTGGCCATAAGCAACGCCTTGTCGCGCGGTTCACCGACGAGAAGGGCAGCATCGAGTTGATATGGTTCAAAGGCTTGCAGTGGGTCGAGAAGTCAGTCATAAAGGGCAAGGAGTACATCATCTACGGAAAACCGGCATATTATAATGGTGTCTATAACATTCCGCACCCCGAAATCGACGACCCTATTAAGGTTCAGCAGTCGGGTTTCCAGTATAAGTTCACTGCCCAATATTCGACCTCCGAAGGCCTGAAAAACAGCAAGATAACGAGCCGCGCCATTGGAAAGATTGTTCAGAACCTGTGGAAGGCGGTGACACAGCCGCTGCCCGAGACCCTGCCGCAATACCTTATCCAGCAGTTCAAACTCATGCCGCTTACAGACGCCCTGCGCGCCGTCCATCTTCCGACGAGCGAGAGCCAACTCGAGGCGGCGAGGGCAAGGCTGAAGTTCGAGGAACTGTTCTATATCCAGCTGAACATACTGCGGTTCAAGCGTGACAAAATGGCAAAGTCGCGCGGCTTTGTATTCTCGAAAGTCGGCGATGTGTTCAATAATTTCTATTCCCACTATCTCCCTTTCCCATTGACAAACGCGCAAAAGCGTGTCATAAAGGAAATCCGAGCCGACTTCCTTTCCGGCCGCCAGAGCAACCGCCTTATCCAGGGCGATGTCGGCAGCGGAAAGACGCTCGTGGCGTTGATGAGCATGTTGATAGCCATCGACAACGGCTTTCAGACCTGCATAATGTCACCGACTGAAATACTTGCAAACCAGCATTTCGCGACTATAAAAGAGTTCCTGAAGGACATGCCGCTTAAGGTCGCGCTTTTGACAGGCTCTTCGACTGCTAAGGAACGCCGCTCAATCCATGCCGCGCTCCAGGACGGCTCGATGAACATACTTGTCGGCACTCATGCGCTCATAGAGGACGACGTCAAGTTCCTAAACCTCGGGCTTGCCGTCATCGACGAGCAGCACCGTTTTGGCGTTGCGCAGAGGGCAAAACTCTACGCAAAAAACAGCGTCATGCCGCCTCACGTCCTGGTCATGACAGCCACGCCAATCCCACGGACGCTCTCGATGACATTATACGGCGACCTCGACATCAGCGTCATAGACGAGCTGCCGCCCGGACGAAAGCCTGTGAAAACTATACATTCGTATGATTCCAAACGCCTGATGGTCTTTAAGTTCCTACGCGACCAGATAGCCGAGGGCAGGCAGGTGTATATCGTGTATCCATTGATAGAGGAGTCGAAGAATTTTGACTATAAAGACCTCACTGACGGCTATGAGGCTATAACGAGGGCATTCCCGCCGCCTGAATACCACGTGAGCGTTGTCCACGGACGGTTAAAGCCCGACGAGAAGGAGTACGAGATGCAGCGTTTCATAAAGGGCGAGACCCAAATCATGGTCGCGACGACGGTCATCGAGGTCGGCGTCAATGTGCCAAACGCCTCGATAATGGTCATCGAAAGCGCGGAAAAGTTTGGACTGTCACAGCTCCACCAGCTCCGTGGGCGTGTCGGGCGGGGCGCGAGCCAGAGTTATTGCATACTGATGAGCGACTACAAACTCTCCTCGGACGCACGGCGGCGGCTCGACATAATGTGCGAGACGACGGACGGTTTCAGGATTTCGGAAGAAGACCTCAAGCTTCGCGGCCCCGGCGACATGGACGGCACCCAGCAGAGCGGCACTCCGCTTCAACTCCACATCGCCGACCTCAACCATGACGGTCAACTCCTCATGGCGGCGCGTAACGCTGCGTCCGACATACTCGACAAGGATCCTGGGCTTGAAAGGCCGGAGAACGAGATTTTGAGGACGAGGCAGAGTGTGATTTTTAACAAACAACAGAACTGGAGCAGGATTTCATAACACAAACTACTAAATATCATGGCAATAGCAGCGTCATACGTGACTCCGAAAATGGAGCTCCACGACCTCATAGAGCGCAACAACAGGCTTTTGTTGCTGATGGAACATTTCGGCACTGGATTTACGGTGGCCGACATGGACATCGTGCATTTTTGTGAGCAGCACAACATCAACCCCGACATTTTCACATCGTTCTGCAACCTATATAACGGCAACACTTCAGCCCTCTACGTCCCGAAGAATGCGGAAGATGTGGAACAGATAATCTCGTTCCTCGAAAACTCCCACCGCTACTACCTCGACGAGATGTACCCAGAGATTAAGTATTATATCCACAAACTCAGCGAGATAAACACCGACACTGACAATGTGGCGTTGTTGGAAAGTTTCTTCGAGTCGTACATCAAGGAGGTCACTAAGCACCTCGAATGGGAACAGAATGTGATTTTCCCGCTGTTGAGGAGCGTGTGCGACGGGTCGCTGCCGATAGAGGACTTCCGCCGCAGGATTAAACGCACGCGCCACGATTCGCACGAGGACATCGCCATCAAGCTCCGTGACCTCAAGAACCTTTTGCTCAAGCACATACGCCTGAAAGATTCTAATGGCTACAAGCGCAAGCTCCTTTCGGCGATTTTCGAGTTCCAGTTTGACCTCGACATACATTCTATCATCGAGGACAAGGTGCTGATGGCGATTAAACAGTGATTGAAGTGATTGAATAATAGAATTATGAGGAAAATTTTGTGCGCGGCTTTGGCTGCGGTGATTCCGTTTTTGATGTTTTCATGCAATAAGTCGGACAATCCGGACGCGATAATGTCGGTTCAATGGTATCCAATAGAGCTGCATATCTACGTCCAGGACAAGGATTCAGTGGATTTGCTCAACTACGATTCGGTGTATTATGTCGGCAACGATTTCACGCTGACATACGGCGGCAAGACTTATCGGGTCGAAACTAAGTACACAGACGAAGACCCGGAACTCGTGCTGCTGATTGACAATGCCAAGCGCAAGTACTGCGCGTATTTCGGCGAGCTCGACGGCAGCAAGGAGTACGACACTGACTTCATCCTCTGCTGGAGGGACGGCAGCCGTGACACAATCCATTTCACGCGGAAGATAACCGACTTCGCCACCTCCGAGGACACATGGCTGCTAAACGGATCTGACACAGGTCAAAAGACATACATCGGCGAATTCCTGTTGACGAAATGATGTGTTATATTTTGCGCAATCTGTGTTTTTTAAGGAGATTGCGCAAAATATAACATGCCATGAAGGCCAATTGACAATAAAAAAGAGCCGCCTTGATTCGATTGTCAGGCGGCTCGGTCGTTGAGTTAATGTTCGATTACTTGTTGTTCGCTATTCGATGACGAGGTGGCTGCCGTTATCGTCTATTTTGCAGCGTTATATGCTTCTCTGACTTCTTCTGCGGTTATGGGATAGCATGAAACGACAGGTGCTGTGTACATGCATGGTATATCAGGATCCATCCAGCCATTTGTCTGTGCGCCACCGATAGCGAAGAAGTTGATATTGGTCAAGTTGTCGATGAATCCATCTGTTGTGTTACCATCAGTTCCATTGGGTGAACATGTACTGAGCACTTCTCCATCGACATAGAGTGTCAGTTCGTTGCGGGATACGGTTGTTACTACATAGTGCCACTTGTCGTTGCCGTTTAGCCAATCGTTGTATTCAGCCCAGCTGTCTGGCATAGGGCTGTCTACCCATCCAGCATAGTTGACCAAAAGTTGTCCTTTGTGTCGGAATGTGTAATACTGCCAGTCAGAGTCAACATCACCGTTCTTCATCATGAATATGGGCGACCATTCGTTGATAAGTATGCCATTGTAATTCTTGATCCAGAAAGATACTGTGAGCGTTCCTGTGTTGGCGCAATCGCCATTCCAAGTACTTGTTGGTAATAATAAATAATTTGACCTAATGGCACTACCGTCTGTGTTGTTTTTGTACACAATACCAAACTTGTCGTCGTAGACAAATTCTCCGTCGCCTACAATCTGACATCCGACAAAAGGCCCATCAGTGATTATTGCTGCTGGTTGGGTCTTGATGTTGAATGTTGTGGATAGTTCGTGGCCGTCATATTCTTTGTATTTTAATGTTACGACAATATCCTCTCCCAGTGTGGCAGGTATTGAAATTTCGGAGTCATAATACCAAACTGGAACGTTAATTTCGTTAGATTCTGTCCACATCCGAGCCGATACCGACTGTATGTAAGATGCAATATTGATATCTGAAGAAAGTATTTCTGTCTGTGTGGGATAATACTCATACGTGTCCTTCGTCAGTTCTACCTTCATGTCATATAACCATGGCGACGAAATCTGCTCTTTCTTTACGCTTGCGATTGTGTAGGAAGAACGTTCACCGGTGAGGAAGAAGTTGATTGTGCCTTCTGCATGACCAATGGCAGACCAGGTGTACGTTTTGCCCTCAGGATTTGTGGCGACAGAGCGTATGTACAAATAGTTGTTGCCATAGTAGTCGATGGTTATTGTCCATTCTGTGCCGTCGAGCATAAAGTCTTTGAACTCCTCTGCGGCGATGCCCATTTTATCGTCGGTCGTGACGCTGATTTGTCCGTTGTTTGTCGAGCCTCTCCAATTGCCGCCGTCGGCACGTACAACAAAGTGTTCTGCGTAGTTATTGTCGTTTATCACAGACCATCCGCTGGTCGATGCAACCAACGCCCAATTATTCCAAAGAAACTCTCGAGAGGACTTGAAATCGTTGATTTTGATGGTCATTCTTTGATATTGGTAGAGGGGGTATGTGGACGACCAGTTTGTCCACCAGTCACCGAAGGTTAATGTCTCCGGTTCGAAGTAGGAGATGTTGCCATACCTGTAGCATACGCCGCGTTCAAGGGTTACGTCGTGGTCGTTGACTTCGCTGTATGTTTTGCCGTCTGTGGTGGTGAATGTGAATTTCAGCGCACCGGCTTTCACCGTGCAGGGTTTGAGCATTGCAGCGTATGCCCAGCCGCTGTTCGCAGTGCCGGAGAGTGTGATTTTGTTCGAAGTGCCGCCTTTAATCACTGGCGCGAGGCTGTCTTTTGAGACTTCGATGTCGATGTCGCCGGCGATTGGTGTGCCGTCTGTAGCCTCGATGGTGATGTTGCTGAAGTACGAGTCTCTTGCCACGAACGAAATCATTGTTGTCGCGTTCTGGAATGCGAACTTCTTGGCGTCGCCGGTGGTGTATGCCACGCTCAGTGCTGCGTTGCCGTCCATGTTGTCGCCCACGAAGTTCTGTTCGGTGGGGATTGTGGCGGAGATTACGTTGCCGTCGATTTTCGCGGTGGACTGGTAGGGGTAGAGCGCAAAGTACTCTTTCGCTTCTGGTGCTTGGCCTTCGAAGATGGCTTTTGAACCGTCTACAAGGGATGCACCGAATTTGGATGCCACGGAATCGGTGGAGAACACGGCGATTTGGTCGGTCTGAAGGAAGTTGACTTCTGACGATGAGCCGTAAGCCAACATGGACCAGCCGTTGGAGAGCGTCGTCTTGGAGAGCGAGGCGGGGGTGCCGTTGACAGCGGTGAATTGTATCTGTCCGCTGCCGCTGCCGCTGATGTTTTGCAGCAGTTCTTCGTCGTCGGTACATGCCGAGAGTGCCAAGAGTGCTGCTGGCAGTATGTATTTGAATTTGTTTAGTTTCATGATTTGTGATGTTTAGTTAGGGGTTAAAATGGTTGGGATGTCCAGCCTTCGTGCGAGGAGGCGTTTTCGTCGCTCTCGAGTATTGGCGTGAACTTCAGGTCTTTTAGTTCCTCAAGGATGCTTACGGAAACTTGCTGTCCGTTCTTGTAGATGTTGCCGTCTTGGTCTTTCCATCCTTTGAGGATTTTTCCGTCTTCGTGGTAGTAGGATGATACGTAGAACGATGTGTGGTTTTCGGTGAAGTAGTTGTTGCCGACGTTCAGTGTGTCGCCGTTTTCTGTGTAGTAGTCGAGGGCGTATTTCTTGTACCATTTTGTGTGGATGGTAAGGTCGGAGTACGAGAAATTGTATCCATATCCGTATACTTGCCAAACGCTTTGGTTTTCGTCTGTTGTGTAGTAGTAACCGAAGTCGTATCCGTCGCGTGTGGGATAGTACGTACTGCTCAAAACAGCATTTTCGCTCCACCAGTTTTTGTACAGTATGATTTGGTATTGATAAGTTTCGTTGTTCCAAGACTGCAATTCCAAGCCGTCAGTTGCATTGAAACTTGTGTCAATCCTACTGTTGCCCTCGGCGAATACGCCGCCGTCAGCGTCGATAGTAAGCCTGTAATTGATTGCTTCTGTGCTTGTGTAGACTGTAAGGCTCGTGTCGGATGTTATTACGTCGCCGGGCTGCTTGAGTTCGCCATTGACGCTCCAGCCGAGGAACTTATAGCCGTGGAGTTCAGGCGCGGCTGCGAGCGTGATTTCGTCGCCGGGTTGGAATATGACAGGGTCGATGCTGCCATCTGCATAGTTCAATACAAAGCCATCCACCCATTCTGCGGTCAGTTCGGTATCTTCGTAGAAATGTGCGGAAATCCAAGTGTTGGCGGCATGCAGTTTGCCGTCGGGAGTTTTCCAACCTGCGAAATGGAGGGTGCCGTTAGTTACGTCGCCGATTGACGGTGTGGAAAAGCCATTGCCTTCGAGAACTGTGAGTGTGTCGAATGTAACACCCTCGACACCTGCGTTGAACGTTACTTTGCGGTAGTTGATGTAATCCAAATTGGCGATTGTGTTTCGTTTGAGGTTGACGTTGTTGTAGGTTCGTGTGCCCGAAACTTTGCCGTCGCGGTAGTATTTTACTTCGAGGTCTACTGTGCCGACAGGTATTACAGAAACGAAGTTGTCGTAATTGCCGACAAATGGATTGTTGATAGTGACGGTCTTGGAGTCGCCGCCCTCAATCGTCGGGGTGCCGTCGTCGCCGATCGTGATTTTCACGTCGCCGACGATGTTCTGAGTGGCTGTGATTTCCACTTTTTCGACTGCGAGTGTGTCGGAAAATAAGAACATTATTTCTGCACCTGCGTTCTTTAGGGCGAACGCTTTTTCCTGTTCGGTGGTTACGCCGACGCTGAGGACGGAGTTGTTGTAGCGGTTGAACTGGCCGTTGATTGTAGTTGTGTCATAGGACTGCACGGCGGGAATGTTCACTGAGATTACGTTGCCGTCTATGGTCGCGCCTTCCGTGTATGGGAAGAGTGCGTAGTATGTAGCGGCATCGTCGGCGTTGCCTTCGAATATTGCGTTGCCGGTATTGATGAACTTGTTGTTCGCGTTGCCTGAGAATACGGATATTTCATCGCCGGTTACAAACTTCTGCCAGTCGAAAGATTGATACGCCTTCGATAGCGAGCCTGTGTTTTCTGTGCTGGCAGAGAACGCCTTGTTGAATGATGCTGCAACGGGGTTTTGCTGTGGCGTTTGGTCGGCAAAATCCTCATAGTCGGTGTTGCAGGCTGCTATGCCCACGCTCAGTGCGAGCAGCGCGTATGTTGATTTTTTTAGTTTCATGGTTGTTGCGGTTTAATTAGTGGCCTTCATAATATTCTGAGTTCCATTGCTCCAGGCTTGACGACTTAGCGACTACTGGATAGAGGACCATGTCCTTGTATGTGTCGAACTTTTCGGAGAGTTTATAGACGACGTCGCTGTCCTGCTCTTTCCAGCCGAGGAGGGAATAGCCGGAGGGAAGGTGGTTTAGCCAGGAGTAGAGGGAGAATCGTCCGTTTTCTACGTCGACTGCAGTGTAGGCTATTTGATCTGTATAGCTTGGATTCGTGTAGTCGTAGTGGAAGGTGAGGGTGTACATCTCCAGTTTCCAAACTGCGTAGAGCGTGGTCGATTGGGCTTCGATGCTGTCTCCGGCGTTGTAGGTGATTTCCTTGGAGTCTTTTGATGTGCTCCAGCCGAGGAAGGAGTAGCCTTTGCGCGATGCCGACGGGAGTGTTGCCGCGTCGTCGAACTGCAGGTTCTCGACTTCGATGTCCGAGCCGGTCACGTCGAATGTTACTGTGAAGGCTGGTTCAGGAGGATTGATTGTCGTGGTGTCCGTCGGATTGGTGGTTGTGGTGTCCGTCGGGTTGGTGGTTGTGGTGTCCGTCGGATTGTCGGGTTTGACCGTCGGGTCGTCGGGTTTGTTTTGGTTGGACGTTGTGTCCTGCGTGGATGGGGTAGGGGAGGGTGTTGGCTCTGGGTCGTCGTCATCGTCGCTGCCGCATGATGAAAGCGTCAGTGAGTATGATAACGCCACTGCAAGTCCTACCATGATGAAAAAGCGTTTTTTCATTTTAGTTGGTGGATTAATAGTTAATTTTTCCCGCCTAAACTGTCCCAAAATGGCGGAGTTGTCTGTTTTTTTATGGAATTTGGACGTTTGTTTAAAGTTTGTTAAAACTTTTTGCAAATGTATGAAAATACAGAGGTGGTAAAAAATTTTTGGACTGTTTTTTTTTTTTTTTGATAACGCGTTGATTTTTAGTTAGTTGCAAGGGTTGGAATTTGGCTTTTTTGGCAGTTTTAGGATTCTATTTGTTGAATAATGGTTATAAATAATTTGCATATAGGGTTGTATATTTGACTTGTTGGTGGTATTTTTATGTGGATACGTTGAATTTATACAAAAAAATCGCGATTGTCTGCTGTAATCTCGATTTTTTTTTTGAGATTACAGCAGGGTATCGCCATTTTTTTGTTTTTCAGCGTCTTTTTTGCGCTTGTGGTTCAACTGCCAGCTGTTAAAGAGGTTCTGCCAAAGGATGTAGAAGCTGCAACCGACGGCTGAAAGGGGCGTGAGGTATGTGTGGGCGACCCAGATGGCGAAGATTGTGTTCTTTTGCCCGATGGCCTGGCCACAACTTACGCGGTCGTCGTAGCGGCTGCCGATTTTCTTGCCGACGATGTAGAGTATGACGCAGATGACGAGGCTGGCCAATGCCATCAGGATGTCGATGTGGTAGTTTTGGGGATTGTCAAGTATGGAGTTCATCATGTTAGCCATCAGGATTACTATCGAGCATGCCCATAGGTAGAACGATGCGGAGTTGTATTTGACGAGGAAGGAGTTGAACTTTGGCAGGGCGTGCTTGACGATTTCGGAGGCTACCATCGGCAGGACGAGCAGCGCGAACACCTTTTTTAATATAGTCCAAAATCCTTGGATGAATGTCAGCCCTTCTTGTGGGTGTATCAGCGGGAACAGGACTGGGATTATAATGGAGACGGCGATGTTGCTGATGATGGTGTATGTTATGAGGTTTGCGCCGTCGCCGCCGAGTTTGTTGACAACGACGATAGCGGATGTGGCTGTCGGCGTCATGGCGACTACGAGTATGCTCTCGGCGAGTATCGGGTCGAAGTCCCTGACTATCAGGTAGCCCACGAGCGCGAAGACGAGGACGAACCCGAGCAACAGGAAATGCACTTTCTTTGGGCGGAGTTCCCTTACCGGCACTTTCGAGAACGATATGAAGAGCATCAGGAAGAGATTGTATGGCAGTATCGCGCTGAACTGTCCGAAGAAGTCATGGAACAGGCATCCGATTATTATCGCAATCGGAAGTGCTTGGTTTTTAATGAATTGAATTATGTTGCCCATTTATGTGTCCTTGTTATGATTGATGTGCAAAGTTCGCATGATTCTGTTAATTTAAGGCAAAGTAATCATTATTTTTTCAAATAATTGGCATTTGTCAGTAAAAATGAATATTTTTGCCGTATGCAAATGGGCATGACTATGGACGTTTTGACAACATATAAGCAATTCGTTGAGCATCAGGGATTATGGACATCCGGCGACAAGGTTCTGTTGGCGGTGAGCGGCGGGCCGGACTCGGTGTGCATGGTCGACTTGACGGCTCAGTCGGGCATCGAGTTCGGAATCTCGCACGTCAATTTTGGACTTCGCGGCGACGAGAGCGACGGCGATGAGGCTTTTGTGCGCGAGTTGGCTAAGAAATATGGTGTCGATGTATATGTAACACACGCCGACACAAGGCGTTATGCGGCGATGAGGGGTATTTCGATAGAGATGGCGGCGCGGGAGATTCGGTATGCGGAGTTCGACAGGATAATGGACAAGCGCGGGTATGACGTGACGGCTGTTGCGCACCACAGGGACGACGCCATCGAGACTTTCATGCTCAACCTCATGCGCGGCTCCGGCATACGCGGGCTTACCGGCATGAGGGTCAGGAACGGCCGCATTGTCAGGCCGATGCTGTGTTTCTCTCGCGCGGAGATTGAAGGTTTCTTGAATGCTAACTATCTGAGTTACAGGACAGATACGACAAACCTTGAGAATGACTTTGCGCGAAACCGTATCCGCAACCTTGTCATGCCGGTTATCGACGGCATTTCGCCATCGGCGCGGCAGTCGATAACGGAGAGCATCGGCTATCTTGGAATGGCGAAGCGGATTTATGACGACTCCATCGCCAATGCCGTAAAGACGGCTGTCGCGGAGAGTGGCAGTTCGGTCGTCGTCAGCATCGGCGGCGTAAGGCGGTACGTGGAGCCGGAATGTCTTTTGTTTGAGATACTTAGCCGCTACGGGTTCAGCAAGGTTCAGATGCGTGAGATTTACCGGCAGTTGGACGCGGAGAGCGGAAAGATTTTCTACAGCAACACACACCGTTTGGTCAAGGATCGCACAGTGTTGATAATCAGCCGCATAGAGGACGTGCAGTCTTTGAGCGGCCGTCAGCCTGTGGAGATATATCGGAAGACAGTGGACTTTGGCGAGGTCAGGACAAGGCAGTGGCGTTTGACATTCAGCCGCATGGAGCGTGACGAGTTCACTCCCGAGCGCGACCCCATGACGGTCTATTATGACATCGACAAGCTCAAGTTCCCGATGACCGTGACGGGATGGGTGTCCGGCGACAGCTTCATGCCTTTCGGCGGGCATAACCGCAAGAAACTTTCAGACCTTTTTGTGGACAATAAGTTGAGCATCGCGGACAAGGACCGTGTCGAAATCCTGAGGTGCAACGGCGAAATCCTCTGGGTCATAGGCATAAGGGCGGGGAATTACTGCCGTGTGGACGCTAATACAAAACAAATTCTAAAAATTAGTGCAAATAAAAGTTGAATGTACGAAAACTTTTTTTAAATTTGCGTGGACAAATAATTAACAATTAAACACAATTGTCAGCATGAAAAAGATATTGTATGGCATAGGGGCTGTCGCGGTCATTGGTGGCCTGGTTTCGATGTTCAACCATCCCTTCTTGGGGCTTATAGCCGCCGGTGCGGGCTTTGCGTTGGTCGTCGGCACGTTCATCGTCGGCAAACTCATGGACAAGAATATTCAGGACGGCTTCGACCGTGGTAACTCGTCGGACATGTCGCTTGAGATGAAGGTCAACCACCAGATTTCTAACTCAAGGCAGAACAAGTTCAAGGCGCAGAGCGAGATACGCAGGTTGACAGCTTGGTGTAACGATGCTATCTTCAGTACGTACCACGACGAGTTCGAGAAGGTCGGCGTGTATTACGATAAGGAGAAACTGCTCGACAATTATGGTGAGATTAAGGAAAAATATGGAACGTCGCTGAGCTTCGAGACTACCGACAAGTGCGACCGTATCGTCGGCGACTATAAGTCGAAGATAGACGGCTACAAGGAAAGAATCGGCATTTTTGAGAAGCAGCAGGAGGAATATGCCGAGCTCAAGGCCAAGCTCCAGGCTCTCAAGCAGCAGGAAAAGCGCATGAACAAGCTTGATGCCCATCAAGGCAAACTTGAACAGGCGTCACAGGCAGAAGGATTGTCCATCGTGGAGTCCCAGAGCGACTTCCGGCAGCTTTCAGAAGGCGACATTGCAAGAGAAGTCGCCGAGAAGGAGGCTTATTACAAGCAACTCGAAGAACTTAATTACAAGTATAAGTAAGAGGAAAGATTTATTGATTTATTGATTTATTGAGGAAAGAGGAGAGAGGAAAGAGAAAAATCAGTAAATCATAAATCAACAAATCATAAATCAACAAATCATAAATCAACAAATCGAAAATCAACAAATCAATAAATAACATAAATAACAGAAATGAGAAAACTTATCGTAGCAGGCAACTGGAAGATGAACACATCGGTTGCCGAAGGTGTTGAACTCGCCAAGAAAATCAGCGCATACGCTGAGCAGAAGAACCTTCCCGCAGGCAAGCAGATTGTCATCGCTCCGCCTTTCACACACTTGGCTCCCGTAGCCGGTGCAATCAATGCAGACAAGGTAATCCTCGCCGCACAGGACTGCGCAGCGACTACTAACGGCGCGTACACTGGCGAAGTTTCGGCATCAATGCTCAAGGGCATCGGCGTAAAGGCCGTAATCCTCGGCCACTCAGAACGCCGCCAGTACTTCAAGGAGAACAGCGAAATCCTCCTCAAGAAAATCAAACTCGCTCTCGCTGAGGGTCTTGACGTGATTTTCTGCATCGGTGAGACTAAGGAGCAGCGCGAGGCTGGCGCCAACCTCTACAACAATGTAATCAAGGCTCAGCTCGTGGACACTGTGTTCACCCTCACCGCTGACGAGTTCAAGAAGGTCATCATCGCCTACGAACCCGTTTGGGCTATCGGCACTGGCCTTACCGCCACACCCGACCAGGCTCAGGAAATCCACGCGATGATCCGCAAGGCCATCGCCGACAACTTCGGTCAGGCTGTTGCCGACGACACCACAATCCTCTACGGCGGCAGCTGCAAGGCTTCTAACGCTGCTGAAATCTTCGCAAAGAAGGACGTTGACGGCGGTCTTATCGGCGGCGCGTCGCTCAAGGCCGACGATTTCGGCAAGATTATCGACGCAAGATAATTTTTTTTCCAAATTTCAAATTTTATTTCATGTTGGCCATGCGTCGTGGTGACGCATGGCATTTTTTTTAGTTTTCATATCCAAAAAATATTTGTTACCTTTGGGCGTTGTATCTTATATAATGAACCAAACATGAAAACAACCATTAGACTTATCCTGACTATAGCGTTGATGATAGGCATGACTGCCATCACGTCGGCGCAGATAAAGGCTTTGCTGCCGGATTCGCCGGAACTCCCGAAGGAGTTGGAGAACTTCATGGGCGTCAGGTCGTCCAAGAATGACGAGATGAAGGCGGATGTTAAGAAGTTCGTCGACAAACTCATGACGCGGAAGATAACAGACGACTACCGCTCTGAGATTGTGATACTTATGAACAGTTATATCCAAAAGCGAGCCACACCGACCCCCCACATGCACAACCTAATCCGTGCCCTTAACGGATTTTGGGACAAGGGGAACATCAACGAGTTCAACCCCTGGGCGGAGTACATGAAGGAGATGCTTGACAATGCGCAGGTGTCCATGTCGAGGATTAACGACGTGGCGGACTTCACGGCAAACCTGCTCTCGTCGTACAGCCTCGAGACTACGTCCGCAAAGTCATGGTACATGTCCACTGGAAGTTTTACGATGACGATAGTGGACGCCGGTAATGGCGACAAGGACATAAATGTAAAGTGCGACAAGACGGATTTGCGCTGTAAGATACGCCAGGACAGCACATTGGCGATATACGGCACAAGCGGTGTCTATAGTTATAACGACCATGTTTGGAGAGGCAAAGGCGGAAAGGTCGACTGGCGGCGCGGCGACATCTCGGCGGACAGCGTGTATGCGACGCTGCCGTCATACGAGATTGACACAAAGCGCGCCGAGTTCGAGGCCGACGACGTCGAGTTCTTTAACATCAAGTACTTCCGCAAGCCTATCAAAGGACATTACAGGGACAAGCTTGTGTTGAACGGCGTTGGCGAGAAGGCGAGGTTCCCCCAGTTTTTGAGTTACGACACCGACATCAAGATTCCCAACCTTGCCGCCGGAATCGACTACGAAGGCGGTTATGCGCAGAACGGCGTGATATTCCAGGGCGAGGTCAAGGACAGTGCAAAATACGCAAAACTTGTCTTCAAGAACAACGACAAGCCGTTCATAACCGCCGAGGCGAAAGCGTTCGTGTTCGGTCTTAAGAAACTCGAGGCGCAGTCCGCAATCGTCTCTATAAAAATCGGCCCCGACAACGACTATATAACGCACAAGGGCGTCAAGCTCAAATATGATTCCGAGACAGAGAAGCTTGTGCTTTTCAAAGGCTCAACCGGCATGGAGAACGCGCGCTACAAGGACACGTACCACCATTTTGAGATTGATGTCAACCAGGTCGAATGGACGCGCAACGACACTGCCATTTACCTCTGCACACGTCCCGCCGCACCTTATAATTATGCCACATTCGAGTCCATCGACCACTTCTCCATGCAGCGTTACAACCAGATGCAGGGCATGGACAAAGTTCACCCGCTCGTTGCGTTACGCGACTACATGAGGGCTAATTCCACAGACAAGTTCACCGCGAGGGACATTCAGCGTTACCTCAACAGGGAGGAAGGCATGTTGTTGACCGAAGTCCAGGCTCACCAGATGCTTATGAAACTGTCGTTCCAGGGTTTCTTGGAGTATGACGTCAACACCCGCGTCGCGAAGGTCGAGCAGAAGATGAACGACTACATCGGCGCGCATAATGGCAAGAAGGACTACGACGGTATCTCCATTATTTCGCTCATGGAAAATAAAAACGGTGTCAATGCAGTCATAAACCTGAAGACCGCCGACATGGAAATCTTCAACGCCCAGCCTTTCGACCTCAGCCAGGCGCGCATGGTGAAGGCTTTGCCGGACAGCTCGATAACCGTCCACAAGCACCTCGACATGGAACTCCGTGGTAAGATTCAGGCGGGTCTCGCGGACTTCTACGGCGACGACTTCAAGTTTGACTATAAGAAGTTCTGCATCAACATCCCGAAATGCGACTCGATGGCGATGCTTACCGTCAACTACAACGAGGAGACTAAGAAGAACCAAATCGACTCCGTGCACTCCGTGCTGGAGCGCGTGAAAGGTGTCCTCTACCTCGACTCAGCATCCAACAAGTCAGGTCGAAAGACCTACGACCAGTACCCGAGGATTATCACGAGCGACACGGCGTATGTGTATTATGACAAACTCATTTCCGAAAGCTACGACCGCGACAAGTTCCACATGAAGGTGACACCGTTTAAGCTGGACAGTCTTAACTTCCTTAAACTCAACGGTGTGCAAGCGAAAGGAGATTTTGTGTCGGGTATTTTTGACGACATGGACGTTACGCTTACGGTGCAGCAGGACATGTCGCTTGGATTTGACCTCCCGACACCGGAGGAAGGCATGAGGCTGTTCGGCGGCAAAGGGCGGTTCTACCAAGGCGTTGCGTTGAACGGCGGCGGCTTGGGCGGCAATGGCAAAATCGAGTACCTGACCGCCACCGCCGAAAGTTATAATTTTGTGTTCTACCCGGACTCTGTGATTGGCGGTTGCCATAGGCTCGACGTTGATCCTGTCACGGTGTCCCAGATAAGCAGCACCAAGGATGTCGAGGCTGAATACCCGAAAGTACATTCCGATACCTGCAACATTTTGTGGTATCCCCATGAGGACAACTTCGCAATCTACACTTCCGACACAACACTCACTGTCTTCGACAAAAAGCTGCGTTTCAACGGCAACATCGACTATTCGCCGAAAAGCATGAAGGCTCAGGGCGAGTTGCTCTATAAAGGCACGGCGTTCTTCTCCGACAAGATGCTGCTCAAGAACTCGTCGTTCGATGCGGGATACGCAATGTTCTGTAATTTTGACGAGCGGACACCGGGCGACTCGACGGGCTTCTTCTACACAGACAGGTACGATGCAAAATGCGACCTTAATGTCGACCGGGCTCAGTTTGTCGTGTCGGACGACTCGGCGAGGGTTCATTTCCCTCATCACAAGTACTTGCAGCGGACAGAATTTTTCGAATGGAACGTCGCGGACAACACGTATAGTTTTGGCAATAAGCTTTCTAACTACGACGAGACGCGCATAACTCGTTCTGTGGCGGAGTACCGCAAGATGAAGAAGGTGAAGTCCGAGTACAAGCCTTTGCTCGCCGGCGCGACGATGGTAAGCCAGAAGGACTCGTTGAGGTTCGATGCTTTGTACACGACATTTAACGAGGCTGAGAACGTCATCAATGTCCACGAGCCTGGCATCATAAAGGTTGTGGATTCTAAGGTGAAGCCGTCCGGCGTCATTAAGGTCATGCCCGGCGGCGAAATCGACAGGTTTGACGATGCTGTCATAACCGCAAATCTCGACACCTTGATTCATAGGATTGTGAAGACTTCTGTCAAAATCCGTGACAAACGCTATTTCAAGGCTGTCGGCGGCCAGTACGAGTACCAGAACTACAACAAGGACAGGGCTTATCTCGACCTCGACTCCATGGAAATCCGCCTTATCAAACTTGACACGGCAGCCAAAGCACCGAGGGTGCGTGTGTCGTTCGGTATCGGCAGCGTGCCGGAGGAGCAGAACTTCTACATAAGCCCGCAGTTTAAGTTTGAGGGCAAGTATTCGTTCAACGGCGCGACACCGGGTATTAAGTTCAACGGTTTTGCCCATATCCAGCAGACCTGCGACTCGACAATCATGCCGTTCAAGTTCGAGGGCAACATCAACCCGGACTCGATTATGTTCCCGATTTCGGAGAGGGTTGCCGACCCGAGGAAACGCCGTCTGTACACCGGCTTCTTCTATGACGACAATACGCAGGAACTATATTCCCTTTTCATGGGACATAAGCACAACCTCAGCGACCAGGAGGTCATCGCTGTCAACCGAGGCCTGACATACGACCCGAAGCAGAAGGAGTTCCGTGAGGCTACGCCGCGCCGTCTGCGCGACAGCAGCAACACTGGCAATTATGTCGCCTTCCAAAACAGCCTATGCAACCTTTATGGTTCGGGTACTATAACGACAAACGTCGACATGAAGCCGGTTCAGGTAGTGTCTTCCGGCGAACTATACCACAACAGGGACGCGCAGAGGATTTCGGGCGGAATGATGATGTCAGTCAACTTCCCGATACGTGCCGATGTCATAAAGCAGATGGCCGAGGAGTTGAACGACGTGTTCAACCTTGCGCCCGTGTTCTTTAACGACCACAAGATACGCCGCCGCATGGAGTATGTGCTCGGTAACGATACCGTCCAGGCGTTGCTCAAGAACTACGAACTTTCCGGCGACCTCGGCAAGACGCCTAACGGTCTTAACAAGACCATTGTCCTGAACGACGTGCAGATGTACTACGACACGACGACATTGTCCTACAGGTCGTCAGGCGACATCGGCGTTGGCTTTGTAGGCGGTAATGCCATCGGAAAGTACATGAAGGGCTACGTCGAAATCATACGCAACAAGAAGAAGGGCGACCAGATAAGCATCTTCCTCCAGCCGACCCCGCAGATTTGGTATTACTTTAACTACAAGGCGGGATTCATGTACTGCCTGGCGTCCAATGACGACTTTAACAACAAGATTATCAACACCAAGGAGAAGGATCGCGTCACAAAGGTCGACCGTAACGAGTACCAGTTTGTCGTCGGCGCGGACGAGAATAAGAACAAGTTCATCCGCTCGTTCTCGGACGCTGGCGTTATCGACAACGCCGACGACATGAGCAATGTCAACAGCGACATCGAGTCCGATGGCGGCGACGGCGGCGACGGCGCGTCCACAAAGCCTTCGTCCGACAATCCTTCCGGCAAGTCCAAGCCTGCCGATGACGATGAAAGCGATTTTATCCTCGAGGACGACCCGACGCCGGAGGACGACAGCCATGCCCAGCCTAAGCAGACTAAACCGGCTGACCAGCCCAAGAAACAGGACAAGCCTGCCAAGCCTGCCGACGACGGGGAGGAAGTTGACTATATCGACGATTAAAGAAAGATGAAAGAGAACTCACACGTTTTTTATGCCCCGGACGCCGTCGGCGCGTCCGTCGGTCAACAGGTATACCTCGACGAGGAGGAGAGCGCGCACTGTAACAAGGTTTTGCGCCTTCGTCCCGGCGATGGCATAACGATAATAGACGGCGCGGGCGGGATGTACGATGCAGAACTGACATTGTCCGACCGCCGCGCATGTGCCGCGACGATAAGGGAAGTTGCGGCTGATGTCTACCGCCGCACGTACCGCAACCACATCGCAATCGCCCCGACCAAGAACATCGACCGTTTCGAGTGGTTTGTCGAGAAAGCCGTGGAGTTTGGGATTGACGAGATAACGCCACTCTTGTGCGACCACAGCGAGCGCAAAGTCCTCAAGACCGACCGCCTTAACAAAATAACCGTCTCCGCGATTAAGCAGAGCGGCAATGCGATAATGCCACGGCTTAACGAGTTGACGCCGTTTGCGGATTTTGTGGAGCGGTGCGCCGCGCCGTGCAAGGTCATTGCGCACTGTGAGCCGCAGGAAAAGCATTTTTTCACCCACAACGTCCGTCCTGGCGCGGATTCGTGCGCATTGATAGGCCCCGAGGGCGACTTTAGCGACGAGGAAATATCGCTCGCGCTCCGTTCAGGATTTCTGCCGACATCGCTCGGGGAGACGAGGTTGCGCACCGAGACCGCCGGTGTCGCCGTTTGCGCGTTCTTGGCGGCGATGAACAATGATTTTTAATTACGTCTTTTAAAATGTCATATAAACGTATTCTGACTGTGCAGGACATATCCTGCGTTGGGCAATGCTCGCTGACTGTGGCGTTGCCGATACTGTCAGCCAGTGGTAATGAGACTTGTATCCTGCCATCGGCTGTGCTTTCGAGCCACACTGGCGGATTCAAGGACTACACGTTCCGCGACTTGACCGACGACATTCCCGGCATTGTCAGGCATTGGCTCTCCGAAGGCATAGACTTCGACGCATTCTATACCGGCTACCTTGGCACTGCCCGTCAGGTCGGCCTCGTCATCGAAATACTCGGCGGCAAGTTGCGAAAGCCGTCGTCGCTTGTCGTCGTCGACCCGGCGATGGGCGATAACGGCGTGTTTTATAAAGGTTTGGACGGCGAGTTCCTCCGTGAGATGGAAAAACTCGTCGCCATGGCGGACATCATCATTCCAAACGTCACCGAGGCTTGTATGCTTACCGGTATCGAGTACCGCACGGAGTACGATGAGGCGTATGTGCGCGGGCTTGTCGACGGCCTGCTCAGAATCACCGGCAACGAAAAGACAATCGTCATTACCGGCGTTGGCTTTAAGCAGGGCGAGACCGGCGCGTGTGTCTATACCGCCAATTCCTCGTTCCATTATCCCCACGAAAAACTTGAAAAGAATGTCTCCGGCACTGGCGACATCTTCGCCTCGGCATTTGTCGGCGCGATGATGAACGGTTTTGGCGCGGTAGAGTCGGCTAAGATCGCTGCGGACTTCACGCTCGCCGCCATTAAGGAAACCATCAACCGTCCAGTCCACTGGTACGGCGTTAAGTTTGAGACCGTCTTGGGAAGGTACATTGAACGTGTCAATAAAAACAGTGACTTATAAAATCCATCACGCCATGAATGTAGAAAACGCATTTAAAGATTTTGAGTACGAGCCGGATGTCTGTTTGCCGACTTCGTTCCCATTGAACATTGTCAGTGGCGGATGCCATCTGTACGGCTATCTGCTCAAGCCTGACAGCCGCTATCCAAAACCATCACCGACGGCGATAGTGTTCCATGGTTTTCCAGGCTACACGACCAATAACGACCTCGAGTACGCGCTGATGCGCATGGGCTGCGTCGTCATACATGTCAATCACCGTGGCGCGTGGGGCAGCGAGGGCTTCTACCTTTTCAGCAATCTTGTCGATGATGCCGTGGCTATCGGGAAGTGGGCTCATAATCCCGCCGTCGCCGAGCAGTACGGAATCGACACCGGCAATATTTTCCTCATCGGACATTCCATGGGCGGAATGACGGTCTTGAACGCCGCAAAACGGTTGCCTTTTATAAAAGGTGTCGCCGCCATCGCGCCATACGACCTTGCGGCGGCGTTCCTGAACAGGATGGAGAAGGACTTGTTCCTGATGATCGAAATCGAGGGGCAGTGCCTTAAGATGACCTCGGCGAGCGATGTTTTCGAGAATGCGTTGGATAACTACCACCAGCTCTCGATTTACGAAACCCACAGGCATCTCGTTGACCATAACGTGCTTATGGTGTCCGCAACCTTGGACAAAGTCGCCCCGCCCGACAAGATGCTCATGCCTTTGGTCAGGAGATTGCAGTCCGAGACCGGCAAGAGTGGCAGCGTGAAACTTGTCGAAATCCCGTCAAACCACAGCCTTAGCAGTGCCAGGACGGTTCTCGCGCTTCAAATAGGCGAGTGGATGCAGGAAAAATGCAATATTTCACAATCCGCCACGTGAAATTTCACCGTCAAAATGTTGGCGGTTTAGGCACGTGTGACTAATTTTGGAAACACAAAAAAACATAGTTAATGCTAATTATAACGCAAAAGCATCAATAAGACATGAAAATTGCACAGAAACTTACTGATTTGGTCGGCAACACCCCGTTGCTCCAACTCAACAAATTTGCAGCGGTCAACAACGCCACGGACGCTACAATCGTTGCAAAACTCGAATACTTCAACCCCGCTGGCAGCGTCAAGGATCGTATCGCCTTGGCGATGGTAGAGGACGCCGAGAAGAGTGGCAAGCTCAAGCCCGGCGCGACAATCATCGAGCCTACTTCCGGCAACACCGGCGTCGGCCTTGCATTCGTCTCCGCTGTGAAGGGATATAAGGTAATCCTCACGATGCCAGATTCCATGAGTGTCGAGCGTCGCAACCTCCTCAAGGCTTACGGCGCAAAAATCGAACTCACGCCCGGTGCCGCCGGCATGAAGGGTGCCGTTGACCGTGCCAATGAACTCAATGCTCAAATCCCCGGCTCCATAATCCTCCAGCAGTTCGAGAACCCTGCCAACCCCGCCATCCACTATGCAACGACAGCGCAGGAAATTTGGAAGGACACTGACGGAAAGATTGATGCTTTCATCGCCGGTGTCGGCACAGGCGGCACAGTTTCTGGCGTTGGCAAGTACCTCAAGGAGCAGAACCCCAACGTCAAGGTATTTGCGGTAGAGCCTTCGACATCGCCCGTACTCTCCGGCGGCAAGCCCGGCCCCCACAAAATCCAGGGCATCGGCGCAAACTTTGTCCCGAAGACCTACGATGCCAATGTCGTTGACGAGGTAATCCAGGTTGACAACGACGCTGCAATCCTCGCTGGCCGCCGCCTCGCATGGGAGGAAGGCTTGTTGACCGGCATCTCGTCCGGCGCGTCTGCATACGCCGCCACAGTCATTGCAAAGCGTCCCGAGTTCAAGGGCAAGACTATCGTCGCGCTTCTCCCGGACACTGGCGAGCGTTACCTATCGACCGTGCTTTACGCATTCGGCGACTATCCGCTTTAGTCTTATTTTGAGATATTTACTGAAAAAAACACCACAATCCCCGGCATCGTCGACGACGACAGGCTGGGGATTGTTTTTTTATTGTCCATTGTTTGTCATTACCTCCATTCCAAAAATTTTCACAAATATTAATTTTATGTTAACCCGCTTATTTCCTTTGACTTATCGGACAAGTCCGTCGTCAAAATAATCATTTCTGTCAAAATAATTTCGTTTTTCATAACAATTATTTAATTTTGTAGTTTGTAACGACACACATCATCTATGAACCACGACAGCATCAACCACGACGGACAAGTCGTAGAAATATCTGACAACAAGGTAGTTGCAGAAATAATGGTGAGCGAGGCCTGCGGCACGTGCCAGGCCAAGGGGCTTTGCCATACCAACGGCAAGCGCGTCCGCGTGGAAGCGACGGCCGAGCCGGGGCAGGATTTCAACGTCGGGCAGCGGGTCAGGGTGGCATTCACGCCCACGCTCGCCCTCAGTAGCGTCTTGCTCGCATACGTGTGGCCGCTGGTGCTGATGTTTGCGGTGATGTTCGCGCTGATAGCCGCGACGGGCAGCCAAGACATCGGTTGCCTCTGCGGAATCGCCGTCCTGCCAATATACTACACAATATTGTATGCGTCGCGGCACAGGCTAAGGCGGAAGTTCAAATTCAGCGTAACGGAAATTGACAATTGAAAATTGAAAATCGAAAATCAACAAATCAACAAATCAATAAATCAACAAATTGAAAAATGGATAATGTAATCGTGATATCCGTACTGATATTGGGTGGCATAGCGATACTTGCCGCCGTGATATTGTATGTGATAGCCAGAAAATTCAAGGTGGAGGAGGACCCGCGCATCGACCAAGTGGCGGAATGTCTGCCGGGCGCCAACTGCGGCGGCTGCGGATACGCCGGTTGCCGCAATTTTGCCGAGGCGTGCGTCAAGGACTTCAACGGCAAGGTCTGCACCGCCGGCGGCAACGACGTCATGAAAAAAGTGGCCGACGTGCTGGGCGTAGAGGCCGTGGCGGCTGATGCCAAAATCGCCGTCGTAAGATGCCGTGGCTCAAAGGATTGCCGCCCAAAGACAAGCAACTACGAGGGCGCGCCCACATGCGCAATCGCGGCATGGACATACGGCGGCGAGACGGGTTGCGCGTTTGGCTGCATCGGCCTTGGCGACTGCGAGTCGGTCTGCCAGTTTGGCGCAATCAAGGTCAACCACGAGACCGGGCTGCCCGAAGTCAACGACGAAAAATGCACCGGCTGCGGGGCGTGCGTCAAGGCATGTCCAAAAATCGTCATCGAACTTCGCAAAAAAGCCCCGAAATTCCGCAAGGTCTTCGTTTCGTGCGTCAACAAGGACAAGGGCGCGGTCGCCAAAAAAGCATGTTCGGCGGCGTGCATCGGCTGCGGCAAATGCGCCAAGACCTGCCCGTTCGAGGCAATCACCGTCGAAAACAACCTCGCCTACATTGACTTCAACAAGTGCAAGATGTGCCGCAAATGCGTAGAGGCGTGTCCCACGGGCGCAATCAAGGAAGAAAACTTCCCCCCGCGCAAACCCAAAGAGGAAGCCGCACCCGCGCCCGCCAAAGCACCTCAGACAGCCGCACAATCAACCCCTGAAAAAACTTCTGAAAACAAATAGACATGGAATTAAAGACTTTCAAAATGGGCGGCGTCCATCCCGCCGACAAAAAAATCACTGCCGCAAAGCCAATCACCCCGCTTGCAGTGCCTCAGACGGTTGCGATTCCATGCGCGATGCACATCGGCGCACCCGCTGAAATCATCGTCCAGAAGGGCGACAAGGTCAAAGTCGGGCAGTTGATTGCAAAAGCCACAGGTTTCGTTTCCGCCAACATCCACTCGTCAGTAAGCGGCACGGTCAAAAACATCGGCCCCGTCGCCGACGCGTCAGGATACACCAAACAGGCCGTCTATATCACCGTAGAGGGCGACGAATGGGACGAATCCATCGACCGCACACCCGACCTGAAACGCAACATCGACGACCTCAAGCCCGAAGACATCATCAACAAGGTGCACGAGGCGGGCATCGTGGGCATGGGCGGCGCAACGTTCCCAACACGCGTCAAACTCATGGTGCCCGAAGGCAAAAAAGCCGACGCGGTGCTAATCAACGCCGTCGAGTGCGAACCATACCTGACCGCCGACCACCGCGTCATGCTCGAAAAAGGCGAACAAATGCTTATCGGCACGCAACTATTGATGAAGGCAGTCCACTGCGACCGCGCATACATCGGCATCGAGCAAAACAAGCCCGACGCAATCGATTATCTCACAAAACTTTCCGCCAATTATCCAGGAATCACCGTCGTCCCCCTGAAACTTAAATACCCCCAAGGATCCGAAAAACACCTCATCAAGGCCATCCTGGGACGCGAAGTGCCGCCTCCGCCGCACCTGCCGATAGACGTGGGCGCGGTAGTTGACAACGCTGGCACGGCAGTCGCAGTATACGAAGCCGTCATGAAAAACAAGCCCCTCATAGAGAGGGTGGTTACCGTGACGGGCGACAGCGTCAATAATCCCGGCAACTTCCTCGTCAGGATTGGAACGCCGATAAGCGCGCTCATAGAGGCCGTTGGCGGCATGCCCGACGACACCGAAAAAATCATTTCGGGCGGCCCCATGATGGGCAAGGCCGTCAATTCGCTCGAAATCCCGGTCGCAAAAGGCACTTCCGGCATATTGATGCTGCCCAAGTCGCTCGCGCACCGTGGCGAACCCGCAGCCTGCATCCGTTGCGGCAAATGCGTGGACGCATGCCCGATGGGCCTCGAGCCGTACTTGCTCTCAAAACTCGCCAAACTCAAACGTTTCGACGACCTTGAAGCCAACCACATAACCGACTGCATATCATGCGGTTGCTGCATGTTCGCCTGCCCGTCCAACCGCCCGATACTCGACTACATGAATTTCGGCAAGGGCAAAGTATTGGCAATCATCAAATCACGAAAAAAATAAACCATTGAACACCACAACAAAATGAGCAATTTGTTAACCATATCGCCGTCGCCACACGCCAAAGGCAAGGAAACCGTACCGAGCCTGATGTATGGCGTATTGATGGCATTGATACCGGCGTTCCTGTTTTCGCTGTACTTCTTCGGGATAGGCGCGCTCGTCACAACTCTTGTCTCGGTGGGATTCTGCGTGCTGTTTGAGTGGCTCATAGCCAAATACATCCTCAATACCAAGCCGCAGGTATGCGACGGCAGCGCGATACTCACCGGCGTGCTTTTAGCATTCAACCTTCCGAGCAACATCAACCCCTTCATCGTGATGATAGGCGCGTTGGTGGCCATCGGCGTCGCCAAGATGTCGTTCGGCGGCCTCGGTCAAAACCTCTTCAACCCGGCTCTCGTGGGACGCGTGTTCCTATTGATTTCGTTTCCCCAACAGATGACCACATGGCCCCTTCCTATCGAAAACCGCCTCAATTACCTCGACGCGGTAACGGGCGCAACGCCAATGAGCCACGACATGCTCGGCAAGACCGACACCGTTGACATGCTCATGGGCGCGACGGGCGGCTCTCTCGGCGAGGTCGCCGCGATTGCACTCATCATCGGCGGCATCTACATGATTTGGCGCAAGATAATTACGTGGCACATTCCGGTTTCGATTATTGGCACTGTGGCGGTATTCACATTGCTTGTTTGGCTCATTGACCCGACAGTGTGCGTAAATCCGTTGTACCACCTCCTCGGCGGCGGCTTGATGCTCGGCGCTATTTTCATGGCTACCGACTATGTAACGTCGCCAATGAGTTCCACAGGCAAAATTGTATATGGCATCGGCATCGGTCTATTGACGGTAATCATCAGGCTTTGGGGCAGTTACCCCGAGGGCATGAGTTTCGCGATTTTGCTGATGAATGCCGTTACACCGTTAATCAACAAGAAGTTTAAACCCACCCGTTTCGGCGAGATAAAAACCAAATAACACCATGATAGACAAGAAAAATCCGACCATCGTGCAGATGGTAGTAGTGTTGTTGCTGATTGCGGTGATATGTTCCGCCGGCGTGGCCGCCATCTACGACGCCACCAAGGACACCATCCAGCAACAAAAAGACGAAAAGGAACAGTCGTCGCTGAAACTCGTCCTGCCCGAGCATGACAATGACCCGACCAAGGAAACCGTCACAATCACCCTCAGCGGCACAGATTACCTCTGTTACGTTGCCAAGAAAGACGGCAAGCCGGTTGGATACGCTGTCAAGGCGGGCAATATGAACGGCTACAACGGTCATGTGGAGGTCCTGACAGGTTTCAAGCCCGACGGCACCATCATCAACACTCAGGCGACCGTGCTTGCGGAGACTCCCGGTCTTGGTCAGAAGGCGATTGAGCCCAAGTATCACGACCAGTTCAACGACAAGAATCCCAACGCTTTCCGCCTCACGGTCAAGAAGGACGGCGGCGATGTGGACGCCATTTCGGCTGCCACAATCACCTCGCGGGCATACGCACACGCCGTGCAGACCGCCTACGACGCGCTGATGACGCACCTCGGCAAACCCGTCGAGGCACACAGCGGCGCAACGTCCAATTCCAACGCAAACGAAAGCGAAATTGACAAAGATAAATAAGTTTTTAATTAAAAGGAAATGAGCAAATTATCGATATTGACCAAAGGCCTATTGAAGGAGAATCCGGCGTTGGTGCTGATATTGGGTATGTGTCCCACGTTGGGCGTTACCACATCGGCTATCAACGGCTTGGGTATGGG
>CAJOJG010000005.1 GCA_905234655.1 uncultured Bacteroidales bacterium
AAAAACATATCCTCAGGCTATAAATCTTTCCATCGCGATGGTTCTCCGCAAAAAATCATCTAAAAGCTTTTGTCAATTGGCCAAACAACTATTATCTTTGTTGCCAATCCAAGCCGCTCACTCTCACCACTACGTCAGCCAGCGTCAGGATTTAAAAAATCGAGCCAACACAGCCCGAAATCCCAGATTTAATTGAATTTTTCTGAGAAATTTTTGATGTAATAGGCGGATTTAATGGTTGTTGTGAAAAAATGGTCTTAGGAGAGAGGATTTGGAGGGAGAGGAAACGCGTCTTCTTCCGCCAAAATGCTGTACGCAAGGTAGTTGTCGGTGGCGTTGTCAACAATAATCGGAACGCCCGGCGTATAGGTGTAGAGGTCGTGTTTAGAGAGGGTGATGCGGCGGTCGTTGTATGTGATAACAGCCTGACCATCAACGACTACCGTAAAAGCGTAGAACGCCAGCCGTCCGTTCATGCGGTTGGTCTCGTAAGCCCTGTCGCGGTTGACGACAGAAAACACAATCCCGCAGTCGGGCGCGTCGCCGATGTGCCATTGTTCCTTCAAAAATTGAGACAGAATGTGCATTTTTTCATCGTATATACTTGCGGCAAAGATAACGATTTGTTTTGTTTCAAACACAAAAAAGTTTGTTAAAATCATTGTCGGTAAAAAATTTTCGTCGTATATTTAGCGACACAATTTTAATTAATGACACGATAACAAATGGACAGCAAGAAATCTATCGAAGCGTTGCAATTTTTTTGTAACGGGACTGACCGATGGCGCGTTGGTCCACAAGCAACAAGGGCTGATTTTCAAGTCGAAAGGCTTTGAGAAACTCGGTCAGAAATACATCGACCACTTCAACGAGGAAATGGAATGGGTGGAAAAGATGCTCTACAAGTGCGTCGAGACCCTCACCGGCGACCCTTCGACCTACCAGATTATGAAGGAATACCTCGCCGACGAGGAAGAAGACCTCTACTGGAGCCAAGGCGCGCTGGAACTCATCGAGTGCATGGGCGCCGGCGGAATAGTTTTCCAATCAACCCCGCAAAACATTGAAAGCACGGAAGTTATCAAAGGTGATTTCCGTGCTTTTTTGTGTGGTTTCGCGTCCGCGACGGTTCGGATAGTCTATCAATTCTTAATCTTGAACTCTACCCTCCTGTTTTTCGCCTTGCCCTGCTCGGTGGTGTTGGGGGCGACGGGCTGGTCGGCACCATAACCCTTTGTGGTGATGGTTGAATCGGGACAGCCAAGGCTTATGAGATATTGCTTCACAGAATCGGCGCGGCGTTGGGAGAGCGTGCGGTTGGCATCGGCAGAGCCTGAGTTGTCGGTATGGCCGGAAATCTCAAGGACGGCTGTGGGATTCTGACGGATAAAGGCGGCAAGGCGGGAAAGCTCCGGGAATGACTCGGCGCGCAGCTCGAACTTGTTTGTGTCAAAGAAAATATTCTCCAAGACAATCGAAACCTTGCCTTCAAGAATGTCCTGGATGGAGTTCATGGATATATTTCGCTCCAACTTCATGCCCGAAGTCAGATGCTCGGTGTTGAGATTGCCAGAAACGGGATAATAGCCTTCCCTCTCGACATAATAGCCATACTTACGGCCGGCGGGCAAAGTTATGAAATACGTGCCGTCCTGCGGGTTACATTCCAAAGTGCCGAGGATTTTGCCGCTGCCGAGATCCTCCCATTTGATTGTGGCAGGTAAAGGCTTGTGGGTCTTAGCATCGTCAACACGCCCAAAGACAATTCCGATAGCGTCGGGGCGCATCTTTTCCGGAATGTCGACGGTGCAAATATTAGCGTCGCCGCCCGCAATTTTTGTGAACAGCGCGCTCTTTCCGTCGGTGGAAATGATGTAGTTATAATCGTCGTGGGCGGTGTTAATCTCCTTGCCGAGATTGACAGGCTCGCTCCACTGGGTCCACGACGTGTCGCTGAGCCTTGTGGACTTGAATACGTCAAGCTTGCCCATTCCGCAATGTCCGTTGCTGCTGAAATACAACGTCTTCATGTCCGACGCGAGCCAGGGGCTGCGCTCCGCATACGGAGTGTTTATCGAAGTTCCGAGATTGACAGGCTCGTTCCATGTGCCGTCGGCGTTGCGTGTGGACACGTAGATGTCACTGTTGCCGTGATAACTGCCATGGAAATTAGACTCGTGGGGATGGTGGCGGCCGACATTGCCACGGCGGTCGGAGATGAAGAACACCGCGCTGCCGTCGGGCGCAAACGACGCGTCGGCCTCCCACGAGTTGCCGGTGTTGAGGACGGTCATTTTGTTGAGCGAAGTCCAGCCGTTGCGCGTGCGCTCGGTGTAATAAATATTTGCGTCCTTATAAATCAGGAGCATGTTCCCGTCGGGCGACACGGCGAGCGGAGCCTCATTGCCAAGCGGGGTGTTGAACTGGTCCATCGACTTGGACTGCTGCCACGCGCCGCCGACAAGGTTCGACACAAAAATATCCTCCATGCCGATATTGTCCGCGCGTCCGTTTCCGCAAAAATACAATGTCATTCCGTCGGGCGTGATGACCGGCGCATACTCAAAACTCTCAGTGTTGACCGTGGCGGGCAATGCGGTAGTCTTGTTTTTGTTGCCGGGCGCGCGGAGCATTGCGGCGATATTTTCGATTGAGTTCTGCTGGGACGGGAACTTCGGGGCATACGACGACAATATGTCGGCTGCCTCCTTGTAACGCCCCATTTCGAGGTACGGCGATATTATGCGCGTCAGTGCCACGTATGCCAGTTGGGACGGCGCGGCTTTGTCCACAAATGCCTTATAGTAAGGCTCATAGTCGTCACTATAAGACATTGCGAGCTTAAGTTTGTCGGCCTCCTGCGCAAGTTCGTATGCCTGCTTGTCGGCGTCGGTATAAAATGGGTAGTCGGGGTATTGTTTTGCAAAAAGTACCATCTGTGAGAGTTCACCCTCGGAGTAAAAATCCGCACAAATCTTTTTCCACTCCTCGGCATAACGCTCCTTAGCCTCTGCCGCATGACGTGTGTCTGGGTACTTGTCATAAAAATCCCTATAGGCTCTGAAAGTCCCGCTGGCGGTAGTGGTGTTCCAAACTATCTCCGCCATAAGTTCACGAGCCTCAGCGACTTGCGGGTCTGCGCCGTCGAAGTTTTCGATGAACCACTGGTAGCCTTCGACAGAATTGTTTTCGGTTTTGACTTTCATCAGCTGTGACTGCGCGACCTCAAGCATTTTGGCGTGGATTTCGTCGAAGCCAAATCCATAAATCTCCTTGCATGTGTTCTTCGTCTTTGCCGATGAGGCTGCAAAACGGTCGTTTGCGTTACGAATCATGCGGAAGCCCTTGAGCGCGTTATAGCCCTGGAACGCGGGCGAACTTATCACACACCCCATGCCGTAGTTGGCCGCCATGGTCTCGGTGCTTTTGTCGAGAGCCTTTGCAAAAACCTTCGCGGCGTCGTCGTATTTTTGACGGCTGAGGTTGTCGAACCCCGCTTTAAGTGCCTGTGGCATCGCCTGAAAGGTCATTGCGGCAATAGTGATGACCAATAGGACAAGTTTCCGTTTCATAATGCAATTATTATTGAAGTTTTACAATCATGTCTTGTGCCCAGTGAACGGCCACTTTACCGAGCAAAATTATATAAAAAATGGCGATTACGAAATATTTTTGCAGGAAAATATTTATCGGCAGATTCAAAAGCATCCTCTTGTCCACCAAATCCTCGGGGTGAATCCGCCGGTAAATTTGGTCACGGAAAACACTGAAAACACAGAAATTGACAATAACAATTTTCCGTGTTTTCCGTGATTATAAAAATCCTGAGTAAAATTAACAAAAAGCCATCAAACCGCATCACATTTCGAACAGAGAATTATCGCAATTTTTTCAGCAAACGTTTGCATTTTTAACCACGGAAGACACGGAAAACACGGAAAAAATATCTCAAAAAAATTCCGTGTCTTCTGTGTTTTCCGTGGTTAATAAAAATGGTTATTAATGACTATTGCCCGCGCCGGAAATTCACCGTAAAATTGCAACCGTAAAACTAAACAATCAGAACGATGAAAAAATTTTTGACACTTTTGGCGGCGGCAACGGTTTTCAGCGCAAACGCCGCGCCCGAAATCAGCCGCCTCGAACCCGAATTTTGGTTTGCGGGCATGAAAAACTCCTCACTTCAAATCATGGTTTACGGCAAGAATATCCGGTCCACAAATTGCGACGTCCACTACCCGGGCATCAAGGTGGATTCTGTCGTAAGGCTTGACAATCAGGACTATATGCTCGTCTATCTCGACACGCCCAACGCTCAGAGCGGCGTTTTCAACTTGGAATTTAGCGACAGGAAGAAGACCGTCAAAATCCCCTTCGAACTGCGCCGCCGCGAGAAGAAAGGCTCTGAGTGGACGAGTTTCAGCAACGCCGACGTGCTGTACCAACTGATGCCCGACCGTTTTGCGCAGGGTAGCCTCAATTCGCCCCTGCCGCCGCTCAACCCCTACACCGTCAACCGCCCAAACCCGTCGCTGCGGCACGGCGGCAATTTGGAAGGAATCCGTCAACATCATATTTATAAACAGTGTTTGCCATAGTGCCGCAAAGATACGTAAACAATCTGAATATCCAATAAATTTCTTCAGGAAAATTGACTTCCGCAGATTTTTTCAGCACTTTTTACGAGTGTGATAAAAAAATGAAAATATCATTTAGGCATGACAGGACGTGTGATGGTGAAAAAAAGTCATTGTGTTCCATAGTTCGCGAAAAGTGGTTTTTATTCCAAACTTTTTTGACAGATAACACAAAATTGTTAACTTTGTGAGAAAAAGTATGGAAAATCTTCAACGCATAAATTTTGAGACGGTTCTTTCTGAGCAAATTGGTGCCGATTATTACGAGAACGACATCATTATGCTCAAAGATGCCGCTGAAATTCCCGTCCTTCTTGATGCGCATCTTGAGGGCAATCTCATTGTGCTTTGCGAAAATGGCAATGCGACGGTATATGTCAATGGCGAGGAACGTCAAATACATGAAAATCAGATTTTTATATCACGGCCAAATGTCGTTTTGAGCGATTTTGAAACATCTGACGATTTTAAGTTTTCTGTAATCCTGATAAGCGACAGGCTACTCGCATCGTCGTTGAAGGATAATATAACTATTTGGAGCAATGCGCTTTACGTTCAAAATGCAAACGTTTTCGATTTTGAGTCGAGGCTGTTTGAAATAAAGACTGCGTCGGAAAAACTCATACAGTTTATTTTGTGCGACAGGGATTCGCCGTTTTACAAGGAAAAACTTTTTTCGATGCTCAATACTTTCATGCTTCAGATTTGCGAACAGATTCTCAGAAACAATGGATCACGGAATATGTTGTCAACGACATAAAACTGTTCCTGAAAAAACCGACCTCTCGTGCAAGGAAATTTCCGACAAACTCGGCTTCCCCAACCTCTCTTTTTTCGGAAAATACTGCCGGAAGCATTTAGGCAAAAGTCCACGGGAACTGAGGGAATGAGATTTGATTATCAGCGAATTAGAAAATATTTGTAAAAAAGTAGCAAAAAAGTTTGGTGGAATCAAATTTTGCATCTACATTTACAGTGCCAAAACCCGCCAAGCCTCTCAACGATGCTCAAATGTTTTGCGGGTCGTTTTTTATATATACCAAAATTCCGCGACGTTATGGAAGAAAGTCCACGCGGGCGACGCAAACCTCAACAAAATGGATTTGTATTACCCGATTTTGAGTGTTATCCGCGAAGAATCCAAAAAATACGAGTACAAGCCCGATATTGAGCACAATGTGGTTGTAATTGACGAAAACGGCGTTGAATACCTGCGGATTCCGATGAACAAGTTTGTGGTGGAATCGTCGTCGCTGTTGGGCGAAATCAAGGCGGGCGGAAGCCGTGCGTTTGCGATTCCCGAAACCGAAACTTTTATGGGACAAATCGGCTGCAAAAAAATCAAGGCACCATCCACCGACAAATCTGACATTCACATAGTTATCCACGATTTGCGCACCAATATGACACCAATGTTGGGTTTCAGCATCAAGTCGCAACTCGGCAGTCCGTCAACGTTGCTTAATACCGGCGAAACTACGAATATTTGTTACCATATCACCAACAAAACAATGACAGACAGCGAGTTGGACGAAATAAATTCCATCACCGACCACCTTCCGAGAATGGGTGCTTTGATTGAGCGCGGATATGGTCTTGAATATTCCAACAAAATCAAACGTTGGTTGACACTATAACCCTTTAAAAGATAATCTTTTAGGACTGCGGTCGCCCAACGGCGGAATTGTGTGGCGTTGCGCGAACTGTCCCTGTACCCAACGGAAAGAATGGCATCAAGATTATAATGCGTAACATTGCGCCTGACATTGCGAGTACCTTCCAAACGAACCACCGAGAAAACCTCGGTAGTTGAACTTTTGTCCAACTCTTGTTCTGCGAAAATATTCTTCAAGTGCAGTCCGACATTGTCCGTGGAACATCCGAACAAATCCGCAATTTGTTGCTGCGAAAGCCATACGCTCTCGTTTTCCGACAGGCTGGCAGTCAACGCCCGACGGCCGCGAAGGCTGGGCGGACATCTTCCTGAAAAAAGGATATTCCGTATTCCTCGTTGACCAGCCACGGCGCGGTTCGGCGGGCGCAACGGAATACATCGTTACCGACCCAGGCGATGTCAGCGGCGCAAAATTCAAAGTCGGCGAACAGGCTTGGTACACGCATTTCCGCATCGGGCGTGTCGCTCCTGAGCGTTACGACGGCTCTCAATTTCCCGAAGGCGACGAGGCGCAAAGGCAGTTTTTCTGTCAGATGACACCCAGCACCGGCAACTACGACGAACCGCTTTTCGGACGGGCGTCGAGTGCCGTAATGTCTGACGTACAGAAACTTACCAACAGAAAATCAATCTACGTTACACATTCGCAAGGCGGGCGTGTGGGCTGGCAGACCGACACTGACAACATTGCCGCGATAGTTGCCGTGGAACCAGGATTTGCGCCGCAGGTTGGCTCACCAGAATATCAAAAATTCGTCGCCGCCAAAATCCCGATGCTGTTCCTTTTTGGCGACAACATCGAAAACGGCCCCAAGGACATACAATCGACAGGATTTTGGCAGATGGTGATGGCGCAATGCCGCGATTTTGCCGACCATTACACCAAAGACGGCGGCAACGCCACGGTAATCCACCTTCCCGAAAAAGGCATCCACGGCAACAGCCATTTCATGTTTCAAGAAAAGAACAACGTCGAAATCGCCGACCTGATTGACGAATGGATCAAAGGGCTAAAACTGTAAAAAAACAATTTAAAAATGAAAAAACCGATAGTTGCATTATTGTTTTTGGCATTGATGGCAGCCGCCTGCCAAAACACTCAAAATATTAACATTCAAAGCGATATGAACACCACAACAATCAACGCCGAACCCCTGTCGGCGCGTCAGAAAGGCCTTGCCGCGTGCGCTTGCGTGATGGCGCAGGGCGATTTGGAAAAATTGGAAAAAGAAATCCGCACGGCTCTCGACAACGGCGTGTCAATCAACGAGTTGAAAGAAGCCTTTTCGCAACTCTACGCCTACACGGGATTCCCGCGCTCATTGAACGCGCTTGGCATCCTCAACAAGGTAATCAGCCAAAATCCCGACCCAAGATGGCAGGAAGGCAAGCCGTGGACGCGCCCCGCCGCTTGGGACGACGCAAAAAAATCCTACGAGCAAGGCAAGGCGGTGCAGACCAAACTTTCCGGCAGAGAGTTCAACTACGACTTCTGCCCGCAGGACGATTATTACCTCAAATCGCACCTTTTCGGCGACATTTTTGCGGGCGACATCATCAACGCCGCCGACCGCGAAATCGTTACCGTGGCGGCATTGAGCGGCCTCAAAGCCGTTGACCCTCAACTCGCTGCGCACAAACGCGGCGCGGTAAACATGGGCAACACTCAGGGGCTTGTTGACGAACTTTCCGCATGGCTCGACCGCGAGGGCTACACTCTCAAAAGCGATTTCCAAAGAGGCGAGCCAAACGTAAATTTTGCGCAATATTTCACCGGCAACAGTTACCTCAACCCTCAAGAGTGGGGCAAACCCGCCGTCGCCCTCAACCCCGGCGACGTAATCGACATCCCCGAGGGCGCAAAACATTGGCACGGCGCACAAAAAGACTCATGGTTCCAGCACATCGCCACCCACGTCAAGACCGGCGACACCGAAAGCACCGAATGGCTCGAAGCGGTCAGCGACGAGATGTATGGAAAGTTGGGTGAATGATTTTTTTTACTACGGAAAACACGAAAAGTACGAAATTTTACGCCATGTAATTTTTCGTGTTTTTCGTAGTTAATCATTCCTTCACCCATTCCGCGATTTTACGTGTCCCGCTCGCGAAACTTACGCCGACCTTGTACAGTTTCCGACCGTCAACGCTGAACGGAATTGCGTATTCCTTGCTGTTGATTTGGGCGAGGGCATCTTTTGCGGACTTATCAACCTTAAACTCAAACACATATACATATTGCGGCGTTTTTACCACGGCGTCCATCCGCCCGTCAGAAGTGCGCCGCTCTACTTCCGTATAGAATCCCAACAACTTGAAAATCAGATAAAACACATTCTGAAAATACTTCTCTGCCTCGCCAACAATCTCGTAACTATTGTCGGCAAGAAGCGCGGTGAGGCGTTTCATAAAGCCGTCGATGTCGCCGTTGAGGACATCCTCAATGAAATTTGTAATGTCGAAATCACCGCCGTTGGTCTTGGGGAAATTGAAATTGAGGATGAATTTCGGGAACGCCTCGCCGATTTCCTTGTTGGGCATACCGAGGGAATAGCGTTTCAGAATCGGGTCGAAGCCCTTGATTGTCAGGTATCCGCTTTGGAACAGTAACGGCACGGGATCGTCGCTGAAATTGTCAATCTTAGCCAACTGTTGCTCAGTCCGGCGCACATTGTCAAGGTCGCTGAGGTTCATATTGTGCTTCCTAATCTCTTTTACGAGAAAAGTCGGCGTGCCACTCTCAAACCAAAACTCATTGAAATCTTTGCTGTACAACGCTTTCATCAGCCCGAAAGGATTATAAATGTCAACGGCATCTTTGCTGAAATGATAGCCCTCGTACCATCTTTTGAGTTCTTTGTAGCAATCTTCTTTGCTGATTCCATTTGAATCCGCCATCTCTTGCACATAATAGTCGAGTTGCTCGTGGATTTCCTGTTCGGTGATTCCGCAGAGCGTCGAAAACTGGCGTTCCTGCGAAATGTCGGTCAGATTGTTGACATCGCTGAAAAGGCTCACCTTGCTGAACTTCGTTACGCCGGTGATGAACGCCATCTTGATGTTGTCGTCGCAGGTCTTCAAAACGCCATAAAAAGCCTTCAACTCGGTGCGGATTTTCTCTTTAAGATTCTCATTGTCCATATTGTTGAGCAAAGGCTTGTCATATTCGTCAACGAGGACCACGACTTCTTTGCCGGTCTGTTTGGCAATTGTATTGACAAGCCGCTTGAACCTGTTGGACAACGCGCCCTTAGTTTCTATGCCATAATCAGATTCATAATCCTCTAATTGGGAACCGAGTTCCTCACGAAAGTTCTTCATGCTGTCGTATTTCGCGCTGTTGAAGTCGAAATACAGCACCGGATACTTTTCCCACTTGGTTTCCAACTTCGCAATATTCGTGCCGGTGAACAACTCTTTATGTCCGTCAAAATACGCTTTCAACGTACTGATTGTCAAACTCTTGCCAAAACGCCTCGGCCGCGACAGAAAGTAGCAAGCCTTCCTGTTCGCGAGGCGGTATATCATGTCCGTCTTGTCGAGATAGACAAAGTTTCCCTTTATCAACGCCGGAAACGACTGTATGCCTATTGGAATCTCTTTCATTCGTTTTGCTGTTTTTGATGACAATGCAAAGATGCAACAATATTTTGAAATCTGAAAATAAATTATTAAATTTGCACATCTTAATTTCGGATTCGATATGAACGAGGGAAACGTCAAGACATTCATCATATTGCCCGCACTTCAAAAGAGCGGATGGAACAACCCCGAGGTTTTGAGCGCGGAATACAAAATCACCGACGGCCGCGTGGTGGCGACGTCGGGCGCAAAACCTTACCGCGAAAAACCCAAATACGCTGACTACGCGCTCTTCCACAACGGACAGCCCATCGCAATCGTCGAGGCCAAGAAAAGCGACGTGCCGTTTGCCTATTGCTGCAACGGCGAAAATTTTTACGAGCACGACCGCCTCACCCACACCGAAAGGGAAATCCCCATCGACGGGTTCCCCACCTCTGACGCACTTGTGAAGCGTGTACGCGACTTCTGCAACTACACCCCGGACCTTCGACTTCATCAAGATCCGTTCCGCCGTCCGCAGTTTGGCAATCAAATAGAAATCAAAGACCGCGACTTCCTTGTCGCAAAATACATCACCGGCAAACTCAACAAAATCGGCCGCATGACCAAGACTATTGTGGCTACGTGATGCGCATCACCGGCACCGACCGCTACGGCAAGGCGCAGATAGACAATTTCATCAACGTCAACGAACCCTACCCCGTGATAGCCACGACGGTAGACTTGCTCTCTACGGGCGTCGACTGCAAGACCTGCGGGCTTATCGCCATCAACCAGACCATATCGAGCATGGCGCGGTTCAAACAGATTGTGGGGCGCGGCACACGCCTCAGGGAAGACAAGGGCAAAATGTCGTTCTACATCCTCGACTTCGCCAACGCCACCGATATGTTTTTCGACCCCGATTTTGACGGCGAGACCACTTTTGAACCACCCGAAGGCGATACCGGCGGCGGCTCTGACAGCGGCGGCTCGTCGTCAGGCAACAAAGACGGCAAAGGCAACAAAGGCGGCAACGGCGAGCCGCCCGAGCCGCGCAAAAAATACGTCGTCAAAGGCCGCGACGTAAAAGTGGACGGCCAGCAAGTCTATTACCTCGACGAACACGGACACCCCGTCACCGAGCAATACACCGTATATGCGCGGCGCAGCATCCTCGGCACATACGCCACCCTCGACGACTTCATCCACAATTGGAACGCCGCCGAGCGCAAGACCGCCGTCGCCGAAATCCTTCAAGGAAACGGCGTGATGATAGACATCGTGAGGGAACTATGCCCCGAAATAGCCGACGCCGACATCTTCGACATCGTGTGCTACATCGCATACGGACAGCAAAACCCGCCATCACGCGCCCAACGCGCCGAAAAGGTCAAGCACCGCAAGTTTTTCGACAAATACAGCGGCGTGGCGCGGCAGGTGGTAGAGACGCTCTTGGACAAATACGCCCAAAACGGCATAGTCGAGTTTGAAAAACGCACAATCCTCAACCAAGACCCGTTCACCCAAATCGGCTCGCCAAAAAAGATAATCAAGGAAATCGGCTCTGTGGAAAAATACGAACTATTGATAACCGAAATTGAAAACGAACTATACAAAATAGCATAAACAACCGTACCGTACCGTGGGCGGCAGCCCACGGAAACATTTTTTCCACCACCCTTGGATTGGGTGTTTTTCACCCGAAAAATACCTAATTTTTGGTATTGCAACCACAGCAAATCCAACCTAACTTTGCCGCGTTAAATTTAACCAAAAAAGAAATGGCACAAGACAAAATAACGCTGCAACTCGGTGATGTAGAGACCACTGCGCTGATTCCGGTTGCAATAAAGGCACACGAGACACTTCGCAAAAATCCGAGAATCAAAGACGAAGTGGCGGTCGGGATTGTCCGTCATTTGGACATCGACACCAAAAAATTCGACAAGTTTATGTCGCACGAAGGCGTGATTGCGCGGACAATCATGCTCGACAAGATGGTCAAGGATTTTATCATCAAAAATCCTGAATCAGTGATAGTTAACATAGCCGCTGGACTCGACAACCGTTTCAGCCGCGTTGACAACGGCAAAATCCAATGGATTGACCTCGACTTGCCCGACATGATTGAAGCCCGCAAAAAAGTTTTCGACGACCGGCCGCGAGTGAAAATGGTTGCCGCGAGCGCGTTGGACGAGGCTTGGGTCAAGGAAGTGAAGACCGCCGACACCGAAAATTCTAAATTCCTGTTTTTGGCGGAAGGGCTGTTTATGTACCTGACAATCGACGAGATACGCACCCTCTTGACAATACTCAAAACCAATTTCCCCGGCTCAACTTTAATCGCCGAACAAAACAACAAACTCATGGTAAAGCATCAGAAACACCATGACACCGTGAGCGAGACCAACGCCGTTTTCAAGAGCGGCAGCGACAGCGGCGAAGAAATTGCCGCGCTCGTGGATGGCGTTAGGCTCGTTGAGGAACACAGTTTCAACGAGGAAATGAAGAAACATTCCCTTCGCGGCAAACTTTTCGCGGCGTTGCTGCCCAAAATGAACGACCGCTGGGCAGTGTTTGAGTGGTAAAGAATATAACCACGAAAAACACGAAAAGCACGAAATTTTTACGCCATGTATTTTTTCGTGTTTTTCGTGGTTTCCGTAGTTAAAAAATCTTCACCATTCAAATATCAATCCTCTTTATCCTTTCTTTCAGATCCGACGACTTGATTTTGTCTTCAAGAAGATTGAAGCCGTCGCGGCCGGCAGAGAGGGAAATCACGCCGTCTTTGAGGACGAGGATTTCGTCGCAACTGTCTGTCAATGTGGAAAATATGTGCGATGACAAGATGTATTTATTTCCTGATTTCTCTAATTACCTTTGCCGGGACACCGCCGACGATTGTGTTGTCGGGAACGTCGTGGCTTACGACCGCGCCCGCCGCAACGATTGAGTTTTCGCCGATTGTAACGCCGGCAAGTATCGTCGCGCTCGCGCCAATCCATGCGTTCTTTTTGATTACAATTGGCTTTGTGAGAAGCGAGTGGCGGGTTTCGGGGTCTTCGGGGTGGTATTCGGTGGCGATTACGCAATGCGGCGCGATGAAAACGCCGTCGCCGATTGTAATGCCGCCAAGCCCCAAAAATGTGCAGCCGAAATTCACAAAACTGCCTTTGCCGAAGGTCGTCTTTTTGCCGTAATTGATGTTGAACGGCGGGAAAATGCGGACGGTCTCGTCGATTTCAGAGCCGGTTATTTTGCGAAGGATTTCGCGGACTTCTGCCTCGGTTTTGTAGCCGGTGTTCATCTCTGCCGCCAACGCCATGCAACGTCGCACGTCGGCGTAGAGTTCGTCGCTGCCGACGTAGGTCTTTCCTGAATGTTGGTTTTCTGTGGTCATTTCAATCTAAGTTTATTTGACTTTTTTACAATGCAACTTTATCTTTTTGATTGCCCATTCGTAGTGGCTCGACATTGCGCTGACGAAGTACGAACCCAAATCCGTCGTGCCTGTCCACGGAAAAAATTTCTTTGTGAACAGTTGTTCGTCAGATAATTTTTCCACCAATGCCATCGACTTTTTGTGGCTCTCGTCAAGTAGTTTTTTGGCGGTCTCGAATGGCGTTGACTGGTGGCGTTTCCAAATTTTCGCAATCAAATCCATCAACGTAGCATAGTTTTCAGCCGAAAATTTCAGCAAATCTTCTTTGTTTCTTGCTCGTGGCATAGTGGTGTGGGTTAGTTTTTTGGGCAAAGATAATTGGTTTTCGGGTAAATTGCAAAAGAAATTTTGCGGTCAATTTTGCCATGCCCATCACGATAAATTAAATCAATCCCTATTCCCAACTCATCACAAATCCGTACTTCCACGGCTTGCCCATCGCGTGGGCGTACTCGCGGGCGATGAGCGGTTTTGTAGTCTTCGCTTTTCAGGACTTAGGGGGGGCGGGTAGCCGATGTCGTGAAGCGCAGTATACATCGTGTGGCAGTCGTAAAATGGCAAACGGTATTGTCCAAAGCCCACAGGACGCTCGTCTGGAATGATACGGCAACTTATTGATGCCGAGGACATTGGGATTTTCCCAGTCGGGTGTCTGTGCGTATGCAGCGACGCTCAGGACACAAGATCTAAGTTTTACACACTTCATACATCTACTTTTTTTTTGCAATTTCCCCAATAAACAATTACCTTTGCCAAAACAACAAAAAGCAATCATTATGGGCATCTATCTCAATCCAAACAATGAAGGCTTCAAAAGAACGCTGGCAGCCGATATATACGTTGATAAAACGATGTTAATCAGCGAATTAAACAAGTTTATCGACAAGGGAAACCAATACATCTGCGTATCCCGCCCGCGACGGTTTGGCAAGACAATCGCGACCAATATGCTGTGCGCCTACTATTCCAAGGGCTGCGATTCGAGGGAAATGTTCAGCAAGTTGAAGATTTCAAAGGCAAAGAATTACGAACAATACCTCAACAAACTCAATTTCATTTCAATTGACGTAGCAAGCGAGTATCAGAACGCAAAAAATAAGGATAGTATGTTGGACAAATTGACCGAAAAAGTCAAAAAAGAATTTGTTCAACAATTTCCGAAAGCGGATTTCTCGCTTTGTGAATCCATCGCCGATTGCATGTTGGAAGTTTATGCCGCCACCAACGAGACTTTTGTAATCATTCTCGACGAATACGACTGCCTTGTGCGCAATAATTTCGGTTCACAACTGTTTGCTCAATATTTGGAATTTCTCAACGGACTGTTCAAAAGCAATACGCTGAGGCCCGCCATTTCGCTTGCGTACATTACGGGAATTTTGCCTGTGATTAGGGATAGGGTTCAGAGCAAACTAAACAATTTTAGAGAATATACTATTTTGGACGCCCTGCAACTCGCTGAATTTGTGGGCTTCACCGAAAAGGAAGTAAAGCCGCTTTGCAAAAAATACAAAGTTGACTTTACAAGATGCAAGAGCGAGTACGACGGATACACTCAAAACGGCTATGAAATTTATAATCCCGAATCCGTTGTGATGTGTATGGAAACAAAAAAATTTGGCAACTTTTGGGGCAGGACATCCACCTACGCCGTCATCACCGACCGCCTGAAACACAACTACAAGGGCGTAAAAGAGGACGTTATCAAGATGATTGCAGGCGAGGAAGTCAAGGTGAACGTAACAAGTTATATGAACACAATGACGGATTTTATAACCAAAGACGACGTGTTCACATATCTGATTCATCTCGGCTATTTGGCATACGACAATGTTAAATGTACCTGCCGTATTCCCAATTTTGAGGTCCGCAAAGAATGGTACAACGCTATGGCTGCGATGCCCGACTACGAAAAGACCGACGAAATCATCAAGGCGTCGGAAGAACTTTTGGAACAGACGTTCTTGAAAAATGCCGACGCCGTCGCCAAAGCCCTCAACGACAGCCATATCCACGTTACTTCCAACCGAAACTACAACAACGAGAACGCGCTTGCCTCGGCGGTCTATATCGCATACGTCCACGCCCTCAATTATTACAACTGTTTCAAGGAACTGACCACGGGAAAGGGGTTCGCCGACTTGGTGTATGTACCTATCAACAAAGAAGTTGAGCATCCTGCGCTGATATTTGAATTGAAGCACAACCAATCAACTGGCAATGCCCTTCAACAAATCAAAAACAAGCAATATTTTGAGGCGTTGGACAACTACAAGGGCAACATACTTTTCGTCGCCATCAATTACGACGACGAAAAGATGCACCAATGCGAGATTACGGAATGGGTAAAATAGTTTTATTCTGTTCATTTCCATGTCCCGCCATTCGAGTTGGTTTTCGGTGGGCAGAGGGCCGCAGGGGGCGGGGGCATTGGTGTTGCTGCAAAGTGCAAGGCACACCGCCGCAGTGATTGATAAAAGTAGGCTTTACATGTAGTGCTGATAAGTAGGTTTTCAATGTTGTAAATTTATATGAAAATTGCCAGATTTCCGCATATAAATTAACGAAAATATCAAAAAATCGGCGATTTTAACCACTGAAAATACAAAAAACACGGAAACTTACCATAATGTAACTTCCGTGTTTTATGAATTTAATGTCAATGTAATCCTATTCCAGCGTTATTGTAGTGCCGATCGAGATGTAATTGTCGGACGAGAATGAAACGGTGAATACGTCGTCGGCGGCGGTTGAGCCGTTGAGGGTGAGTTTGCCGTCGGCGTAGCTGTAGTCGTCGGCGGTGAGGGCGGTGGCACCTTTGCCCGAGCCTTTCTTGACTGACGAAATCGTGTAGGCGGCATCGGCGGGTACGTCGCTGAAATTCAGTGTTATAGTAACGTCAGTTCCGGCTGCGGCGGTGGCTGCGGAAACCGTTGCCGTGGTCTGTTTCTTGACGTAGAGGTCGAGGTCGGCGGAAATGTTGACCGTGTCTTTGAGGATGTAGGTGATGTTTGAGAGCGTCTTGCCCTCTATGTCGGCGGTCTGTTTGTAGGCGCGCTGGCAGCCGTGGGGCTCGGTAAATTCGGCGATGCAGAATGTGAACTCGGCGGGTTTGAGCCAGAGGTTGTTGAGGAACTGCAAACCGTATTTTGAGCCGTCGGTGGTGGTGAGGACTGCGCCCTGAAGGTTGTCGGTGGTAACGCCGTCAAGACCAGAGAGCGAAATCACGTAGTTGCCCCATTTTGCGTCGAAACCTGATGCGAGGGTCGCCGTAACTGTCTGTGTGGCAATCTTTGAGTTCCATGCGCCGAAACTTCCGTCGGTGTTGTATATCTTGAAATCTTCGGGCGCGTTGTCGAGGACGGTGAACCGCGACTTGTCGTCGAGGGCGTTGTAGTGGAATGTCTCGATGGCAACGTTAACTGCCTTTACGCCAGGGAGTTTAGAGCCGTCGCCGTCAACCTCGAAAAGCGCGTTGGCAAACTTTGCGCCCTTTGTGTTGGTAGCGGAACTTACGGCGTCGATTCCGAGGTCTTGAAGCGTCGAGGCGGTCTTGCCGAGTTCTGCGGCGTAAAATTCAGACCAAGTCATGTCAGTGGTGGCATATACGTATGTGGGCTGGTAGTCGGCAAGGTTTTCGTCGCAGAAAAGTTTGATGCAGGCCTTCGCGTTGGCCTCGGTCTCGGTTTCGAGCATTGCGGCGGCGAGCCAGTAGGCATACGCGCCTTTGAAATAGTCGTAGAGCGCGGCCGAATCGTTGCCGTAGCGGAACTCGAGGTGGTAGGTCGTCGCCGGTGTGTCGCCCCAGAAGAGGAAATACTTGAAGGCGTCGTCGTTGGCGTCGTCGGATTTCAGGAAGTGCTGGCCGTCCTTGCCGACGCCCGTCTGTGTGTACTCGTGGCTGAATACGGTCTTGGAACCGGCGTCGAGGCCGGTGATTTTTTTGCCGTCAATCACAAACTTCGACACCCCGCCGATGAAGCCGCAGTTGAACTGGTAGCCGTTTGGGAAGCCGTCGGTGCCGTCGCCGTATTTTGCCTGTGCCTCAGCACCATAGAGCGTGCCGGTCATCGAGGTTTTGAGCATTTGATAGACCGCGCTGCCGGCGTATTCGTTGCCGGCGTACTTGGCGCAACATTCGGTCCAATAGCCGTCGTACTTGGGGGCGGTGAAGCCTTTGTCGGTGAAAAGTTCAACGAATGTGCCGCTGATACTTTTCTGAAAATCAGTTGGTTCGGAAGTAGATTTGTGTTCTTCCGAGTTGTTGTTGTCGTCGTCGTCGCTGCACGAGGTCGCGGCGAGCGCGGCAACAATCATCGCCGCATAGAGCGGAAACTTTTTGAATTGCATTTTGGTATTGTTTTTAAAAATTTTACGCCGCAAAGGTAGATTGGAAATTTTTTCAACACAATACCCAAAAATAGGTAATTTTCGACGGGGAAAATTACCTATTTTGTATTAGTTTTTTAGCCGTAGGTCTCAATCAGGTATTTCACAAACTGCGGGTCGGGAAAGTTGATTCTACAATCCTTTTAACCATTTCTCCACGGTTGACTTGCCGGAGCGGACTTCGTGGCCGTAAATAGAAAAACCTTTTGTCACAGTGGCTTTCGGGAAGGCTTTTTTGACGTCATTTACGCATGACGCAAGGCCGCTGCCCTCGTGGGTTGTGAAGGGAACCACAGTTTTGCCGTCGAGGTTGATGTCCTTGAAAAGCGTGAACATCACTTGTGGGTAAGTACCCCACCAAACAGGTCCGCCGATGAAGACTGTGTCATATTTAGACACGTCGGGAGCCTTTCCCTCGTATGGCGGAAGTTCGCCCTTGTTGGCCTCCTCCTTGGCAAGTTGGATAAGCGGGTTGTACGCCATGCCGTCGTATTTGTGGGTTACGATTTCAAACTGGTCTGCGCCGGTGAACTCGGTGATGTAGTCGGCAACGATTTTCGTGTTGCCGACCTTGATGTTTCCCACGCTGTAGTTGTCGCCCGCATGGGAGAAGAAAATTACAATCGCATTCATCTTTTTTGAAGTGTTAACTTGTTGATTATTACTTGTCTGTGCATTGCAGCCCGAAATACCCAAAAGCATTGTCAGAGCCATGATGATTGTTTTCAGTTTCATAATTCGTCACGTTTTTAATTATTTTACACTGCAAATATACACAAAAAATCTACGCGTGCAATTACCAAAATTACAGTTATAATTACCAATTTTGGAGTGAAACGTGGAAAACCGCCCTCCCCTACTCCATCATCATTTTTCTACCTTACCTCGATTTCTTCCAACACAATTCCCGGGTCGAGCAAAAAAATCCTCAGCCGTTGCTTGCCGGTTGCGCCGTCGGGAATCTTGATTGTGCGGGAAGCGTAGCCGCGAAGGACGTTCAGCCACCATTCGGACGTGAAGTCGCCCTCGTGGATTGAGAACGTCGTGGGCTGATAGTCAGCGAGTTGAACGGCGTAACGCGCGTCGCGGCCTTCATAGACATGAAGCGTGGGAAGTATTTCGGCTAATTTTGGCGCAAGGTCGGGACCGAATATTTTTGTCGCAAAATCTTTGATGTAGTTGTGGACGTTTTCAGGCTTGATGATTTTGTCGAGGACGGGATTTTTGCCGAGCGTACCGACGACTATTGCGGCGTTTTTGGGTGTGCTGACTTTCACGAGCCGTCTGCCTGTAACGTTCTCAATGTCAGCCGACAGCATGTCAGCCGCAATCTTCACGACATCAAAATCATTGTCGCTGTAACAGATTTCGGCGGCCACGGTCGATAAAGTGCTGTCTGCCATCGGGTTGCCACTGGTAGCCGTCGAGACCAATCATGTCGGTGCGGTCGTCGCCGGGGTAACGTGCGAGAAGGCGTTCCTCGGTGAGGTTGACGTGAGGCCGTACATCGGGTCGTCCTGATGCCCGAACATCACGCCCTTCTGCCGCATGGTTTCGAGGCGAGAGAGAAGTTGTTGTGCCGGCGTTGTTTTTGTTGCCGGTTGATTAGTGGTGCCGCATGATTGAATTAATATCATGGCGGCGGTTGAGATGGTTGCAAGCAAGTGTGTTGTTCTCATAGTTTTAGTGTAATAATTTTAGTGTAATCTTATAAATGCTGTATGGTCGTGCAAAGATAACATTAAATAATATGTCCACAAAATAAACTATACGATAAAAACGAATAAAAATATTTTGTAACTTTGCGCAATCCATAATAATTAAAATTAACACGTAATGAAAACAACAAAATTATTGTCAATGTTGGTTGGCGGGGCGATTGCGCTCAGCGGCTGCGCAACCAACACTGCGAAGACAGCCGACAACAACACAGAGCCGACCGGTTCTGAAAAAAAAGGTTCTACAGTCTATCTCACAAGAGAGATTACGCCGGAGGCTTTGGTGAAGATTTACAATGCTTTAGGCCGCAAAGCCGAGGGCAAAGTCGCCGTCAAGATTTCTACCGGCGAGGCAGGAAACCCCAACTACCTCAAACCCGAACTCATCAAACTTCTCGTCGACGAGGTCAACGGCACAATCGTGGAATGTAACACTGCATACGGCGGAAAACGCATGACCTTCGACGACCATTGGCAGACAATCAAGGACCACGGTTTCCTGCCGACTTTCAAGGTCGACCTGATGGACGAGGAGGGCGAGTTCAAAATCCCCGTACAAGACTCCACAAACATCAAGTGCGACATCGTCGGCAACCACCTCAAGAACTACGACTTCATGATTAACCTCGCCCATTTTAAGGGACATCCGATGGGCGGACTTGGCGGTGTCCTTAAGAATGCGTCCATCGGCGTAGCCTCCGCCAATGGCAAGGCCAACATCCACACCGCTGGCTATCAACAAGTTGTAGAGGGAATGTGGGGACATGTCGAAAACCAAGACGGCTTCCTCGAATCCATGGCTGCCGCCGCACAAGCCGTCCACAACTATTTCGACAACGGCAAAAAGGTCATCTACATCGCCGTAATGAACAATATGACAGTGGATTGCGATTGTGTCGCAACGCCGGAGCCTGTGAAACTAAAAGACTACGGAATCCTCGCATCGCTCGACCCTGTCGCACTCGACAAGGCGTGTGTGGATATTATTTTCAACATGACACCTTCCGAGGGCAACGACAACCAACCGCTCATCGAACGCATCAACCGCCAGCACGGCATCCACACAATCGAATGGGCAGAGGAAATCGGCCTCGGCTCCACAAACTACACATTGGTGAACATTGACGCAAAATAGCGCAACACACTAAAAAATACAAAAAATCCACCGTCATCTTTCTTATATTTTAAGGCGACGGTGGATTTTATGTTTAGTTGTAGCAAGCCTCGCCGTGTTCGTAGACATCGAGACCTTCTTCCTCGATACGCTTTTCAACTCTCAAGCCGTGTGTACGCTTGATAATCAGGAATGTAGCCGCGCCAAGTACAAGCGCAAACGCCATCACCGACACCGCGCCGAGAAGTTGGACACCGACAGAAGCCTCGACACCATTGATTGACGAATCACAGAAGACAGCGGTCAACACCGTGCCCAAAAGGCCGCCCACACCGTGAACCGAAACCGCGCCGACCGGGTCGTCAATGTGACATTTCTTGTCGAGGAAACCGACCGAAAAACACATGATGACCGACACAACGATACCGATAACAGCCGCCGCCCAAATCGGCACACAGTCACAACCAGCAGTGATGCCCACAAGACCTGCCAAAACGCCGTTGCAAACCATTGAGAGCGAGGGTTTGCCGTCTATCAGCCACGTGTAGACAAGCGCAGCAATACCGCCAGTGACAGCCGCCATGTTTGTCGTGACGAAAACGTGGGACATCGAGACAGCGTTTGCATAACCCGTCGCCGCGACTGTCGAGCAGGGGTTAAAACCGAACCAACCTACCCACAAGCAGAACACGCCCAATGCGCAGAGTGTCAAGCTGTGGCCGGGGATAGCCTTCGACTTACCGTCCTTGCCATACTTTCCGACCCTCGGACCCAGCACAACAGCACCCATCAACGCCAGCACGCCGCCGCAGAGATGCACAACCGTCGAGCCTGCAAAATCGTGGAATCCCATCTCCGACAGCCAGCCGCCGCCCCAAGACCAGTGGCCTTCTATCGGGTAGATTATCAACGAGATGACCATCGAGTAGACAAAATACATCGAGAACTTTGTCCTCTCGGCCATTGCGCCCGAGACAATCGTCGCCGCCGTCGCGCAGAATACAGTCTGGAACATGAACGTCGCCTCCGCCGGAACGTTTGAATCCTCGCCGATGAAGAAGAAACCGTCCCAGCCGATGAAGCCGTTGCCAGCTCCGTACATTATTGAAAACCCTGCAATCCAGTACAATACCGAGCCGCACATGAAATCGCAGAAGTTCTTCATGAGGATGTTGGCGGTGTTCTTGGCGCGTGTAAGTCCCGCCTCAACGAGCGCGAAGCCGGGCTGCATCCAAAACACAAGCATCGCGCCGAGCAGCACCCACAACGTGTCCAAACCGTTAACAAAATCCTTCGCCTCCTCTACTACGGGGGCTATATCTATTATTATGCCTGCCATGATATTTTCGATTTATTGATTTTCGATTTACGATTTTTGATTTTCGATTTTTGATTTTCGATTTACGAATTATGCATTATGCATTATGAATTATGCATTATGCATTATGCATTATTTCTTGTCCCTCAAGACAGTGTCGCCATGCTCGCCGGTACGGATTGACCAGCAGTCGATGACATCGCTGAGGAAGATACGGCCGTCGCCGATTTGACCAGTGTTGGCGGTCTTGAGGATTACGTCGATTGTGTTGTCGACGATGACATCGCGGCAGACGATCGTTATCGCCACACGCTCAATCATGTCAGTGTTATAGACAACACCACGGTAGATTCTCTCCTGGCGCGACTGTCCGATTCCGTGGACGTCGTGGTACTCAAACCAGTCGATGTCTGATGAGAGCAACGCTTCCTTCACCTCGTCAAACTTGGTTTTCCTGATGATTGCTTCAATTCTTTTCATGTTTTTATCGCTTTTAAGAATTTTACTTATTTCGAATTAAGAGTATTACGTATTTTACTAAATTAGTAATATACTTTACATATTTAATACTAAAATTGGAGTGACAGCGGCTCGTGTTTTTCCTAAAAGCAGGCAAGCCGCCTGCACTCCGATTTTTTAGAATGAAATTCCGATGCTTCCTGTTACGTATGCCTCGCCATGCTCCTCAAAGCCTGTGGGGTTGCATATCAGGTTTGCGCCGAGGGTCAGCGTCGCAACGTCCCTCAGCTTAAAATCATGGCTCAAGCCGAAGTCGATGTTGACAAAATTGAATCCGCCTTTCTTAGAATACATCGCTGCCTCCTCGTTCTCTATCGCCGCGCCAACAGTAAGGCTCATGTCGAGTTTCTTAAGCGACGGTGCGTAGACAGCCTCCAAATACGTCGAAAAGCCCTGGTCGCCATTAGCCTTCCTATTTGCACCGGCGACGATTGTGTTCACTGAGAACGACAGCGGGACGTTCTCGTTACCGACTCCAAAATCATAGCCAAGGCTCGCCTCGAGAAGATGGTTTTCCTTATAAGGGCCGAAGTACTCGAACTTGTCATTCCCGTTAGTCCAACAGTAGTCGCTGAATGTCAGGGTCACACCGCCAACGGCATACTCGATGAAAAAGTCGAGCTCGTTGTATGTGTCGTTGCCATAGTTGAGCGGCGAGGAAGCCCACGTGCCAATCGAAAATCCGCCGATTGTGTAGGAGATTTCGGGTTCAAAAGCCGCGCTGCCAGCGAATCCGCCCCTCCACACATCTTCCGTCACAAACTCCGACGAAAAGTGGAAACCGTTTTCGGAACCGCCGTCCTCGATGTCCTGCGCCCTTACGCCTGTGGCAGTCATATGCACCAATGCAAATGCCGCCAAAATTTTTTCTAACTTCATAATTCTGTGCTTTTTTAATTTCGGTACAAAGATAACGAGTGTTTCCAAAACAAAAAAATTGTTAAAACGGCTTTAAGCAGAAAACGTAAACAAAATACGATTTTAACGTAGACTTTTGGATAAATATCCGACAATTATCTAAACTTATGGAAAAATATCCAAAAATCGCCGCGCTAAATATTTGACAGACAACAAATATAAAAATTTTCAGAAAAATTAATCATAAAAGTTTGCGTATGTTTAAATATTAGAGTTACTTTGCATTGTCGTTAAGACGAAAAAAAGAATACAAAAAAATTAAACGAACCAATTATTTAAAATACAGCAAAAATTATCACAGGTCATTATGGAGAACATAATCGTAAGAATAGCGTGCGAGGACGACAGCAAATACTCCCAGGAGATTGTTGACGAGATGGCGAGCTCGGCGAAGGCAAGGGGCACCGGCATCGCCAAACGGACACCAGAATATGTTACCGGCAAAATGATTGAAGGCAAGGGCATCATCGCCCTTACCGAGGACGGACAATGGGTCGGATTCTGCTACATCGAGAGCTGGGGACACGAGAAGTTCGTGGCTAACTCGGGTCTTATCGTGAATCCTAACTTCAGGGGACGAGGCGTGGCAAAGGCAATCAAGTTCACAGCCTTCCGCCTCAGCCGAAAGAAGTTCCCGACGGCCAAGATTTTTGGTCTTACAACAGGTCTTCAAGTGATGAAAATCAACAACGAACTCGGATACAGCCCCGTCCCGTTCAGCGAACTGACAGACGACGACGAGTTTTGGAAAGGATGCGGCAGCTGTGTCAACTTCCCGATCCTGACATCCAAAAACCGCAAGAACTGCCTCTGTACCGGCATGCTCTACGACCCCGAATGGGAAAAGGAACGCGGGCCGAAAGACTGGGACAAACTCTACGAAAAGGCCAAATTCGCAGAAAAAAACGTCAAAGTCGTATTTGAGTAATGCATAATTCACAATGCATAATGAAATCAAAAATCGTAAATCAAAAAATCAAAAATCAAAAAATCGTAAATAAATGAGGACATTAGTAGCATATAGCGGCGGGCTGGACACCACATGGGTGACGACGCTGCTTTCGTCTAAGGGCGAGGACGTAACGGCCCTGATGATTAATTCAGGCGCATTCTCCGACGAGGAAATAGCCTCGGCAAAAGACCGCGCTTTCCAGGGCGGCGCAAAGGCCTTCGAGTGCATCGACGTTTCAAAGGAGTACTACGACAAGACCGTGAAGTACATGATCTACGGCAACATGCTCAAGAACAACACATACCCGATGTCGGTATCGAGCGAGCGCATTATCCAGGCCATCACGGTCGCAAACTACGCCAAGGCGCACAATTTCGACAAAATCGCCCATGGCTGTACCGGCGCGGGCAACGACCAAGTGCGCTTCGAGATGGTTTTCGACATTCTCTGCCCCGAAATCAAGGTTCAGGCTCTCGTCCGCGAAACCAATATCCAGCGCGTCGACGAAATCGCATTCCTCAAGGAGAAAGGCATAAAGATGAACTTCGACAAGGCTAAATACTCCATCAACAAAGGACTTTGGGGAACGTCAATCGGCGGCCGCGAGACCCTCAACTCCGCCCAGCCGTTGCCCGAGGAGGCTTACCCGACACATTGCACAAAGCAGGAAGAATCCGTCATCACGCTCGAATTTGAGAAGGGCGAACTCGTGGCTGTCGACGGCACAAAATTCGACAACCGCATCGACGCAATCCGTGAGGTCGAAAAACTCGCGGGCGCATACGCAATCGGCCGCGACATGCACATCGGCGACACAATCATCGGCATCAAAGGCCGCGTAGGTTTTGAGGCCGCCGCCCCGATGGTCATCATCAAGGCTCACCACGCCCTCGAAAAGCACACACTCACGAAGTGGCAGATCTACTGGAAGGACAACATTTCGCAGTGGTACGGCAACCGCCTCCACGAAGGAATGTTGCTCGAGCCAGAAATGCGCGACATGGAGAAATTCCTCGAAAGCACACAGCAGAAAGTGTCGGGCAAAGTGTTCGTAGCACTCCGCCCCTACACATTCTTCATTAACGGCATCGAATCCGAACACGACCTTATGACATCCAAGTTTGGCGTTTATGGCGAGGACAACAAGGCCTTCACCGCCGACGACATCGCTGGCTTCACAAAGGTTGCCGGCGTCCAGTCAAAGATTTGGTACGCAGTTAACAACGAGAAATACTAATAATTGTCAACTGTCAATTGACAATTGACAACTGTCAATTGTCAACTGTCAATTGTCAATTAAAAAAGGAAACATGATAAAAGCAGGAATAATAGGCGCGGCGGGATACACCGGCGGCGAACTTCTAAGAATATTGACATACCACCCCGATGTCGAGATAGCATGGGCGGTAAGCCGCAGTAACTACGGAAAGCCGGTCTATGACGTACACGCAGACTTGTTCGGCGACACAGACCTCAAATTTGCCGAGCAGCCGACAGAAAAGCCCGATGTCGTGTTCTTCTGCACGGCGCACGGCGAGACTGGCAAACTATTGGCGGAATACAACTTCCCCGACGATGTCAAAATCATCGACATGACAAACGAGTTCCGCGTCGGCGACACTGGATTTGTGTATGGACTTCCAGAAATCAACCGCGACAAAATCAAGACTTGCACAAAGCTGGCTAACCCGGGCTGCTTCGCGACGGCAATCCAACTGGCATTAGTGCCATCGCTAAAAGCCGGAATAATCCAAAGCGACATCCAGGTTTCGGCTGTGACAGGCAGCACCGGCGCGGGCCAGAAACTCTCGGCGACAAGCCATTTCTCCTGGCGCAACAACAACTTCTCGGTCTACAAAGCGTTCACCCACCAGCATTTAGCGGAGATTAACCAGACTAAGGACATCCTCATGCCCACGCTCCAAAAGCCAATCCACTTCATCCCCTACCGTGGCGACTTCACGCGCGGCATTATTGCGAGTGTGTGGTTCACTACCGACAAGACCGAGGACGAAGTCAAGGAAATCTACCGCGAATGTTACGCCGGCGAGCCGTTCACACATTTTTATGATGGCAATCTCTACCTGAAACAAGTAGTGAACACTAACAAGTGCATCGTTTCGGTAAAGAAAGAAGGCGACCAGCTGCTCGTAGAGTCCGTAATCGACAATCTCGTCAAGGGCGCAGTAGGACAGGCGACCGAAAACATGAACATCATGTTCGGCTTGGACGAGAGGCAAGGCCTGAGGCTCAAGCCGTCGGCGTTCTAAAACGCCACGCATTAACTTTTTTTATGTAATTTGGCATACACTTTTTGTCAAAAAATCCGTCTATTATTATGTGAAACGTTTGGTAAAAACTAAAAACATAAATACAAATGAAAAGAATACTTTTTTATCTTGTAGCGGTGGGCGTAATGCTCGCGTTTTCCGACAATGCGTCGGCGCAGTGGACGGACATTTTTAACAACCCCGGCACAGGTTCGGGAAAGGCAGAGCTCTCGTCCAACAAAGCCGCCACAATCAAATGGGACAAGACCGAATACAACTTTGGCGACATAAAGCAGAACGTGCCTCAGTACGTCGAGTACACCTTCACAAACACCGGCGACAAGCCCGTGTTCATACTCAACGCCGAGGCTTCGTGCGGCTGCACAAAGTTGACATACAAGAAAGAGCCTGTCCTGCCTGGAAAGCAAGGCACAATCTCCACGGTCTACGACGCAAAGGAACCCGGAATTTTCGACAAGTCCATCACTGTCAAGATGTCCCTCGACGCTCCGTATGATGTCTACGAACTTAAACTCAACGGAAACGTCGTGAAGTAAAGCCAAGATGCCCAAGATACTACTATTTGCAATTATAACGGTGCTCAGTTGCCTGCCCGCATCGAGCCAGTCGGACGACGGCTGGTTCACGGGCAGGCTTTTTTTGTCACACCTTTCTAACGGCGACGGCGGCGCATTGCAGGTCGGCTACACCCATTATTACAACATCGACAACCATTTTTCGGTCGGCACTGCCACTGGCGTTATCTTTGACGACGGAATCAACATACCGCTGCAAACCGAACTGCGCATACGCCCATTCGGAAAAAAGCCAGTGGCGCCGGTTGTGATGCTGTCTGGCGGCTATGTGTTCGGCTACCAAGTCGCAACAATATCCCCAAGAATCGGCATCGAGAGCGGGCGGCTGAGGCGTGTGCGCTATGCCGCCGACGCAGGAATGACGATTCTTGGGGATGTGTGCGCGTTGACCATAGGAGCAGGACTCCTGTTCTAATGCCTCCAAAAAATAATTACCCAAAAAATTCTTTTAATTCTTTTAATTGAACAAGATTGACACGCCGATTTGGAACCATGCCAAGTGTGTCGATGCGACTTCGCTATAGAACGCAAAGTTATTGTTCAGCTTATAGCGGACACCGGCAAGCCCATAACTGTCGAACTCAAAATTGGAGTCGTCGATGTCGGTATGTCCTGAAGCGGTCCATTCTTCCTTGTAGTTGTCATGCTTAACGCCAAAAGCCACGCCGACGTATGTGTCGAGGTAGCGAACCCATGTGTAATGCAACACTCCACGAGTGCCGACGCGCCAGCAGAAATCCGAGCATTTGACATTATTGTCCGTGCGGGAACCCTTTCCAATCGAAAAATATCCGCCGCCGCTTATCGAGCCGTTGCTGTTGATGATGTTCGGCAGGAACGAATAGTCACCTGCCACATTCAACGTCGGGATGAACACATTGTTCCAATGATTGCCGCTATGCCCCATGGTTCCAGCACCAAAGCCGACGTTAACGCCAAACATCCCCACGGGGAACTCGTTCTGCGCGCTCGAACCGGCTACCGTGCCAAATACAAAGGCGATGACGGCGACTACCGCCATAAAAAACTTTTTCATAAAGAACTGTCAATGAATAAAACACTATATATTCTTTTGCCGCTTCGCGAGAAATCTTACAAATCTATTTCAAATCAATCAAATAAGATTTGATAGTTTTGACAAATTTGAAAGATTTGTTAAGATTTGTAAGATTTCTGTCCGTAAGGACACCTTAAAATCAGTGTCCGCCAGGACACGAAAAATCAGAAAGCCACAGCGTCAGGATAGCTGCCGGAACTGCTGCCAAGGTTCATCGCATTGATCGTGTCGATGTCTTCCTGCGCGAGTTTCAGTTCAAGACCGGCGATGTTTGACGCCAAGCGGTCAGCCTTTGTGGACTTTGGCAAGGGCAGTATGCCGTCCTGTATGCACCACGCCACGCACACCTGCGCGACCGTCGCGTCATATTTCTTGGCGATGGCTTCGAGCGTCGGGTCTTGAAGCACCATGCCACGGCCGAGCGGACTCCAAGCCTCGACAAGGATGTCATTTTGGCGGCAATATTCGACGACCTCCTGCTGGCGGTATCCCGGGTGGTGTTCAATCTGGTTCACCATGGGCTTGATGTTGGCGATATTAAGAAGGGCATCGAGGTGGTGGCTCCAGAAATTGCTGACACCGATAGACCTGATTTTCTTGGCCTTGTAGAGGTCTTCGAGCGCGTGCCAAGTCTCCGCATTGACCTCCGCCCAGTCGTCGCGCTTAGACGGCGAGCATGGCCAGTGGATAAGGTAGAGGTCGAGATAGTCCACGCCAAGGTCTGTGATAGTCTTCTCAAAAGCCCTCAAAGCCTTCTGGTAGCCATATTCAGTCTTCCAAAGTTTGCTCGTAATGAACAGGTTCTCCCTCGGCACGCCGCTCTTTATGATAGCGTCGCCGATGAACTTCTCGTTACCATAGACCGCCGCAGTGTCGATATGCGTATAGCCGACCTTCAAGGCGTTGAGGATAGTATCTTCTACCGTGTCTTCGTCCGTATTGTGCCAAGTTCCGAGTCCAATTTTGGGAATCGAGACTCCATTAGTCAGAATGTAGTTTTCCATCTAATTCAATTATGTGTTTTGATTATGGCGCAAAGTTAGAAATTATCTTAGGAAATTTCAAATATTTTTTCCATGTTTCTAACGGCTTAATTTTGCACATTATTTGTTAACTTTGCACCACTTATATAATATATAACTATTTTTTATAAAACCCATGAACAAAACCATAATCATCGCCGCGCTTGCGGCAGTCCTGCTCGCCTCGTGCAAGAAGGAAGAAATTGTGTATGAAAACGTCACGGTCGACACGACGATTGTCAATGTCACCGAATACAACCCCGAGTTCTACATCACAGACCTTGAGCCAATTACGGAGACTGTCATGCCGACTTTCCTCAGCAAAGGCGACAAGGTTGCGGTCTGCGCGGCAAGTAACTCGTTCAGCTACGACGACATCGCCGACGGCATAAAGACCCTCAAAGAGTGGGGCTTGGAAGTCGTCGAGGCCGACAATCTCCTCTCGAGCTACTCCCGCTACGCCGGCACTCTCGACGAGCGCGTGAAAGCTTTCCAAGCCGCATTGGACAACGACGAAATCCGTGCAATCTTCATGGCGCGCGGCGGATATGGCGCGGCCCAACTCCTGCCAAACTTGGACTGGTCGGCAATGAAGAAAGCCCCGAAGTGGCTCATCGGCTACAGCGACGTCACCGCGCTCCACATCGCCATTAACAACCTCGGCATCGCGTCGATCCAAGGCCCGATGATGGTCGGGTTCCTTAAAGACCCGGCAAGTGCAGAAAAACTGAGGGCAATGTTGTTCGGTGAAAACGCCGACATAACGATTCCGTACAACGACGACTGTATCAAAGGCTCGGCGACTGGAAGGATTGTGGGCGGTAACCTGTCGCTCATCTACGCAATGAGCGGCACGGCATTCGACATCAACGCCATAAACTCGATACTATTCATCGAGGACACCGGCGAGGCCAACTATTCCGTCGACCGCATGATGCTCAACCTCCAACAGTCCGGCAAGTTGCAGCAACTCAAGGGCATAATCGTCGGGGAGTTCATCGGCGGCTCGCAGGGCAGCGACCTTCCGCTCAATGAGATTATACACAAATACGTCGGAAAACTCGGCATCCCGGTTGTCTACGGCGTGTCGTCAGGCCACGACATCGTCAACACGCCCATAATGTTAGGCAGGGAAGCGACGATAACCGTCAACGACACGGAAGCCAAAATCGAATTTGACAAGACCTTCTCACGCTAAATCCTAATTACACCCGCCGAACATCGCCGCGATGGAGACATACAGGCCTTTGACGACTTGGTACAGGAAGTAACAAGCCACGATAAGCACCACAATCATAATCGCGGACTTCAACGCGCCACGGCGGACTTCTGAAATTACCGCCTCATCGTCCTCGACAAAGCCGACGATAAGGCGGTAATTTTTTGCATACGAGCGGTGGAACGCATCAAGCACGTCGCCAAGGTATGGCGTAAGGCCTATGAAACAATCGACCATCATGTTATACAGCACCGCCAATGTCAGGGGCAAGGACTTGATTTTGCACACCGAGACATACAGGAACGGAATCGTCAGGGCGCTCGTCAGGAAGTCGCCCACACCTGGCACGACAAAACCAGCCACCGCGTCGACAAAATACTTGTCCATCAAGGTCGATACGCCCTTGACAAACTTGTACGACCACTCGCCTTCAAGTTTTTGGCGGGCGAGTTCTTTTTTCTGACGGCGTTCCTCCTCCCTCGCCAAAGAAACCTCAATCTTCGCCTTCTCCTCCTCGGTCTCGAAACCAAGGTCTTTACGCGCTTGCCTTCTTCTGCTGCTCTCCATCGTTCTGATTAGATTTCGATTATTTTCTTGCCGTCGAGGAAGTCGTCCCAGTCCTTTTGGGTGTACGACGGGGCGTTTGCACCAACCAACTCCAACAACGCTTCCTTCAGCGCGTCATGCTCGTCAGCGGTGTTTATCTTTTTCGCGGTCTCGCGGATGAAGGCCGCCTTGTCGTCGACGAGCTTCATGCGCTCGTCGAACTCCGCCTTGAGTTTCTTGAACTCGCGGTCATACATCTCCTTGCCCAACGTCTGCTTTAGCCTCATCACCTTAAGCCGGGCGACGTTTTCACAGAAGCTGACACCGTCCTGGAGCAGCGCGTCGCCTTTTCCGGCAATGTCTGTGATAATTTCCTTCCCGACCTTGCTGTTTGTCAGATTGACGGCATCGTTCTCGGTGAATTTCAGGTTCTTGGTCAGCGAATCCTTAAAATCCTTCACAGCCGCCACGAGTTCCTTCGGCAACTGTATGTCGTCGAACTTAGTGACCTTTGTGGCGGTCACAAGCCTGTCGTCCAAGCGTGTGCTTACGATTTTCTTCGCCAAAACCAACAGTTTGACGATGCTGTCGAGGTGGCGCGCCGCCTTCTTCTTAAGTTCGGGTCGCGTCCCGACAAGCGCAGAAAGGCGTTTTGAAACGTCCATAAGCCTTATTTTCAACTCATTGTACCTCAGCGTGTCGTCGTCAATGGCAGCGTGGCGGCGGGCGATTTCGTCGTTTTCGACGCTGATGTCCAACGCAAGGCTCTCGTATGTGTCGATGACAGGCTTGCAGCTCTTGTCCCACTCATACAAATCGCGCTCATACTTGCGTCTGGCGGGCGGCAGGACGAAAAACTTAGGCGGCTCGGGCTTAGTGACCTGCGCCTCGATGTAGTTGCCCTTCAGACTGCTGAGCGTCTCCTGGCATGACTGGATATGGTCTTTATAATAACTGATGCTGATGTTTGCGTCGTTAATGCGCCGCTCGTTCTGGTGCATGTCCTTCAAGATCTGGTCACGCTCCTGCTTTAGCGCGCGGGTCTCCGGAGTCGAATAGAGAGTGTCTATAAGCTCCTCGAACTCCTCGTCAAAAACTTTCGGCGCGTTCAAGGCGAACAGCTGCGACTCGGGAATCATGACATCGTTGAACAGTTTGTAGAGTTCCATGAGCCTTACCTCGTCCGTGCGTATCGCGGCTTCGTCGCTCGATATTGCGCCGCGCAGTTCAGCCAAGTCGCGGTGGAGGGCTGTCGCCTTCTGTCCTGTCTTCACATAGTGTGAAATCATGGTTATGCCAGCCAGCACAAGCCCAACCGAATGGTCGCTCTGCTCGCTGAACTGCGACGCGGAACGTGACAATGATTTTGTGAAACTCTCCGAAACTTCGCCGAGAAGAACGCCGCACTTGCCGTATATGCCGTCGTATGCCAACTTTACGTTCTGTTTCATTGCGTCGACGTCGAGGAACTCTATTGTGTCGAAGTCGAACAACTCCGGCATCGAAGCCTTAATCTGCTCGCCGAACATGTCCACAAGCTCCAGCGCATACTTTTTATATGCCTCGTATGCAAACTGCCTTAACTCCGAAAAGTCTGCCACAAGCTCCCGTATGACATTCCGCGCGTCGGAGTACGCACCCGCCATGTCTGAATATTTGGCGAAAATCTGCTGCGCCTCGTCCTGGATTCGCTTGACAGCCTCCGCGCCCGAGACGGTGTTTATGAGATTGGAAGCCTCGTCGACGAGTTTCAGGTTGATGCCATTGGCCACCACGGTCTGCAGGTGGCTTATGATATTGCCGGACTTCTCGAGTTTTCCGTCGATGACATTAAAAACGCTGTTCATCTTCCCGGCCTCCACCAACGCCGGAACCCTGTATTCCTCCACGAGCGTATATGAACGGTTGTTGGTGACAAAGCACTTGGCGACGGCCTCGTCCCTTGTCATTTGGTAACACTCCCACACAATCTTGCTGATTTCCGGCGAGTCCCCTTCAATTCCGATAGCAGCAAAATCCTCCTTGAACTCCCATGCCAAATCGTTACGGGTGAACGTCGAGTTATCCACCGACGCGGTATCCGCCAGCACCTGTAATTTATTATAAATCATTGTCTTTTCCATAAGCACGCTTAGTTTTTTTCTTATAAATGACATACTCTCGGTACGTGGACTAAAACTACAAACGCTCTAAAAATGTACCGATGAAATGAGTTTCCAAATGTATGAATTTTTTTTCATAAAACCACAAATGGAAAAAAAAATTATTTTTTTTCGAAAAACAGTTTGTTCCTTGCCCCCAATGTGGTAACTTTGCAGCATACTTAACATAAACAAATAAGTCTATATGAACGAAAACCTTTTGGAATTAGAACCACGCTCCCTGTGGAAAAACTTCAGGGAGTTGACCCTCATACCACGCCCTTCGAAGAACGAGGAGCGCGTGTCCCAATTTCTATACGAGTTCGGAAAGAAACACGCCGACGAGGCATACCGCGACAAGGTCGGCAACGTCATACTCCGCAAGAATGCAACTCCCGGAATGGAGAACTACAAAAGCATCGCTCTCCAAGCCCACTGCGACATGGTGCCGCAGAAAGACAGCGACAAGCAGCACGACTTCAACATCGACCCGATAACCACAATCGTCGAAGGCGGATATGTCCACGCCGACGGCACGACGCTCGGTGCGGACGACGGAATTGGCGTGGCGGCGATAATGTCCATCTTTGAGAATGACACACTCGCCCACGGCCCGCTCGAAGCCATCTTCACGGTCGACGAGGAGACAGGGCTGACCGGCGCGGACAAACTTGGCACCGACGCGCTGAAAAGCCAGACACTCATCAACCTCGACAGCGAGGAGGAAGGCATCTTCTACATCGGATGTGCCGGTGGAGTCAATGTCCACGTGACTAAACAGCTGAAATTCCAAAACATCGACCCCGAAGAATACACACCATATAAAATCATACTCGACGGCTTCCTCGGCGGACATTCCGGCAGCGACATCCACAAGAACCGCCCGAACGCAGTGAAACTGCTTTTCCGTTTCATCGACGGAATATGCGGAAAGGTAGACTTCCACCTCTCCGGCGCGGACGGCGGCGACATGCACAACGCCATACCGCGCGCTGCAAGGGCTTTTGTGCATGTCAAAAAGTCAGACGTAAAAAAACTGGACAAGGAAATAAAGAAATTCCAGCAGACAATCCACGACGAGTACTCCGCCTCCGACCCGGACGCTAACATCAAGACCGAGAAACTCGAATCGCCCTCCCCGCTCGTCCTCGACGCCCAGTCATTCAAGGACGTAGACTTCATCATAAACAGCATCGTATCGGGCGTATTCACGATGAGCGCGGACATCCCGGGGCTTGTGGAGACCTCCAACAACCTCTCCATAACGCGCATAAACGGCGGAACGCTCCGAATCCAATGCCTCCTGCGCAGCTCTGTCCAAAGCCAAAGCGACTACCTGAAACAACAGATACGCATCATGGCAGAATACTCCGGCGCAAAATGCGAGTTTGAGGGCGAATACCCGGGCTGGAAGCCAAACCCACAGAGCCCAATCCTCGAACTCTGCAAAAGCATATACACCGCCACATTCAACTCCGAACCGTTTGTGACGGCTATCCACGCAGGCCTGGAATGTGGCCTCATCCTCGGCAAATACCCCGGAATGGACATGATTTCGTTAGGCCCCACGATGTACGGCGTACATACCCCGAGCGAGAAAGTGGACATAAAGTCGACATCGAGGTTCATGCTACTGCTTGAGAAGATACTCTCCACCGGCATAAAGGCATGAACGGCCACACGCTGCAAATCACGCCGAAAAATGACCTTCTCGGCGTGATTTTTGCACTACACTTTTAATTTTAATATTAAGTTGGACATTATACACCACAACATGAAAAGACTGACATACGCATTAGTGGCATTGATGCTTTCTACCGCGTCATACGCTCAGGAAGGCCAACAGGAAAACGCAAAGCCAAGCGACAAGGCGCATTACATCGTGCTGGACTTTGGCGGCGGTTTCCATAACCTGTCATACTCCCTCGACGACAACGGCAAACGCACTCCCGGAATGGGCATCATGGGGCGCGTGGGCTACCGGTATCTCTTCACGAAACACTGGGGCGTCGGCGCAAACCTGACGCTCAAAACCTCAAAGACGGAGGCTAAACTCGACTTCTACAACCAGTCCGACCTCCTCACGGACAACGACGGCGACCAGTATTACTCGATAATCCGATACAACGGGCTGAAGGAACGCCAAGAGCAGACCTCCATCGGAATCCCCGTCGGGCTATACTTCCAGGGACAAATCGTCGACCGCTGGAAAATCGGCATCGGCATCGGCGTATCCGCCAATTTCGTCAACAAAGAATCCATGAAGACCGTCTCCGGCAACCTTTCGACAGAGGCATACTACCCGAAGGACGACATCACGTTCAAGGACATGGACAACCATGGCTTCTACACGAAAAGCGATTTTGAGGGGAGCTACGACTACAAGGCGACCTTCGGCACATACTTCGAGCTTAACCTCCTGTACGCGCTCTCCAAGTGCATAGATGTCCACGTCGGATTTTATGGAAACTACGGTCTTTCAAAAGCCACAAAATCAAACGACAACCTCGTCTACGCGCCTGTCAACGAGACATACAACGGCGTATTGAACTCATCGGTGACAGACGGCAGCCGCCCGATGTCGGTAGGAATGATGGCAGGTTTCCGTTTCAAAATCGGCAAGAACCCCGCCGACGACAAGAAAATCGAGGACGACGGCATAAAGTCCGCAGTCGTAGTCGACAACCAAAAGCCGCAGGACGACATTAAGGATGCCGACAAGGACGCGAACAAGCAGCAGCCCGAGGACAACAACAAACAGCAACAGCCCGAGGACAACAAGCAGGACGACAGCAAGGCATTTGTGGACAACAACACAAACAAGCCCGCCGAGGACGACAAGCCGCAGCCCTCTGATGGCCAGGTGATTAACATCACAGACATCATCGGCATCAACACCGGCAACAAGCCCAAGGAAGACGACTCCAAGACCAAGCCCGCCGACAATAACCAAAACCAAGTCTACACCGAGAAAGGCAAGAAAGTTGTCATTAACGGACGCACATACGAGGTAGTCGACACAATCAGAATGATCATCAACTTTGACCTCGGCTCGACCGGCGACCCCGACATCAAGGTCGTTGACCAGACCATCGACGACGTAGCCGAGTACCTCAAGCAGCACCACGACTACAAACTCAGCATCGTCGGCCATACATGCGACCTCGGCTCATACGCCACAAACAAGCGCGTAGGCCTCGCCCGTGCAAACACCGTAAAGCAGGAGTTCATCAAACGCGGAATAAAAGCCACACAGCTCCTGACCTCCACAAAGGCCGACACACAACCCCTCGTGCCCAACTCAAGCGAAGAAAACCGCAAAAAGAACAGGCGCGTCGAGTTAGAATATGTCAAATAAAACAAAAGAATGAAAGGAAAATATTTATTACTGCTGACCGTGATGCTGATGGCCACTCTCGCAGTGGCTCAGCCAGCGGGACAGCACGTATCTTGGAAATACAGCAGCAAGGCGTTGCCAAACGGCAACGTCGAGTTGCTTTTTGACGCTACAATCCCCGACGGATTCAGGCTCTACTCGCCGTACAACCCCGAAGGCGCGTCAAAACCCCTCGCGATAACATTGGACAAAAGCGGCGACTTCGCCTCCGACGGAAAAATCGTCGAGTCCCAAAAGCCGGAGGAACACTACGAGGAAGTTTTTGAAGTGACGGAAAAATTCTTCAAGAAAACCGCAAGATTCAAAATCACAATCAAGCCGTCATCGACCGTGCCATTTGACATTACCGGCACAGTCGACGGACAGGTTTGTAACGACGAGTATTTTTGCGCGTCCGTCATCGACAAATTCAAAATCCACGTCACGCCACCTTCCAAGCCCAAGGAACCCGAAAAAAAAAACACTGACCAGCCCTCGCAACCCGTAACCCAAACCCCACCGGCAGCAACCGCGTCCGCAGTCACACCGGCAGACACGATGTCCGTAGTCACACCGGCAGACACAACGCCCAAAAACATCGACACCGTGACGACTGCCACAGCAAACGCGCTCGGCACATTGACCGACGGAACAGACGGCGGCGACGGCGACTCGATGTGGGTGATTTTTGCAATCGCATTTTTGGCGGGATTGGCGGCAATCTTCACGCCGTGCGTGTTCCCGATGATTCCGATGACAGTAAGCTTTTTCCTGAAAGACAAAGGCGGCCAGGGCAAAACAAACGCACTGATATACGGCGTTTCGATAGTCCTGTTGTACACGCTGCCAGTCGCGCTGCTGATACTCATAAGCACAATGGTCGGCGGCGCAAGCTTCACCGCCGGAGTGTTCAACGCGCTCAGCACCCACTGGCTGCCCAACATAATATTCTTCGTCGTGTTCATGATTTTTGCGATGTCGTTCCTCGGCATGTTTGAAATCGTGATGCCCTCTGGAATCATAAACCGCGCGGAGAAACGCGGCGACGAAGGCGGACTTGTCGGCGTGTTCTTCCTGGCATTCGTGCTGGTATTGGTAAGTTTCTCATGCACAGGGCCTATCGTCGGGTCGGTGCTTGTGGAGTCTGCATCCGGGAATAACTACATAAAGCCCATCGTCGCCATACTCGGCTTTTCGATTGCATTCGCCATGCCGTTCACCCTATTCGCCTTCTTCCCCGAATACCTCAAGAAAATGCCAAAGTCGGGCGGCTGGCTTAACACGATAAAGGTTGTCCTCGGCTTTGTCGAACTCGCCCTGGGACTTAAGTTCCTCAGCGTCGCCGACCAGACTTACCACTGGCACATACTTGACCGCGAGACATACCTCGCCATTTGGATTGCCATCGGCATACTCCTGACCGCGTACCTCCTCGGCAAACTCCGGCTGCCAAACGACAGCGACATGGAGCATATAAAAGTGCCACGGCTGATATTGGCGATAATCACGCTTTCATTCACGGTCTACATGGTGCCGGGACTGTTCGGCGCGCCGCTGAAGGCATTGTCTGGCTACATACCGCCGATGACGACGCAGGATTTTGTGATAGGCGATAATGGCGGCAACGCGACGACATCAACCGCCCACTCCCCCACCCTGTGCGGAAAACCGTTGTACTCCGACATCTTAAAACTGCCGCACGGACTTCAGGCGTATTTTGAATACAACGAGGCGGTCGAATGCGCAAAGAGCCAGCGCAAGCCGCTGCTGATAGTCTTTACCGGCCATGGTTGCGTCAACTGCCGCAAGATGGAGGAGAACGTATGGACTGACCAGCGCGTCCATGACAAGATGCAGAACGACTTTGTGCTGTGCGCGCTATACACCGACGACCGCACGATGTCCGTCGACGGAGTGAACACAATCGGCCAAGTTAACACCGAAATCCAAATCAGCAAGTACCAGATGAACGCACAGCCATACTACGTGGTTGTAGACCCACAGACCGGCGCGACGCTCGGCTCGCCGATGAGCTACAATCCCGATGTGGAAAGCGTCCTCAAATGGCTTGGCGGCAACTAAACACGAAAGGAAGCCCTTGTTTTTTTAGCCACAAGACTAAAAACCAAAGACTTCCTTTATTGCTTGTTTAAGTTCCTGCTCGTCCATATATCCGTTAATGCTCTCATACTCGCCGCCTTTATCCGGCTTTACAAACACCAAGCATGGTATTCCCGACTCTATCTCGTCGAACAGCGAGGCGGCCTGCGGGCATCGGTCGACATCGACATAGAAGGTCTGAATTTTTGACCCGTACAAAGCCTGGATCTTTTGGAGGACAGGCTTTTGCTTTTTGCACCACGTGCACCACTCCGCGCCAAACTCGATGATGAACGGCTTGTTGCACTTGACCTCGTCGGCATTATAATTATAACACTTCGTCAGGAAAGTCTGCTCGGTGAGCGTCACCATGGCGGGCTGCTGCGCCATGGCAGCGACAGACGCCGTCAGTCCCATGGCGGCAACAAGAATTGTCTTGATAAGTAATGATTTGAAAAACGATTTCATGATTCAGTCTTTAAGTTTTACGCTTATATAGTTGCATAAAATGAATGGAAATGCAGGAAAAAATCTTGCATTTCCACATAAAAATAAAAAAACATGAAACTGTCTTTCCCCTACGCCACGCCTTAGATAATCTCGATATGGTCGTGGTCAGTCACCTTGCCACAATAGAAGCATTTCAGCGAGACATTGTGCGAGACTGCGTCGCCGCTGATTACGTCGAATTTTGTGGTCATCGGCTCCGAGTTGGTTATGCACTTTGGGTTCATGCACTTGCAGATGCCCTTTATAGTGGCGGGAAGCTCCACGGGGCGTTTCTCCTCGACCTCATAGTTGCGGATGATGTTGAGGTTGGCCATCGGCGCGATGAGGGCGATTTTGTTGATGTCGTTGTCCTTGAAAAACCGGTCGGCGACCTTTATGATTCCCTTCTTGCCAAACTTTTTTGAATCGAGGTTTGTGCCGAAAGTCACCGGCGTCTCTATGCGGTCGAGCCCAAGGATGCGGATGACCTTGAACAAGTCCTTGGCGGGAATGTGGTCAATCACAGTGCCGTCCTTTATGGCATTTACTTTAAGTTCTTTCTTTTCCATTTTAACGTGAGTTTATTTTATCTTTTCTTTAACAAAAATTAAACGGATTGAAAGCGAATTAAAGCGAATTTCTCTAACTAATTCGTTTTAAATCACTGTAAATTTCACTAATTAATTCGTTTTAATTCATTATAATTCGTTTAAATTTCCGTTCCCCAAAAACACCGCCGCAAGGCGGTGAAAAAAAAACAATTATCGTTTAAGTCCGAGGAGGTATGTTATCACCGCCTGGCGTGCGAAGACACCGTTACGCGCCTGCTCGAAGTAGTAGGCTTTCGGGCTTTGGTCAACGTCCTGGTTAATCTCGTTAATGCGTGGCAAGGGATGGAGGATTTTCATCGTCGGTTTCGCCTTCTCAAGCATCGAGTTGCGCAGGACGTACACATCCTTAGTCTTCTCATACTCCATGAGGTCGGAGAACCGCTCGCGCTGCACACGTGTCATATAGATGATGTCTGCCTCGGGGATAAGGTCGCTGAACTGCTCGTGCTCGTAGTACTTCACGCCCTTGCTGTCGAGGAACGTCTTGTACTCGTCGGGCAGGCGGAGCTTGGGATGCGACACGAAGTGGAATGTGGGGCTGAAAGGCGACATCGCCTGGAGCAGCGAGTGGACAGTACGACCGTACTTAAGGTCGCCGACCATGAAGATGTCGATATTGTCGAGGCGGCCCTGGGTCTTCTTGATAGAGTACATGTCGAGGAGCGTCTGGGTCGGGTGCTGGTTTGCACCGTCGCCCGCATTGACAACCGGCACAGTGGCGACCTCGCTCGCATACCGCGAACTGCCTTCGAGCGGATGGCGCATGACTATCAGGTCACAATAGTTGGACACAATCCTTATCGTGTCCTTCAAGGTCTCGCCCTTGGACACGCTGGAGATGTTCGGGTCGGAGAAGCCGATGACCCTGCCGCCCATTCGGTTGACCGCGCTCTCGAAACTAAGGCGCGTCCTCGTGGACGGTTCGAAAAACAATGTCGCTACGACCTTGCCGTCAAGGATATGCGGCTCGGGAGTTTTCTCAAATCCTTCTGCAAGCTCGAGGATACGGAGGATTTCGTCAGTGGTGAAGTCAGTGATAGAAATCAGACTTTTATTTTCCATACAGTTTATATGTGTATTAGTTAATAAATTCTGAAGTGCAAATATAGCAAATTTCCGTCAAAACCGCAGCCATAAAACAAGATAATTTTTTTCAAAAAATAATTGTCCCGATAACATTTTATTTATACTTTTGTGGATTATAACAAATACCAAAAGTCAATAATGGATACATACGGCGATGTGCCCAAATACCTCGTGTCGGTCGATTGCGTGATATTCGGCTTCGAGGACGATGAACTTAAAGTTCTTCTCTGCCCCAGGTTAGTCTCCCCGAACTACGGCAACTGGTCGCTCATGGGCGGTTTTGTCATGCCAGACGAGTCGCTCGAACAAGCCGCGACACGGGTGCTGAAAGGGACTGTGGGACTGGAAAACATATACCTCGAGCAGGTCAAGACATTCTCAAAGCCCGACCGCGACTCCGGCGGACGGGTCATAAGCCAGGCGTACTTCGCGCTGATAAGAATATCGGAGCAGGACCGCAAGCTCGTCAGGAGCAAGGGCGCGCACTGGTGGGAAATCGGACAGCTGCCGGAGATGATTTTCGACCACAAGGAGATGATCGACGAATCCTTGAAAAAGCTTAAGACCGTGGCATTCACCGACCTCATCGGCAGGGAGCTGATGCCGGAGAAGTTCACTCTGACCCAACTCCACAGGCTGTACAGCATAGTGTTCGGGAAGGACATCGACAGTGCCAACTTCCGTAAGAAAGTGCTTGCCACCCAACAACTTGTAAGGCTTAACGAGAAAGACCACAACAGCCGCAAAGGTGCGTTTTACTACAAATTTTTAAAAGAATGATTACGACGACGACACTTTTGATAATAGCGACATCAGTCGTGTCCGTGGCGGCCTTCGAGCGGGGAAGCATAATGCCCGAATCGCTCCAACGCCCCGAGTGGACCTCGCAGTTCAGGTTCAACGCATACCTCGTGTGGCATAAGCACCAGTATTACAGGATGCTGACCCACGGGCTTGTCCACGCGGACTATTGGCACCTGGTATTCAACATGCTGACGCTGTACTTCTTTGGCGACTTTGTGGACGCATGTTTCCAAAGCGTATTCGACACCGGCGCGGGCAGGGCGATGTACCTGACGCTATACGTGACCGCGCTCGCAGCCTCGTCAAGCGTCGACCTCATGCGGCACAAGGACAACCCCGGCTATAACGCCATCGGCGCGTCGGGCGCGGTCTCGGCGGTACTGTTCGCGGCGATATTCTTCAACCCGACGATGAAGATTTCGCTGATGTTCATACCGATACCGACGCCGGGGTGGCTGTTCGGCATATTGTATTTGGCATACTGTTTTTACATGGACAAGCGCGGACTGGACAACATCGGCCACTCCGCCCACTTCATGGGCGCGGTGTACGGATTCCTGTTCCCACTTTTAATAACGAAAATGATATGAAACTGGCTATATTTGACCGTGACGGAGTTATCGACGACAACTCCACATCCTACTACGTCTACCGGCGCGAGGACTTCAAGTTCAACCCCGGAGTGATGGAGGCGCTCGCGTACCTCACGCGCCACGGCTACCACATAGCGATCGTATCGAACCAAAGCGGAATCGCAAAAGGCATATACACCCTCGGCGACATCGACACGCTCCACGAATGGATGAAAACCGAATTGTCAAAGAACGGCGCGGCTGTCCATAAAATATACGTATGCCCCCACCACCCCGACTATGGACGGTGCCTGTGCAGAAAGCCACAGCCGCTCATGCTCGAAAAGGCAATGGCGGAACTCGGTGCCAAAGCGGAGGACACATTCTTCGTCGGCGACTCCGGCACGGACGTAAAGGCGGGCGAGGCGGCAGGCGTATGGACGATAAAAGTCGAGCCTAACGGCGACCTCTACCGCCAGCTTAAAGAACACGGAATTATACATCAAACCTAACGCAACATAAAATGGCTATAACCGCAAGCTCCCACATACTGCTTAATGGAAACTTCCATACGCAGACAAGCACGATTTGTAACATCTACAACCGTGCCTTGACACTCGGCGACTGCATCTCCGAAAGGATCCACACGTGCGCCGACAGGTTGTGTTTTATCGACGAACACCTCGAACACCTGCGCGAAGGAATGAAGATGGCTATGATGAAAATCCCGGAAAAATTCTTCAACGCCAACCGAGTCTTTTCAACCGAAATATCGAAACTCATAACCAAAAACCGAATCTTCCACGGCTCATTGACCACCATCTTGGTGTTCAGGTCGTCATTCAACCCCGAATCCTCCGCACCCGACAATATCGAGTACATCGTATTCTGCAAACCGTCCGACACCCTCGGCTACAAGCTCAACTACACGGGACTGAAACTCGCCATATACGAAGACTTCCCGTTCGGACTTTCGCCGATGTCCTCATACACGACCCACGACAACGCGCTCCTCAAAGTCACACTCCACAAAAGATGCTTCCACGACCACGTCGACGACGCAATAATCACAAACTCAAAAGGATACATCGTCGAGACCGCCAATAACGGAAACATCTTCTTCCTAAAAGAAAACACACTCTACACACCGCCGCTCGCCGACGGATGCTCTAACGACATCATGAGGCGAAAGATACTGGAAGTCATAGCACCAAAAATGGGACTGAGGACAGTAAGCGACAGGCCGCTGTCCGAAAAAGACTTCCAAAAATCCCAAGAAATGTTTGTCGCCGACACGGAACACGGCATCCAATGGGTCGCGGCGTACAAGTCAATGCGCTTCCTCCGCGCAACGACAACACACATCCTCGACGAACTCAACAACTTGTACCAATCCCAACAATAAATCAAATCATAAATCAACAAATCACAAAATCGACAAATGAAAATTTTAGGCATAATCCCCTCAAGGTACGCATCGACAAGATTTCCAGGAAAACCACTCGCAATGATTGGCTCTAAGACAATGATCCACAGAGTCTACATCCAGGCGAGCAAGGCATTTGAAGACATCGTTGTAGCCACGGACGACGACAGAATCTTCAACGAAGTAAAATCATTCGGCGGCAGGGTCGTAATGACATCGCCCGACCACCAGAGCGGCACAGACAGATGCGCCGAAGCCGCACGAAACTACTGCAACGAGACCGGCAAGACCTTCGACGCGGTAATCAACATCCAAGGCGACGAGCCATTCGTCCGCCCCGACCAACTCACAAGCCTCGGCAAACTCTTCGAAGACAAGAACGTAGAAATCGCCACACTTATTAAAGAAGCAAAAACCGCCGACGAAATATTCTCCGAAAACACCGCCAAAGTAATCGTCAACCTCAAAGGCGAAGCCGTATACTTCAGCCGCTCCCCCATCCCGTTCAAACGCGGCGCGGACAAAGCCGACTGGGTCGACAAACACGTGTACTTCAGGCACATAGGAGTATACGCATACCGCTATGACATCCTACAGAAAATCACACTGCTCCCGCAGTCGAGCCTCGAACTATGCGAAAAACTCGAACAAGACCGCTGGATAGAAAACGGATATAAAATCCAGACATGCAAGACCGACTTCGAAGGACTCGCAGTGGACACGCCAGACGACCTCGAAAAAATACTGCAGACCATGCAAATCGACTAACCCCGTGGCACAAATTTTGCGAAACAAAAGTAAAATCACAGGGAAAAACGAAACAAAAAATCAAAAATCAACGTATAAGCAAAAACAACAACTACTCAAAAATACAACAACAAGGAAAACCAAAATGAAAAAAATGCTCACATACATCGCCGCGATGACAGTAGCGGCACTGACATGCCACGGAGCCCATGCACAGCAGATTGACTTCAGGATTCATAACCAGAATCTTGACAGGCACGAAGCCGTCATATACCCAAACCCCGTGGCAAGCGGGGAAATGGTGAAAATTAAATCATCAATCACAATCAAAGACATCGAAATAACAAACGTAATCGGAAAATGCATCCAGCACGAGAAGAACAGCCGACAGATATACGACGACATCACCCTCAAACTCAACGACAACGCACCGGGCGTGTACTATGCTAAAATAACATTCGAAGACGACAAATGGATAATAAAAAAACTGCTCGTCCGCTGACCGACTGAAAAAAAATTGAAAAAAATTGCAAAAAAAATTGCAAATCCCAATCATATTGCATACCTTTGCGCCGTTGAAAAAAACAAAGACGACATTTTTCGACAAAATCCCCGAGAAACATTCAATTTCTCAAAAAAATGGATAACCCATGTTTCCAACCTACACACACACACTGTTTAAAACACAACACTACAAAAATATATGTACGATATAATTGGACTCAACAAAAAATTAGTTTCAGAATTGCGCGAAATCGCGACAGAACTCGGCATTAAGCAGGCCGAGAACTTCAAGAAACAAGAATTGGTATACGAAATTCTCGAGGAACAAGCAAAACAAGGCGCCTCCTCGAAAGTCAACTCCGAGCCGGAAGCAGCACCCCAGCCCAAAAAACGCGGCCGCCCGAAGAAAAACCGCGACCTCACACCCGACCAACAAGCACAACCAGCACAACCAGCACAGCCCACTCAACGGCCCAAGAGACAGTACAAAAGACGGCAGCAGACCCAAAACGCCGAACTTTCAGAACAGACTACCCAAGACCCGACGTCAATCGAAGAAAACCAAACTCCCGATTTGACCCAACATACAGAAACGGCAGAGCAGCCCCAAACCACAGAACAGCCCAACGAGCAGAACGAACAAGCCAGGGAAACCGAACAGCAGCAGCCGGAGGCATCCTCAGACCAGCCACAGCCCGAACAGCCGAAGAAACACAGGCTTCTCGTCGTCAAGAAAAGGCCCGCAGAACCTGCTCAACAACAAAACCAGCAGAACCAGCAGCCGGGCAAGAAAAAACGCCGCAAACAACAGCAGCAACAACAGGACAACACAAACCCGCAGACCGACGACAATAACCCTGTCCCAACCACCCAAGACCCCGCTCAACCTCAACCGGACTCCACGAATCCCCCAGAGCAGCAGGTTCAAGAAAAAACACAACCGCAGCCGGACGACAGGAAACCTGCATCGATATACGCCGACGACGGTGTAATCACAAACCAAGGCGTACTTGAGACAATGCCGGACGGATACGGCTTCCTCCGCAGCGCGGACTTCAACTACTTCAACTCGCCCGACGACATATACGTGTCACAGTCCCAAATAAAACTCTTCGGACTGAAGACCGGCGACACCGTAAAAGGGACAATCCGCCCGCCAAAAGAAGGCGAAAAATATTTCCCGCTCATCAAAGTCCTGGAAATCAACGGCCGCACGCCCGACTACATCCGTGACCGTGTGAACTTCGACTACCTCACGCCGCTTTTCCCTGAAGAAAAATTCAGGCTTACAGAAGGACGCGCAGGCGAGAAAATGTCATGCCGCATAGTCGACATGTTCGCCCCGATAGGCAAAGGCCAGCGCGGACTTATCGTCGCACAGCCAAAGACCGGTAAGACAATATTGCTCAAGGACATAGCGAACTCGATAGTCGAGAACCACCCCGAAGTATACGTCATAATACTCCTCATCGACGAGCGTCCCGAGGAAGTCACAGACATGAAGCGCAGCGTCAAGGCCGAGGTCATTTCCTCCACTTTCGACGAACCCGCCGACAAGCACGTCAAAGTCGCCAACATCGTCCTCGAAAAGGCAAAACGCATGGTGGAATGTGGACACGACGTGGTAATCCTTCTCGACTCCATCACACGCCTTGCCCGCGCATACAACACCGTACAACCGGCATCCGGCAAAGTCCTCACCGGCGGTGTCGACGCCAACGCACTGCACAAGCCAAAGCGTTTCTTCGGCGCGGCGCGCAACATCGAGAACGGCGGCTCGCTCACCATCATCGCCACAGCCCTCACAGACACCGGCTCGCGAATGGACGACGTGATATTCGAAGAGTTCAAGGGCACAGGCAACATGGAACTCCAGCTCGACCGCAAACTCGCCAACAAGCGCGTGTTCCCCGCCGTGGACATTAACGCATCAAGCACTCGCCGCGACGACAAGCTTATCCCGCAGGAAATGCTCAACATCATCTGGGACCTCCGCAAAAAACAACTTTCGGAGCGCAACTCGGTCGAAGGAATGCAGTACCTCCTCAAGGAAATGGAAGGCACAGTCAACAACGAGCAGTTCCTCTTCCAGATGCAGAAGGAACTCGAAGTCGACACCACGACCTACTACTCCACCCACAAGGAGACCACCGACACGAAGCCTCGCCGTCCCCGCATTGACTATGACGACGACGACTACTCATACCGCCGCCGCCAGCGCGTAGACGACGATGATGACGACTATTAGTAGTATCTAATCACTCTCTTTCATATAAGCATAACAACCGCCCCGATTCCCAAAAATCGACGGCGGTTGCTTTTTTGTGGGAAACTGCTTTTTCGTTATTTCCAGTTGATTTATGCCCAAAAGTTTCCGCTATAACAGAAACTTTCTGCCAAAAACTTTCCGCTATAACGGAAACTTTTGTATATTTGCACTGTATTACTAAAAAAAAGCATTATGTTGGAAGCGGCGGAATCCCCGAAGTAATTGAAAAAGAAGACATTTTCAAGCGTGAATGGCTGAGTAGCCTTTTCAACAAAATCTATTTCAGCGACATCATTTTGCGATATTCTGTCCGCAATGACAAGGCTCTATAAGTAATGATACGCAAAATGGCTGAGAGTGTCATGCAGCCCGTTACCTACCACCGGATTGCCGCCGTTGTGTCGTCGTCAGGCTACAAAATCAAACCCGACACGGTGTCGGAATACTGCCAATACCTCGCGGATTCGTTCCTGATGTTTTCAATCGAGAATTTTGCCGCCAAATTGCAGGAAAAAGTTTCGGTGAAAAAGTATTATTTTTCTGACAATGGCTTTATCAGCCTGTTTGTTACGGATGCAGAGACGTTGCTGTTGGAAAATCTTGTCGCCATCACGCTGCGAAAAAAATATCCCGACGAACTGGCATATTTCAGCACTAACATCGAGGTGGATTTTTATCTTCCCGAGCACAAAATCTCGTATCAGGTCGCTTACAGCATCAGGGATTCCGCCACTCGTGAACGCGAAGTACGGGCGTTGATGAGGATAAACAGCTATATCCCTCAAAATCAAATGCTTATCATCACATACGATGAGGAAGATACCATCGAAACCGATGGCTGCACAATCCATGTGGCGCCGGTTTGGAAGTGGGTGATGGGCGTATGACTACCGCCCCCACCTCGCCTTGAAACTCTCTAAATGCCTCATGAAGTCGCCGCCAAAAACTTCGCGACATTCCATCCGCAGCGAATCTTTGCGGTTGTAATACGTCATATAGCCAGTGAAGAAAGTGTTGTTGATGTTTTTGAGTCGGCCATCTTTGAGGCGGGCGGGCTTGATGCGCAGGAACGCCACGGTGTCCACATTGTCGATAATGTCCTGAAACATAGCCTTTTTGCGGGTTTCCTTGTCGGAATCGGGCAGCGCAATGAAATCCGCGCTCGTGTACATCGAGTCCAACTTGTGCGCGCCGAGCAAAAAGTAGCCCGCCAGCCGCTCGTTGTCGGCAATCATCGCCGAATAGTTGAAAAGCACCGCCGAAGTGTCGCCGTATTTGGACGCAAGATAGAGTTTCGCGCCGTTTTCGCCAACGTAATCGGCAATGTTTTCGTTTAGTTCCGAATTGTCCTTGACGAAGACGGTGGAATGTGTCAATTCGTGGATTATCAAATCCGCGAGTTCGCCCTCAGAGCGTCGCAGCATCGACGACAGGACGGGGTCGGTGAACCAACCCATTGTGCTCCAGCCCGACGGATGGGCTATGCGGGTGTCGTAGCCTTCATTTTCGAGCCGAGCGACCTCTTTCTTCGCGTCTTCCTCGTCAAAAAATCCCTTGTACGGCAGCCGTCCGACCACTGGGAATTTCCAAAGATATTTTTTGATGCGGTATTTTTCGCACGCCTGCACCACGTATGCCGTCGGGCGGCCTTTGAGGTCATAGACGGCGTTGTAGTTTTTGGAATCTTTGAGGTGAAGGCTGTCGATGGCGTAGCGGCGTATTTCTTTGATTAACAACAATTTCTGTTTCAACGAATCGGGATATTCGGGGTCTGCCAAGAGGTCGTCGACAGGCACGGCGTTGCGCACCATTTCGAGTTGCCCGAGGCCTTGCTCGATGCCGTAATGGATTAGTTTGTAGTTGAATGCGACGAGCGCAACGACGATTGCCAGGATGCCGAGAAGGATTTTGTTTCTGAGTTTCATAATTCATAAAGTGTTTACTTAAATAATGCGTCCATTGAAACGGTCTGCATAAAACTGCCGCTGTATTCGTTGTATGCGAGGCCGTATGTCGTGATTAAAACCGGGTGTATCACCGTGCGGCGGTTGAGTTTTTCGGCGAGCGCAATTTCGCGGTGCGCCAATTTGCGCTCATACGCCGAATCCACCGCAAAGTCGCCGCCGTAAAACTTCATCTCGCACATATTCACGACGTTGTCCTTGCGGTTGATGAGCAAGTCGATTTGCGTGCCTTCGATTTCGTCGTCGCCGCGCAACGCCCATGCCGACTGCGTGGTGCTTACCCCGGCTATGCCCAACGCAACTTTTATTTGTTGGATGTGCGCAAGGCAGACTTCCTCGAAGGCAAATCCGCGCCAACTTGCCACCGAAGGCGTCGAGTGCGAGCGCATCCAAAAATCAGGGTTCATCTTGTCGCATTCCGCCACCCATTTGAGGTAAAAAAGGCAAAATTGGTCGGTGAGTTTGTAGTATTCGGTGCGCCTGTCGAGTCCAAAAGGCGCGTATTTCAAAATAAAATCGCTGGCTTCGAGTGCTTTGAGCATTTTTGAGGCGGCGCCGTTGTCGCTGATGCCGGTTTTTTTGATGATGTCCTGACGGCTGTACCCGCACCGCCGCCCGCTCAATACGTCCACGATGCGTTTCATATCTTCGGGGTTGCTGAATATCGCCGAAAAAAGCCTGCCGTATTCGTCGCGAAGTATTGCGTTGCGCGAAAAAAACATCTTGTCGATGTTTTGGACAAGGCTAAGGCCTTTCTTGAAATAATTGAGGTAATACGGTATGCCGCCGAGCATCATGTAACTCTGCACGATGTCGTAGCGCGACATCCGGACGTTGCGGCTCTTGAAAAATTCCTCACATTCGCCGAGCGTGAACGGCGAGAGTTTCACCTCGTAAGTTACCCTGCCGTAGTTTCATCGACGAGATATGTCTTGCCGACGCGCCGCCGCCCGTACACCACTACAAATTCCGCCCTTTTGCGGTTGTAGAGGTCTTCGAGTTCTTGCTGTTCCTGTTGCCTTCCTATTAATTCTGTCATGGCGAATGTTGGTTTTATTTTGCTGCAAAGGTAACAATTTGTCTTGTTTCAGCAAAATAAAATCGGGTTTTATTTTGCTGCATTAACACTTTTATACCAACTTCCAGCAAAATAAAACCATATTTTTGCTTAAAAATCATATTTAATCTTTTGATTATCAACAATTAATGCGAAATGTAAAAATAACGTAACGACTGTTAATTTCTGTTAATTTTTCAACACTTTTTAACCAGATATTGACGATTTCTGCCATTAATGTTTTTTAAAGGTTGACAGATTGCGTGTAACTGACAAAATTCGTAATTTTGCCACAAATTTAATCAATAATCCCAATATGCCCACCATCAACGACAGAAAAAATACATACCGCCAACGTGCCGAAGAGTTTGGCACAGAGGCCGAAAAATACCGGCGGCTCGTCCGCAACACCAACCTTGCGCGGGGCGTCTCGTTCCTCGGCGGCGCGGCGGTCGCAATCATAGCCGTCAATTATTCGCTCGCGGCGATGTGGGCGGCGATTGCCGTCGCGCTGGTGCTGTTCCTGTATTTTGTAAAGAAAAATTCACAATACGACGCTTTGCACATCTACAATGCGACGATGAGGCGAATCAACGCCGACGAACTCAACTCTCTGGAAACCAACAATTATTCCGCTTTCGACGAGGGCAAAGAGTTTGTTGACAGCACGCACAATTTTTCTTACGACCTGGATATTTTCGGACGCAATTCCATTTTCCAAATTGTAAACCGCACTTGCACCGCCGGCGGCAAAAAAATCCTCGCCCAACGGTTTCAAAACCCGCTGACCGACATCGACGAAATCAGACAGGCGCAGCGCGATTCGGCACTTTTCGCCGACGAAATCCAACTTCGCCATCAATTCCGCGCGTACGGCGAAATCAACGGCGGCACTGACGGCCAAATTCCTGATTTTTCGGGCGTTGAATACCGTTTCACGTCCACGCCGCTGTGGAAAATCGCCGCCGCCACGCTCACCACAGCCACCGTCGCCGCCATCATGCTCGCCTGTATGGACGTTTGCAGCGGCTATGTCGGGCTTGCGCTGTATTTGGTGCAGATGATTGTGTTTGCCGTCAACAATTCCAAAACCACGCAACTTGTCCAAATCCTCGGCAACGGCAGCAAGAATTTTGCAAAGTACGGCGAACTTTTCCACGTAATCGAGCAACTGAAATCGCACCCCGGGCGGTTCACCCAAATCGCCGGCGGACACATCGGCGACGCCCTGCGCCAACTTTCAAAAATCGCCGCCGCATACGAGCAACGCGCCAACTTGATGGTGATGATTTTTGGCGAGGGAATCATTTGCTACGACATCTGGAACAACGTCCGCTTCGAAAACTGGCTGCGCCGCTATTCCGCCGAAATCCCACAATGGTACTCGATGGCGCACGAATACGACTACCTGATGTCGCTCGCCAACCTGCGTTACAACCATCCCGAATGGGCTGAGCCACAGCCTGTTGAAGGCAGTTTCGTACTGAACGCCGCCGCCGCCGGCCATCCGCTCATCGACCCCGCAAAGATGGTCAGGAACGACATCAATTTTAGCGACTGCCCCTTCCTGACAATCCTCACGGGCGCCAACATGGCCGGCAAAAGCACTTACCTGCGCACCATCGGCGTCAACCTCGTCCTTGCGCAAATAGGCGCGGTGGTGTGCGCCGAGAGGTTTGTTTTTAGCCCGACGGCGATTATGACGAGCATACGCACGTCGGATTCCGTGCAGGACAACGAATCGTACTTCTTCGCCGAATTGAAACGCCTTCAGAAAATCGTCAGCCGCCTCGAACATGGCGAGACGCTTTTTATAATAGTTGACGAAATGCTGCGCGGCACCAACTCGAAGGACAAGCACGACGGCAGCCAGATGTTCATACAGAAGTTGCTGAAATTCAATTGTTACGGAATATTCGCCACCCACGACATCGACATCGGCAACCTTCGCGACACGTACCCAAAGAACGTCAACGCCAAGTGCTTTGAAATCTCTTTCGAGGGCGACCGTCTCGTCTTCGACTACACTCTCAAAGACGGCATCTCGCAGAATCTCAACGCGTCGTACCTGATGCGGCAGATGGGGATAATAGGGTAAAAAGAAACACGGGATAATCGAATAAAAAAATCCACGCCGAAAAAATAATTTTCAGCGTGGATTTTTTTATAGTGAAATTCGGTCGGCTTAGAACGAGAACTGGGCACGAACCTGAAGTGTGTTGTAGGTGTCGTGGTATTCGCCCTCGTGGGCTTGGGTGACACCGTAGTTAAGTTTCATGTTGAAGTGCTTGCTGAAGAAGTAGTTCAAGCCGATTGTGAGGTCGCTCTGATGGCCGCCAGTATGGAGGTCGAGGTAGTCGTAGCGAGCAAGGAGTTCAAGGTTCTTGGGCGATGCGTTCTGGCAGAGGCCGGTAGCCTTGTTATAGTTCTGCTGGTCGCCAATGAGGAGATATGACACCTGTGCGAGGAAACCGCCGAGGTGGTAGCGGTCGCTGCTGCCGCCCGGCTTGTAACTTGCACCCTGGAAGTGGCTCTCGAACAAGAACTTCTGCTGGATGAAAATGATTTCAGCCTCGTAGCGCGAGTTGCCGTAAGGCTCAAAACCATCTTTGATGAGCGTCCTGCCTTCAGTAGTGAAGGTCTCAGGAACAACGCCTGAGAACGAGGCAGCGTCCTTGCTGCTTGTGAGCATTGCGGAAAAACCGAAGTGGAGGACTGTGGCCTCGTCGATTACCGGGCGGGCAACAGCCTTGGCAGAATACACAACACCCTGGTCAAACTGGCCGTTGCCATTGTCGATATTGCCGTTTGAATAGATGCCGCCATTGAAGTTGAAGTGGTCGGTGGTCAATAAGTACACGAGCCCCATCTTACGCGAGGGGCAAATGGCATTGTCGACAGTCGCGTCGTCGATGAACTTGTACGCAAGTCCCAACGGCTTCATACCGAATCCCATGAACACGTTACCAAACTGGAGGTGGTGTGTCTTGTTGAAGTTGTACTTGACAAAAACGTCGCGGAACGAGATTGCCTTCTTGTCAAAACAGATTTCAACCTTGTAGTCCCAGTTTTCCAAGAACTTGCCGGCAACGCCAAGGCGTGTGTCGTTGACAGCGATGCCATTGTCAGGATGGCCAGCGTCAGGGTCGGTTCTATTGAAGTACGTACCGGCGTCGAAGTTTGTACGGCCAATCAACTTGAGCGAGAACTGGTCGTTCTCTGGCACGATTGTGATTTGAGCCTGCGATTGGAGCGCGAAGGCAGCGAATGCCGTCGCCAACAATGCTTTGTTGAATAGTTTCATTTTTTTTCTTTTATAAATTTAACTTAATTTCACGGTGCAAAGTTAAAAAATATTTTTCGGTTTGGTCAACTTTGGCACGTTAAATTTAAGCAAAGTGGCATTTTGCAACTTTATTTGAGGAAAAAACTGTACGCATGACCCGGTACGACGTCGAACATAATCTTATTGTCTTGAATCTTCAAATTCTTGATATTCTGGTCTTTGACCTTTACCTTGAAGCGGTTTGGCAACGCGCGGCTTATGGTAATCGGCTCGTCGAAAGTCGTCAATGGCGATGTCGCCTTACAGCCGACTACGACTGTGTACTTATTGCCGTCGCGTGTCTCGGTAATCGTCAACGCATCGCGCTCTATGATGTATTTAGTGACCTGTTCAAAATTGGCGGCCCAAAATTTCTGTGGGTTCTTAGTCACATAATCAAGGTGTTTTTCGAGTTCGGACGATTTGATGGGCGAATAGCCGCCGTCGTCGTCAATGGCGTGGATAAGGAACGTGCACCATCCCTTCCTCTCGTAGCCAATATCGACCCATTTGTTAAAATCCTCGGCGGAGTTTGTCTCGCTTTCAGCGCCAACGCCAATTGATGATATGTCGAACATGTCCGCTGGCGTGTAAGGCTCTATGTGCTTGCTGCAACAACGCGCCGAGAGGTAGTACTTGCTTGAGATCTCCTTATGGGCCGATGCGCAATAAGGATATACAAGCGTAATGCAATCGCTGCCAGTGTTGTGCTGGATTGTGCGCTTAGAGTCGCGGCACTCGCTCTCGAACTCTTCCGCGCTGAGTTCAGCCATATTCTTGTGGTTGACGGTGTGGGAAGTCACCTCATGGCCGTTTTTCACTGCGGATTTTAACTGTCGCCACTCGTCGGGCGTTACCTTATAGGTTATGACGTTGAAGGAAGCCTTAACGCCATACTTGTCGAACAGCGGCAGTCCGACTGGAATTTGGTTTGGGGTCAGGTCGTCGAGCGAATATGTCACGACACTTTCACTGAAACCGTGCCACGGCGCGACTGTGTAGCCCGCCGGGATTTGTGCCAAGGCGGTCGTTGCGGTTAAGATTGTAGCGGCAAGTAATGTAATTTCCGTTTTCATAATATATAGTTTTCGCTTCGCGGGAAATCTTACAAATTTATATAAAAATGTAGAGACGTTTCGCGGAACGTCTCTACAATGAATGAATATGGATTTTTATTCAGCAGGTGTTGTTGCCGGAGCCTCGGTCTGTGCCTTGTCGGTAAAGTCGAGCGCGGGAATCGGGTCGAGGCCGAAGCGCGAGAGTTTGCCGTTACAATAGAGCGCGAAGCCGATGATGGCGACGATAAGCACACACCAACAAATCTTCTTCCACAATGGATATTTCTTGTCGGCGAGCGGGTCGACACCCCTTACAACCGGGAATTTGGCGAGTTTGGTAAGTGTCGCGCCAAACGTGATGTTGACGAATGCGTGAGCGTTGACAGCCCAGCCGTTTGCGTTGAGGACGGGGGCGAGGTTGCGGCGGCGGAGTTTGAGGTACGCCAAGAGCATCGACGGGCCCGAGATGAGAAGGATGATTGCCAAAACTGCGAGAATCATGCCCCACCATTCGAGTTTGAGGAATCCTGTCACTGCGCTTACAATCATGCTGCCGATGAATCCGAGGGCAAGACCTATCGCCGCAAAAATTCCACTGAACTTGGCGATGTCAAACGGCTGTTTTGCGGGCGGCGGGGTTGCGGCGGCGGCATCTGCGGCGGCAGGCTGCGTGGTGATTTCGGCGGATTTTTCCGAAATTGCGGCAGCGCCCTTACTCGTCACGTCAGCATCCTTACTTGCGGCAAACTTCTCCACCTGTTCCTCGATGAACTTTGCAAATTTCTTGTACGGCGACCAGAATGCCTGGCGGATTGAAATCGGGTTTTCAATGACCTTAGTCACTGTAGCCTCCCAGTCGTTGCCCGCGCGGTCGTAGAACACACCGTTCTTTCCGACAGTGATGTTGTCGACGTCGCCGTCGGTAATCACTGCAGCAATCTGCATCTTCTGACCGAGTTTCTTGTTCTCGCAGTCGCAGTACGCAATGAACATCGCGCTCTGTGTCGCGGAGGCTGTGTGCTTGCCCATGTCGGCGACCTTAATGCACAGGTCACAACTGCGCTGGTCGATGAACAACGTACCAGCCTGGAACATCGCCTTGTCGCCGGTCTTGTACTGGTAATAGAAGTCGGTGAATGTCACGAAGTTGCGCAGGAATGTGAACAGGTCGCGGTAGAAGTGGGCGAGTTTGTTGACTTCCTGGATGCTCTCGGCGTTGTCCTTCTCGGCGAGGTCTTTTTCGACGAGGGCGAGGAGTTCGTCCTTCTTGTTGCCGCTGACGACCTCTGTGAGGAACCCGAAATCCGCGCCCTCGACCTTTGCGCCCTTCTTGTCGGCGAGCCACTTGTCGTATGCGTCAAACTTACCGGCGATGGAGTTCCACTCGGATTCTGTGATGGACTGCTTGCCGGCGAAGTCGACGTCCAGAATCAACGCCTTGAGCGCGTTGAACTTGCCTTCCCAAGCGGGGTTGACAGGCTCGTTGAGCGGCAGTTCGGCTTTTGTGTTTATCTTTGTGAGCGGATAAGCCTCGATTTCGGCGATTGCCTCGGTGAGGTTCTTCTCGGAGATTTTTGCAAGGCTGTCCTTGGAGATTTCGAGCGCAGGGGTGTTGGACTGATCCATCGCGGCGAGTTTGCAACGGATGTAATAGTCTGACACTTTGTCCTTTATGGCGTAGTAAGCGTCGCGGGCAGCTGTGGTCTTGTCGCCGTAAGGAATGAGCTTGGAGTCGTTGAGCGAGAGGTTTTTCCAGGCTGTGAAGGCTGCCGCCTCGGCGTAGAACTCCTCGACGAGTTCCTTAGTAACGCCATCCGCGCCGCTGCGGTCGGTCGCCTTGCCAATGTTGGCGATTATGGCGGCGATTATCTTCTTCAAGTCCTCGTCGTCGCCTACTGTGGCCTCTGTGATTACGCCGTCGCCGTTGAACTTAGTGTCGGCAAAGATTTTGACGCTGTCGGCGGTCTCGGCGATGCCGAGTTCCTTGGCGTCCGGCTTCTTGAGGTTGGCAAGGATTTGGCTGGCAGAATTGAGGAGTTTTTTGCCCTCGTCGGTATCCTCGCGGATTGCCGAGAGGGGCAGGACAGCGGACTTCTCCGTCAGCGAGTCCATTGACTTGAGGACTTTCTTGAGCCATTCGATAGCGGCGGACACCTCGTTGACCTTTATATGGCCATCTCCGTCTGTGTCAAGGAGTTTGAGCGTGTCAGGGTCGATTTCCAACCCCGTCGTCGGACAACTGAGCACCGTCCACTGCTTTTGGTCGAGCTCCGGCAGGTGGGCAATGTCCTCGCCGGTCTCGATGCTTACGCGGGTCACACCTCCGATTTTGGTGTAACGCCACGGGTAAGAGGATTTGTTTTCCATGTTATTTTGATGATTTATTATGACTAATCTAATGGCAAATTTACCCATTAAAACTCAAACCGCAAAATATTTTTGCACATCCGCCCGAATCTACATCAAAATTTCTACGAAAAAACTTTGAAATATGAGAAAAAAACATAAAATTTACGCAGAATTTCAAGCAACACATCGCCAAATGATTAAACGATTGATAATAATGGCATTGGCACTGCTCGTGGCGTTAATGCCCGGCAGCCTTTCCGCGCAAAAGAACTGCAAAAACGTCTCGGGCGCGGACATATTGGCAATGCCCGACAACAAAACAAAATTCGACGCCCTCAACTCCTTCATACGCTCACAGTCCAACCCCGACACACTCGAAACATACATCAACGCCCAATACATCCTCGCCCAAAAACTCGGCGACAAGCGCAAGGTGATGCTAACCCTGATGAACCGTGGATACGCATTCGGGCGTACATACGAATACGACAAGGCGGTCAGCGCATACGAGGACGCGCTGACATACGCCAAAGAAATAAAAGACACCCTGAACATCGCCAACTGCTATAAAGAAATGGCGAAACTCCTGACCCGCACTAACGAATACGACAGGGCATCGGAATATTTTAACCGTGCGCTACACGGCTACGTCGACATAGGCGACACGGCAAAGATAACCGACGTATACCGGAACATGGGAAAGCAGTGCATCGACTTCCACCTTTATAAGACCGCACGGTCATACATCGACAACGCGTTCAGGCTCGACTCCGCCTCCGGCAACTCCAAGGCTCTTGTTCTCGACTTTTATCATACAGGCATGTCCGACTACAAACAGTACCTCGACCTCGACTCCATCGACATGCTTTTCTCTGGAATCCAAAACACAAGACAGGCGGTCTCCATCGTCACAAAATTCGACGAAAAACGTATGCTCCAGGGGTGCTATGAACAGCTAATGCTCATGTATATCAGCACGTTCACAACCAATCGCCCCGAACTTGTAAAAAAAGCAAAGGACTCCGCCCACTATTATTATAAGTTGACAAGCGCGCTCCGAGACCAGCTTAACCCGATGGGCGACCATATCGTCTTGGAAATCACGGACGCCAACTTCCACACAATGGACGGTAAATACAACGAGGCGATACAATTATTGGGCGACATCGAGGAAAAATTCCGGCAGGGCGGCACGAGATACATGCGCTACCGCTCGTTACTCTACAGGTCGATGATATGGACACTACGGCAGGCGGGCGACTATAAAGGCGCAGTCGAATACGCCGAGAAGTTCAAGGCGGAAGAAGAAGCCACATACAGCCGCGAGTTTGCATTGAGATCCATAAAAGCGTCCGCCGAAACCGAATACAGCGAACTCATACGCAAACGTGAAAAGAAAGAACACGAGCAGGAACTTGAACAGCAGGAACAGATAAAGCGGCAGCGCATGACCACAATGTTCTACATGCTCGGCACGATACTCGCCATAGTGTTCATCGTGATTATCCTAAGGAACCTCGCTGAAAAACGCCGCAACAACGAACTCCTCGCCCAGCAGAAGGCAGAAATCCTGAAGAAAAACAACGAGCTCCAAGTCCAAAACCGAAAAATCGTCGCCCAAAGGGACGAAATCATGGAACAGCGCGACGAAATCGAGGCACAACGAACCCAACTTTCGGAAGCAAACTCGCGCATCACAGCCTCCATCCGTTACGCCCAACGAATCCAGACCGCCTCCGTGCCGTCCAACGACATGATGCAAAAGATATTCGGCAACTGCATGGTATACTGGCGGCCGCTCAACATAGTCTCCGGCGACTTCTTCTGGGCTACCCAAGCCGGGAAATACAAACTCCTGACCGCCGCCGACTGCACAGGCCACGGAGTGCCGGGTGCATTCATGAGTATGCTCGGCGTCTCGACCCTCAACGACATCGCCGCGCAGCGCGACATAGAGAACGAAGGCGCGTCCGCCGCCGAAATCCTTGAAGAACTCCGTGACAAAATAATCGCCGCGCTCCGGCAGTCCGGCCCCCAGCGGGAGACTGCCGACGGCATCGACATGGCGTTCTGCATAATCGACACCGAAAAGATGGAACTCCAATTCGCCGGCGCCAACCGCCCGCTGTGGCTCGTCAGAAGCGGCGAACTATTTGAGTACAGGCCCGACAAGATGCCCGTCGGCTACCACGCCACAAAATCTTCACCTTTCACTAACCACACAATCGCCATCCAACTTGGCGACGTGATATACCTCGGCTCGGACGGACTCTCAGACCAGTTCGGCGGCCCGGACGCGAAGAACAAGTTCGGACCCAAACGCCTGCGCGAACTCCTCGCCTCCATCGCCCAAATGCCCTTCGACGAGCAGCAAGCGACCATCGAAAAGACCTTCGACGAATGGCGGCACAAAGCCGACGGAACCATAGAGCCACAACTCGACGACCAAATCCTAATAGGAATCAGGATTTGACGTTATTTTCATAAATATTGTTAATCATCTAATAACGTATTGTTTTTTGCGTTAATTTTGCAAACATACAAATTAAACTAACAGCGTTATTAGACAACTAAGATGAAAAAGTTAATGCTTTTATGGCTCTTGACCGCTGTCCTGACGGGGATTGCGGCGGCTCAAGGCTACGAAATCACAGTTAAAATAAACCACATCCCCAACGACACCGTAATCCTCGGCCACCACTTCAACGAGAGGCTAATCCCGGACGACACCGTCGTACTCGACAGCCGTTGCACCGGCGTATTCAAAGGCAAAGAAAAACTCAAAGGCGGAATGTACTTCATATTCCTGCCAAGCCGCAACTACTTCGACATACTCATCGACGGCAGCCAGAAATTCACCATCGAGAACGACACGACGGACTTCCTGAAGAACATGAAGATAACGGGAAGCCTTGAGAACCAACTTTTCCACGACTACCAGGAAATGCTCGCCCAAGCGTCAAAGGACTACAAGGCTCTTTCCGAAGAACTCGAAAAGGTCAAAGGCAACCAGGCCAAGGAAGACGCCGTGCGCGAGAAGATGAAAGCCGTTGGACAGCGCGTCGAGCACGCATACGAGAACCAAAAGACCCTATACCCCGACCAGTTCTTCTCCAAGTTCCTGACCGCCACACGCGACATCGATGTCCCCGAGTCCATCACCGACCAGACAGACCGCTTCTATTATTATAAGGCGCACTACTTCGACAACTTCCCGCTCCATGACCCTCGCCTGCTCCGCACCCAGCTCTACCAGCCGAAAGTCGAGAAGTACATCACAAACCTCTGTATGCAGATGCCCGACTCGCTCATCAAGGAGTGCAACTTCCTCATCAACCAGGCTCGCGGCGACGACGAACTGTTCAGGTTCATGCTCGTGTTCCTGTTCAACAAATACGCAAAGGACGAGAACATGTACGCCGAGAACGTGTACGTCAACCTCGCCGAAATCTACTGCAAGGAGGCCAAATGGGACACTGACTCCTTCAAGACCGAACTCAAGAAGAAGATAACGAAAAAGGAGAACTGTCTCGTCGGCAATATCTCCAAAGACCTGAGAATGCGCCAGTTGCCTAACGACACAAACGCAATCGACGCGCTCCGTCCGTTTGTAGACAGGATGAAGGAAGAAGGCGTGCCGATCGAAAAACAAAAACCCGACTTCGAGGCGCGCAGGAACGACGTTGTGCGTATCCTCAACGACTTCATCAACCATTTTGGAAAAACAGACATCTCTGTCCACAGCATACCCGCAAAATACAAACTCGTAGTATTTTGGGAGCCGGATTGCAGCCACTGCAAGGAAGAAATGCCAAAACTATTCTCCTTCTACAAGGACACGCTCAGCACAATAGGCTGTAAGGTTTTCGCGATATACATGAACAAGAGCGTCGACAACTTCAACGAACTCCACCGCCACGTCAACAAATGGTTCGACTTCGTCAAGAAACAGAAGATGATGGCGTCCGGCTGGTACAACTACTTCAATCCATTCGACCAGTACCGCGAGAACTTCGACGTCAACAGCACGCCGACATTCTACCTCCTCGACAAGAAGAACGAAATCATCGCAAAGCGCATCTCGTTCCACCAGATGTACGACCTGATGAAGTTCCTCGACGAAGCGGAGGCAAAACAAAAAGGGAAATAAATGCCATGCCAACGGCATGTTTTGTACCACTTTCTTTACCACGAATTAAAAGAATTAAAAAGAATTAAAAGAATGTTCTTTTTACCATGAATATAAAGAACGAAACTAATTAAAGAAAGTGTCCAAGTAATCCAATATTTATGGTAATTCTTTTAATTCTTTTAATTTTTTTTTAAAATGCTGCCGTCAGGCAGCACCAGCACCCAAAAGATAATTCTTTGGTAATTGACAAGATTATGAAAAAATTATTGATAATTTTTGCATTTATAATGCCAATGGCGGCGGCGATGGCGCAGGATTTTAAGATAACGATGAAATTCTCCCATTACAAGCCGCAGAAAGTCCGCCTGACCCACTTCTTCGAGGACAAGCAGTACCTCGACATCGACTCCGCCCAACAGAACGGCAATACTGTGTGGTTCGAAGGCGAAGGCGAACTGTACCCCGGCATATACTCCATAATCCTTGAAGGCGACGACAGGCAGTCTTTCGAAATCCTCGTCGACCACGACAACCAGTTCATGACGCTTAAATGTGACGTCCAGGACATACAGAAGACCATGAAAGTCACAGGCTCTGAAATTAACTCGCGCTTCTTCGACTACCAACGGTCCATGACGGACTTCCACCGCCGCCGCGCCGACCTCGACTCCGCAAAGAAGAAAATCCTCGACACGACCGGCGGGCGTATTCCCGACTCCTCAAAAGCAAAAGTCTACGACGACCAAATCGACAAAATCACCGACCAGATAAAGCAATTCTGCGCCAAGACGATTGCCGAGAACAAAGGCAACTTCCTCGCCGACATGCTTGACTGCATGGACGCTTCAGATCTGCCATTAGAGGAAATGTACGAGCACATCAACTTTGCACAAAAAGGCCTTATCAGGACGCCATTCCTCTACAAGGCACTGTTCAAGCACATTGCGCGCGGCATTGAGCAATCCCATTACGAGATAATGAGGCAGAGCGACATGCTCATTAACCGCGCCAAGGAAGACGACGACATGTACCACTACATAAGCGGCTACCTGCTTAACTTCTACAGGACATTCTTCAAAGGCGGAATCAACGAAGTCTTCGTCCACCTCGCCGACAAGTATTTCCTGAGCGACAAAGACCTCCCGCCCCAAAACCGCGAGATGATCCAGCAGCAGCGCGACATATACGCATCTTCAATCGTCGGCAACCTGGCTCACCCAGTGAGAATGAGGAAAACCGTGGAAGGCGACTCCATAAATATCCTCGACGACCACGACATTCTGTTCGTCATGTTCTGGAGTAACGGCTGTGGACACTGTGACGCTGCCGAAAAAGTCCTCATGGAAAACTACGACGGACTTACCAAGGCCGACATAAAAATCATAACAGTCAATAACGACAAGCACAGTTACGAAACCCTCCGCGCAAACACCGTGAAGAAAGATTTTCCATGGCTCGACGTATGCGACGCTGAGGACACATCCCGTTACCGCGAATATTACTACGTAGTCTCCACGCCGATACTTTACGTCATTAACAGCAAAAACCGCATAATCCAAAAAGCCGTCGGCGAAGACCAGATAGAAGAAGTGGTAATGCAAATGAAAAAATAAAGTTCAACACCCAAGAATAACATCACACAACATGAAAAAAGCATACATTCTCCTTGCAGAAGGCTTTGAGTTGCTCGAAGCCATGTCGCCTGTGGACGTATTCCACCGTGGCGGAATCGAAGTAAAGACCGTGTCGCTCGACGACGAAGAACTATTCGTCAACGCATCAAACGGCACGACGGTCGTCGCAGACCTCGCATGGCGCGACGCGGACTTCTCCGACGCAGACCTCATCTACCTGCCCGGCGGCTACCCCGGCTACGAAAACCTTGGCAAAGACCCGCGCGTCGGCGAACTCGTCAAGAAACAGTATGAAAGCGGCAAACTCCTCGCCGCAATATGTGGCGCGCCGACCGTCCTGCTCAAGAATGGCATCGGATTTGGAAAGACCGTCACCTCCCACTCATGCTGCGCCGACGAGATGTCCGCGAAGTACAACCGCACCGGCCGCCCAATCGAGCACGACGGAAACCTCTACACCGCCATCGGCGCAGGCCACTCCCAGGACTTCTCAATCGTCCTCGCCGAAGCACTCGACGGCGACGTCGCAAAAATCAAAAAAGGAATGGAACTTGACAAATAATCCATAAATCACCAAATCAAAAATCAACAAATCAACAAATGATTTTTTGGTATGCGAAACGCCGTAGGCATTTCATAATGTTGATTTTAAGCACATTACTATGCACCGCCGCCACCGCCCAAAACAACATTCGGTTCAAGTTTTCGGCAGATGGCGGCGATGTCGTGCTTAACGAAATACGCTACAAGTCGGCGCGCGGGCTTGGATACAGCATTTGCCAGTGCCAATATTTCGTCAGCGACATTGCTGTAAGGTACAAGGACGGCACGACGAAGCTGTGGAGCGGCACGGTGCATTACGCCGACATCGAAATCGAAAGGACGCTACTTTGGCGACCGGCGGACGACTTCACGCTCACAAACGCAGACTCGCTGTACTTCACATTTGGGCTCGACTCGGTGGCTAACCGCAGTTACCGTTTCCGCAATCCGCCAGAAAACCTGATGTTTTGGCCGGACTACCTCGGCGGCGGCTACCACTACATGAAGACCAACATCCGCTATATTGCCCAGGACGGACAATATGCGGCGTTCAACTGCCACATCGGCCGTGGACAAGTCTACGGTGCGGACGGCGAGCCTGAAAGCTATATCGAAAACTCGTTCCGCGTCGCCATTCCCGTCCGCCGTGACAGCGACGGCAATGCGCTCATTACCCTCGACATACCCACAATCTTCGACTCCCCCGCCCCAACCCTGTTCTCCGACTACGGCGGCATTATGAACAACCAAAATGCAATGTCACTCTTCATCGGCAACATCAAATCCGCCTTCTTTTAATTTCCTTTTAAACACGAATTAAACGAATTAGAACGAATTAAAATCAATTAAACTTGGAAATTCGTTTTAATTCGTTTAAATTCGCTTTAATTTTCGTTGAAAAAGTCGTTGAAAAAAATCATGGAAAATGCTTAGAGGACTGATTATATGTTTGTGTATGACGATTTTGGCGGTGTCATGCGCAACGAAGATGCCACAGATAACATACGAGCCAATACCGTTTGACATTGGCATTCCCATGTTCCCCGACTCGCTCAATATCCCGGACGACAACCCAATGACCGAAGACGGCGTGAAACTTGGACGATACCTGTTCTACGACGGACGGCTCTCCGGCGACCCCGAAAGGCCGATGAGTTGCGCGACGTGCCATAAACAGGAACACTCATTCGAGTGCGGCACGGAGCAGTTTGAAGACGGAAGGCCAGTGGGCAATTCGGGAAAGGAAACGCCACACGTCATGCTGCCGCTCATAAACCTTGTGTGGAACAATTCGGGCTACTTTTGGAACGGCCGCGTCCAGGAAGGCAACATCGAAAGCACCGTGCCAATGGCGATTACCGCGCCTCACGAGATGGACGGCGACATAAAGAACGCTGTGAAGCTCATAAAAAGCGAACCGATGTACCGAGAGATGTTTTACAAGGCGTTTGGCTCGCCGGAAATCGACATCGACCGTATCAGCAAGGCCATCGCGCAGTTCATACGATCAATAGTGTCGTTCAACTCAAAATTCGACCGCTTCATGGCTGGCGAAATCAAACTTTCGGAAGAGGAAATGCGCGGGCTGATGCTTTTCACGACCGAGAACGCCGACTGTTTCCACTGCCACGGTAGCCCGGCACTGCCGCTGTGGACTACAAACATGTTCATGAACAACGCAAAGGACACTGATTTTGAAGGTGAAAAAGACCGCTATTCAGTCACTGGCAACCCCATGGATCGAGGCAAGTACCGAGTACCGACGCTGAGGAACATAGAGTTCACCGGTCCATACATGCACGACGGCAGGTTCAAGACATTGGACGAAGTACTTGAATTTTATAATAATGGGCTTAAACGCTCGCCATACATCGACCCTCTGTCCATAAACGCAATCCACGGCGGCTCACATCTTGTAGACAGCGACTTGAAGGCCTTGAAGGCTTTCCTCCTGACCCTTAGCGACACAACTTTCCTCCACGAAAAGCGTTACAGCAATCCATGGGAAGAAAGTTCGGAATGTAAAAAAAAAGATTGATAAAAAAAAGTGAAATCTTAGAAATTAATCATGTTGATTTTCAACCCGGTGTCGGTGATATAGTCCTGAATGGCCTCCTCAAGGTCGAGGTCTTCATTGTCATAGTACCAGTTCACAGTCACCTGTCCGCCGTCCATCTCGTACTTCTTCAGAATCTTGAAGATGTCGAGGAGGCTTTTCGTGGAACTCGTGTTGAAGTAGGTCAACTTGCAGTTAAACACCAACGGCAAGCCGGTCTTGGTGTACTCCCTAATCCACGAAATCAGGGGCGCATAGAAAACATTAGTCTCTTCCAAGAAGGACTCCCCCGATATGTCGCAGATGCCGTTCTGGTAGTTGAAGTCAACCGTCGGAACGAAATAACCGTCATGTGATCCTGCTATATGTATATTGTCCATAGTCTTTAGTATGTCTACGTTGATTGATCTGTTATTGCCGTGGATGTCTTCAGGTTTTGGTCAACCCTTTCCACACTGCAAATATAATATGTTTAATTTAAATAACCGCAATAATTTTGAAATTTTTTTTCATTATTTTCATATTTCGACTCCGAGCACGCACACGTCGTCTATCTGGATGAAATCGCCTTTCCATGCGTAGTACGAGTCCACAAGCTTGGTGCGCTGGTCCGCCATCGGCATCGTGCTCGACTCCAGCAACAACTGCCTGAACCGCGACATCTTGAACTTGTCGTGGTGCTGGGAGCTGAACTGGTCGGAGTAGCCGTCCGAAAACAGGTACAGCCGGTCGCCTTTCTGCAATGTCACGTGCTGATCCTCGAACGGAAGCTCCCTCATGTGGATTCCCACGGGCGACTTCACGGCATTGAAGACCTTCATCTCGCCGTCCCTGACCATGAGCATCGGGTTATACGCGCCGGAGAAGTTGCAGTCGTTAGTCTCCAAGTCCCACACGCATATTCCCATGTCCATTCCGTCCTTCGGCTCCTCGTTAATGCCGGTCTGTCCGAGGTACTGCTTTACCATTATGCGCATCTCCTCAAGGATTTTGGAAGCCTGGACGACATGCTGCTGCGCGACGATTTGGTTAAGCAACGCGATGCCGAGCATACTCATGAACGCGCCAGGGACGCTGTGGCCGGTACAGTCGCCGACCGTGAACACAAACTTGCTCCCGACCTTATACGCCCAATAGAAGTCGCCGGAGACGATGTCCTTCGGCGCATAGAATATGAAATAGTCCGTCATCAAGGTGCGGTGGCGTTCAAAATCGCGCAACATCGCCCGCTGAATCGTCCCGGCATAATTGATGCTGTCGGTGATGTCCTTGTTTTTCAGCGCAATCTCCTCAAGGTTGCGCGAAATTTCCTCATTCTGACGCTGGATTTCGTCATTCTGGCTGCTGATGAGCGTGTTCTTCTCCTGCAACTGCCTGTTTACGAGCTTCTTCTGGCGGTAGTTACGAAGGATGAGCAGTATCACGCCCAATGTAAGCACGAGTCCGACAATCAGCGAAATCATTATTGTCATTCTCAGGCTGCTCTCCTTTTGGAGCTTGTCATTCTCAAGTGCCTTAATCGACAGGTTCATCTCCTGCTTTGCCTTGCTGAACTCCAAACGCTCCTTCTCGAACTCCAGTTGCTGTTTTTCCAATTCAAGAGCCTCGTTGACCTCCGTAACCTCACGGATTGTAGAATCCTGATGCTCAATGACTTGCTCCTGCTGCTCCTTAATGCCGATGAGTTTGGCGTTCTGCTCCTTGAACTTCTTGTTCTCGGTCTGCAAGTACGAGTTAAGGTACTCGTATGCCATCTTATAATTCTTCTCGGAAAGCGAAATGTCACACAGCGAGCGTGTCAACTTGTTCAATAACTCCTTGTCGCCGAGCTTCTTAGCCAGCGTCATCGATTCATCATAATATTTCTTTGCCTTGCGCGGGTTGTTCTGCTTTTGGTAACAGAAGCCGAGGTTATAGCACGTCGCGGCGCGCGGCTGTGCCTGCTGGAGCTTTTTTCTTATAGCATACTCGGACTCGAACGACGCTGCCGCCTTCTTATAGTCCTTGTTGTTAAAATAATAAGAGCCAATTATATTGTGCAAGTCGGCGACAGAGGACTGCATCTTGTTCTTAGTGGCGATTTTCATAGTCGACGTCGCCTGCTCCAGGCACTTCGAGTCGCCATTGTCAAGGTAGTATTTGGCGAGCTTGACGCCCGACTCCACCCTCTCCTTGTCCGAAGACGAGAGCGTATAGTCGACCGCCATCTGCTTGAGCGTGTCGTTCTCCTTGTCCTTGCTGCGGTCCCTCCTGCGCTGCCCAAGGACATCCTGTGGCTGCATGACCGACATTATCAACGCCACTATAATAATAAGGAACCTATATGAACCTGTTCTCATGATGAATCGTGTTGTAAGTTTTGTCGATAATGTCATGCAAATATAACACCGAACTTTTCACCAAAAATAAAATAATCTTTAACAAGTTGGATTTTCCACTCAAAATCAGCCCATTAAAAAAAATATAATGTTAATAAATAAAAAAAAGTCCATAAAAAAGTTTCAACATTGAAATTTCTTATTAAATTTGAAACGATTTTTGAATTAACTACGTATAATAACAAAAACAAAACAAACACAACAAAATTCATCAAAACCTAAATAGAAAGACATTATGGACAAAGTCTTAATGGAGTTCACCGACAAGGTGAGTTCCGCGGTTTACAAACGCACGTTTGTGAAACTAATCCTCTCCAAGCGGGTTCTTAACGACCAGGATCTCAACAAGATTGTGGTAAAGTATGTCGAGCTCAAAGGCGAAGACAACTTGCAGTTCGTATACAAGTATGACCGCCAGGACGTTACGAAGAACTTCTCCATGGCTGACGGTATAAAGCAGCTCCAGAGCATAATCGGAAATAACTTCCTCGAGAACTACCTCTACACGACTAAGGAGGACTTGCAACTCAAATACAACAACAAGCACGAACCAAAGCTCTTCAAGCAGAAGCCGACCTTCACTGTCGCCGCCGACGGCTCCCACGACGAAGCCAAGAAACGGATGCTCACCACGAAGAACAATGTCTATCTCAAGTCCCTCGGCATAACCGACCAGAAGGGCGAGATAATCCCGAGCATGAACGCCAAGTACAAGCAGGTAGAGAAGTTTGTGGAGATAATCGACAGCCTCTCCGCCAACATCAAGGACTCATCTCCGGTCAAGATCGCCGACATGGGCTGCGGCAAGGGATACCTCACATTCGCCGCATACGACTACCTGACTAACAACCTGGAACTCACAGTGGACATGAAGGGCATCGAGACCCAGGAGAACCTCGTGAAATTCTGCAACAACATCGCGCAGAAAGCACAGTTCGGCGGCTTGGAGTTCATCCAAAGCAACATCAACGACTACAAGGCCGACAAGCTCGACATGCTCATCGCGCTCCACGCATGCGACACAGCGACCGACGACGCAATATACCTCGGCATACAGTCCGAGGCGAAGGTCATCGTCGTCTCGCCATGCTGCCACAAGCAAATCCGCCAGCAGATGAAAATCACAGAAAGCAATGTCCTTGAGCCGGCCCTCAAATACGGAATCGTGATGGAGCGCATGGCGGAGATAATCACAGACTCGCTGCGCGCGCTCATCCTCAACAAGAACGGCTACAAGACAAAACTCTTCGAGTTCATCGAGCCGGAGTACACGTCCAAGAACCTCATCCTAACCGCCGAGAAGGGCGACACGCCGTCCGCCGAGGAACAGGCCAAAATCCAGTCCCAAATCGACGCGATAAAGAACAAGTTCGGCATAAAGTACCACTACCTCGAAAAACTCATCGAGAACCCCGAAGACCAAAGCTGGAGGATTCTTAACGCCCAATGCGCAAAGAGCGAGTAGTACAATAAAAATTGAAGGGTCTGTCCAAAAAGGGATTGCGGCAATGCCACATCATAATACATAAAACGCCTTTTTGGACAATCCCCTCAATTCTAAATTTTCAATTTTCAAACTTTCAATTCTAAAAATGTTATTAGGCATCATTGGCGGGCAGGAACTCGTCGTAATACTGATAGTCGCGCTGCTGATATTCGGCGGGAAAAAAATACCCGAACTGATGCGCGGCCTCGGAAAGGGCATAAAGGAATACAAAAACGCGCTTAACAGCGTCGACGACGACGAGCAGAAGGACAAGGACACCGGCAAGTCGCCCGACCCCACACAGTCAAACTAACATGGAAAAGGGCACAGGGACGTTCTGGGACCACCTCGACGTACTCAGGAAGGCATTGATACGCTCGTTGGCGATAGTAGTCGTGGCGGCGGTGGCGATGTTCATGATGAAAGACTTCGTATTCGACACCGTAATCTTCGGCCCCGCCCAAGAGGATTTCCCGACATTCCGGCTTTTTAAATACCTCGCAGGGCTGATGGGCATCAGCAGTGCGGAAATCGATGTCGAACCCATCAAAATCATCAATACAAGGCTGTCTGCGCAGCTTTTGACACACTTGAGCGTGTCGTTTTGGGCAGGCATAATAGTCTGTGTGCCGTACATCACGGGCGAGATATGGCTTTTCGTAAGCCCCGCCCTCTACCGCAACGAGCGCAACAGTATAATCAAAGCATTGATTTTCAGCGGCATACTATTCTACATCGGAGTACTGACGGCATATTTTCTCATACTGCCGCTGTCGGTCAATTTCCTCGGAAACTACCAAGTAGCCGACGACATCGCCAACCTCATTTCGCTCGACTCATACATTGACACGCTCATAACTCTCTGTATGTCAACAGGAATTGCATTTGAACTGCCGATAGTGACATATTTCTTAGTCAGAATAGGCATCCTCTCGTATGACTTTATGAAGACCCACCGCAAACACGCTTTCCTCGCCGTCCTCGTCATCGCTGCAATGATAACTCCCAGCACCGATATTTTCACAATGCTCGTCACCGCACTGCCATTACAGGTTGTCTATGAAATCAGCGTCATCGTTGCGAAAAAAGGAGAGAGGAATGAGGAAAGAGGAGTGAGGAAAGAGGAGTGAGGAAAGAGAAGAGAGAAATGAGGAGAGAGGAATGAGGAGAGAGGAATGAGGGATGAGGGATTACAATTTATTTTGCAGCACGAAATTGTTGATGCCGTAAACTTTTTTGACGTGCTGCGAGACAAACTCACTTTCAGATATTGTCTTCATTACGCGCGTGAGGTCGGCGGCGTTTAGATGACCTTTGATTTCAGCGTTTTTTGACCTTATCTTTCTGACAAGCGTTTGACTTCGCACCGGCAACGACCACATATTTCAACCGCGTAACATATTTGCCGTTCAAAACAAGTCCGTCGTTTTTGTCAAGTTCCACATAAACCACGTCCCCGACGTTCAAATCGTCGGCGGATGTTACCTTGTTTTCGTCCGACAATTTGGATTTTAGACTTGCCAATATTCCCTTCTCGTCGTCCATTTTAGGCAAATGCGGTCTCAATTAGTTCATTTTCGCGGATATGGTCGATTGTTTTTTCCGACGCGCCGCCCGCCTTTGCGATGTCGATGCGCGCGATGACATCTTGCTGCGGGTCGGTTTTCATTCGGTCGATTACAGCGAGATACGCGCTGTCGTGCGAGAGGGACGAAAGTTCAGTCAATGCGTCTTTTCCCTTGCAAATTTCAAACCACTTGTCAAGGCACTTGCGCTCTTTCGCTGATATGTAATCCATGTCGGGCGTTTCAACAGCCTTCACAATTTGGTTGTCGATGACGATGCTTTTTTCAAAATGCAGCAAGTCGGGGCAAATGTCGTCGCTCGAATCTTCCACACGCTTGATGACCTTGTTGGTCAGGGTCGGCACTGGGCCAAACCTTCTCGCCTTGAAAGTTTCAGGCACGATTTCGCGTCCAAACGTGGCAAGAAAATCCCGCTGTGCAAAATATTTCTCGTCATTTTCAATCTTAATAATCCTTTCAGCAAGCGCAACGTGGTCCGCAATTGGAAACAAAATGCTATTCATGTGTTCTGGCAAATATTTTTCCACAAGTTCTTTCATGCCGAATGCATCTGTCGCGACAGTTGGAATGCCAAGCCCCCATGCCTCGACCATCGCCAACGAAAAAGTTTCAAAACCTTCTATGGTACATACCACAACAATATCAATGTTATTCTCTGACAGGTATCTTGGAACATTTAGAATCCTTCCCATAAATTGAACCCGATCTATGGATTTTGCTTTTCTTAGTTCCAACAAATAGTCGCTGTCGAGTAATGAACCGAGTACATGCAACGAGAAAGTTCCATCAAGACAATCCAGCATATCTACTGCAACATGTATCCCTTTGTTTTTAACTACATCCCCGACTATCGCAATTCGGTGGGTTATGTTATGGTGTTCGGGTTTTGCACAGGTGCGCACGGTTGTAGGTCGGAATGATTACCGAGACCAGGTCTTTAATTGTTTCCATAAAAAATTCAAAGAACGTAAGAGGTAACTACAAATAAATCTGCGTTTTGCAAATTTTTGTTGTGGCGATTGACGATGATTTGTTACCGAAGTTGGCGGGTTTTACTCTGACTACCCACATAACGCCGCGTACACACTGTCCAACTTCCTCAAAAATGCCTCGCGGTTATGAAGGCTTGTCAGGATTTTTCGGTTGGTTTCCACATCCTGTGTGGTCAGGTCGGAAGATAAATCGCCGTTTTCTACGGAAAAAACTTTTATGCCGAGCTTTTTGTAATAGGCAAATACAGGGTTCCTTTCCGACAGAAAAACTTTGCAACCGTATTTGAGCGCGGCACTTATGTTTCCCATCGCTTGCTGGCGTTCCATGAAGAAAAACGCAGTGCCGCAACTCAATATAGATTTTTTGTATTCGTCGTATGGCATGAAATCCGTCAGGGCAACAACGCTGTCGCCAAAAAAATTGCGGTATCGGGTTACTACTTTGATGACGTAATCTTGTCCCCCCGCATAACTCAACGGCAGGATAAGTTTTCTTCCGTTCAAATCAAGCGTCTTCAAATATTCCAACAAGTCCAAATGGTTGTTGGTGGCCGCGGCAGAATTGCCTACCAAAATATTGTCGCCATTATGTGTTTCAAATTCTTTGCCGTAAGATTCCAAGCCGCTTAGACTTGAATATGAAAATGTAAATCATTACATCCATTCCGCCAAAACTTTTTTGAAATCTTTTTCCGGCAGATTCAACCACCAAGATACTTCACCTTATCCAACAATCCTTTCTTTCTTGGCCTTGTTTTATTCACGGGAATACCAGTGTTGATTGTCCATGGCTCAAGGTCTTTGTTGACCAAAGTCATTGCGCCAGACACAGCACCTTCATTGAGTGTAACACCAGGAAAAACTAAACATCCCGCACCAAGTTGGGTAAAATGTTCAAAATGTTACCACACCACCACATATTTTGATTTGTTGATTTTCGATTTTTTCCGACGCGGACGCCAATTATGAATTATGCATTATGAATTATGCATTGACCCGTCGTATCCACGCCCCCGGCACATACGCCGTCGCGTACCTGCCAACCCCTTGCAATTCCACAAACACCCTTTTCTGATGCTTGTATTTCATCACAATTCCCTCGACCCCTGCGAACGGCCCGCCGATGACAACGACGCGGTCGCTCTGGCATTTCATTTTGCCGTACTATTATATTCTCATTCCCTGATTCCACGATGATGCGGAAACTCTGCATCTGCCGCTCGGGGACGACCAAAAACTCGTTCTTCCCAAACTCATTCGTACAAAAGTGGTTGTAATAAGGTGTCATGCCGGGGAACATCGATTCGTATTGAAGCAAGGTCTTGAAGTCGTTGAGGGTGCTTTTCAGGAACAACAGACCGGTGTCCAAAGGCTTGTCGGCGATGTATTGAGTGGGGTTGTTGAAATCCTCGTTTGTGTATTCAATGTGGCGGAGGATTGGCAGGTAGGGTTCGAGGCAGTCGTTGCGGAGCGATACGATTTTGTCGTAGATTTTCTGAGCGCGGTGGTGAGTGGCGCGTATTGGGAACCAATATTTTACGTCGGGGCGCAGGGCGTACTCTACCGACTTCCCGATTTTGGTGTCTCCGCCCTCGGGATTGTACGGAACTATTCTCTCCGCAAAATCGGCACCGCCGTTATACTTTTCGCAATTGACTGCTTGTGATGTGTTCATCGTTGCAAAAATCATTGATTGCTAAGAAAATTAGCAGTTTTCACGGTGCAAAGGTAAATAAAGTATTTAAGAAAGTAAAGTGTCTTTTTTTTTTGTATGCTTCGCATTACATCGAAATCGCAACAATTTGAATTTCAGAGTTTCGGGTGGAAAATAATTTTTTTAGCAAATGGATATTCGCTGATGTGGGTGAAATATTTTTGAGGTTGGGATTTTTTAGTTATATTTGTGGCGAAAAGAAAAAACATAGTTCTTAACACAATCCTAATCAAATGAACAATTTTGAATTTCAGAATCCTACAAAGATTGTTTTTGGCAAGGGTTCTATCGCAAGGCTGAGCGACTTGCTCTACAAGGGCGAGAAAATCATGATGACGTATGGCGGCGGCTCTATCAAGAAGAACGGCGTGTACGACCAGGTGAAGAAGGCTCTCGAAGGATTTTCGGTTATCGAGTTTGGCGGCATCGAGCCTAATCCCGATTTCGACACGCTGATGAAAGCGGTGGAAGTATGCCGCAAGGAATCCGTCGGTGTCCTGCTGGCGGTGGGCGGCGGCTCGGTCATCGACGGTACAAAGTTCATCGCGGCGGCTGTTGACTTCCAGGGCGACCCGTGGAACTTGCTCGTCAAGAGGGCGGAGCCGGGCGAGGTTTTGCCGATTGCTACAGTGTTGACGATGCCGGCGACAGGCTCGGAGATGAACGGCAATGCAGTGATTTCGCGCCGTGCGACTAAGGAAAAGCGCGACATGGGTCATCCTAAGTATTTCCCGATGTTCTCGATACTCGACCCGGAGGTTGTCTACTCGATTCCCAAACGCCAGAAGGCTAACGGCCTCATCGACGCTTTTATACATGTATGCGAGCAGTACCTGACGGACGATGTGGATGCCCAAATCCAAGACCGCTGGTCGGAAGGCGTCATGAAGACTATCGTCAACATCGCGCCCGAGGTCATCAAGGACAACCCGACGTATGACGCTTGCGCCAACTACATGTGGAGCGCGACGTGCGCCCTTAACAACTTCATCAATCCGGGTGTCAATCAGGACTGGAGCACCCACATGATTGGACACGAACTGACCGCATTATGCGGACTCGACCACGGCGTGACGCTCGCCATCGTCCTGCCCGGCACGATACGTGTCCTCGACAAGTTCAAGAGGAAGAAACTGGAGATGTTCTGTGAAAATGTATGGAACCTACCAGACGGCAAGGGCGATGCGGCAGCCGACTTCGCGATCCAAAAGACCGAGCGCTTTTTCAACAGCCTTGGCGTGAAGACGAGGCTGTCGGACTATGGCATCGGCGAGGATGTGATTACGGAAATCGTAAGGCGGTTCCGTGAGCGTGGCGCGGTGCTCGGCGAGCATGGCATTGTTACGCCGGAGGTCGCCGAGCAGATTCTACGCAACAGACTCTAATGCTCTTTTACTTTACAATCTCTTTGCCCGAGGATGCCCAGCACAGGATGCCGCAGTCAAGCTCTATGACATTGTAACCATTGTTGGAGAGAATTTCTGCAGCCTTCTTGCTGCGGCGTCCGCTGCGGCAATAGACTGCGATTGTCTTTGACTTGCTGAGGGTCGCCAAGGCTTTCCGCTCAAAGTCAGAGCCATTGACATCGATGTTGACGGCATTGCGGATATGCCCGTCAGAATATTCTCGTGCCGTCCGCGAGTCGAGGACGACAATATTGGAGGACTTGATGGCCTGCTCGAACTCGTTTGCGCTCAGGGAGCGGAAGCCTGACTGTCCGCATTGTGCGAAAATTCCTCCTATCAACATCATAATGGAAATAAATATCTTCATTTTCGTGCAATTATTAAGTATTCTACAATATTTTTTGTCGCTTCGCGAGAAATCTTACAAATCGATATTTGAAAGATTTCTGCCCGAAGGACACCCATATTCTAATTGAGGGCAAAAATCATCAATTTTGAAAATCCCAAAGTGAAAAATCTTACAAAAGGCTGAATTTTAGGCAGCCTTTTGTAAGATTTATGTCTTCATGCCCAAAAAGTTACAACTCGCTTTCGGCGCAGTTGAGGATTGTGTTGCCCTTCGAGATGTCGCCGGTCGTCAGTCCGAGCTTGAGCCATTTCATGCGCTGTGCGGAGGTGCCATGCGTGAACTCCTTGGCGTTGACTGTGCCACGTGCGGACTTTTGGAGATAGTCGTCGCCGATTTGGTGGGCGCAGTTGATGGCCTCCTCGAGGTCGCCGTCTTCGAGCGACTTGAAGGTCTTGTTCTCATAGTAGCCCCAGATTCCGGCGTAGAAGTCGGCGAGGAGCTCGATGCGCACGGAGATTTTATTAGCCTCGGCTTCCGTGCGGCAGCGGTCCATCTGCTGGTGGAGCTGTGACAATACGCCGGTCTCGTACTCGATGTGGTGGCCGACCTCGTGGGCGATGACGTATGCGTATGCGAAGTCGCCGCTCGCGCCGAGTTGGCGTTTCATCGTGGTGAAGAACGAGAGGTCGAGGTACAGGCACTGGTCGCCGGAACAATAGAACGGGCCGGTCGCCGATGTCGCGCTGCCACACGCCGTGTTAACGCCGTCCTTGAACAACACCATCTTCGGGCAGTCGTACTGAAGGCCGTTCTGCTTGAAGATGTTGGTCCAGATGTCCTCGGTCGATGCGAGAACTTGCTTTGAGAATTTGGCGAGTTCCTGTTCCTCGGCAGTGTAAGATGCTGAACCCGAGGAAGTTGTCGTGGCCTCGGTCGTCGTGCCGAGGATGTCGCCGCCGCTTGTGGCAGCCTGGAACAGTCCCCAGTTTCCGGTCTTCATGCCGATAAGGAGTCCCACGAGAGCCACGATGATTGTTATGCAACCGCCCTTCTTGCCGGTTGAAATTTTGCCAGACGAGCCGGAGGAGTATCCGCCCCTGCGGTCGTCGACGTTGCTGCTTTCTCTGCGTCCGTCTAATTTCATTTTACTTTTTAATATTTATGGTTAAAACTTTAATTTTAATGTTGCAAATATAAACAAAAAATAATTTGTCAAGTAAAAAAATCGTTAATTATTTGTTCGTTTAAAATTAAAGCACTAACTTCGCAGTGTATTACACATCAAGAAATGGCTACACCGATAGAGCAGATAATCAGTGGGTTACGCGCCCACGGAAAGGCATTTGACCTAATCAAAAAAAATTCGATGGGGAAGTATTTCGTCATCCCCATCATCATCAACATAGTCCTGGTGTGCGTGCTCGTATGGGGCGGCTGGGGCTTAGGCGACTGGGTTTCATCGCTTTGGGACACCTCGCAGGGCGGCTGGCTGAGTTGGCTCGGCGCGGCAGTACAGTGGGTCATGCCATTCATATTCTTCCTGCTGTTCATCTTCATCGGCGGAACGATATGTAATGTGCTCATGTCGCCTATCTACACGACTATTTCCGAAAAGACGGACACAGCCCTCACAGGCCGCGAGTTCAGCACGACCGCCGGCCAGACAGCCAAGGACATCTGGAGGACGGTGGTGATTTCCATGAAGAACACCATCAAACAACTATTAGTCACCGTCGTATGCCTGCTGCTCAACGTCGTCCCGGTCATCGGACAAGTCCTGTCAATCGTCATGATATTCATCGTAAACGCATACTATTTCGGCTACGGTTTCATGGACTACTCTAACGAGCGGTGGCGGCGTAACGCAAAGGAAACCAACGAGGTAGTGTACCGCTACAAATTTTTGGCGATAACCATCGGTGCGGTCTATGCGTTGCCGATGTACATAGTCTGCGGCACATTCTTCGCGGCCTTCATCGGCGGCGTGTCCACCGTAGCCGCGACGATAGCGCAAATGGAACTCGAAAACAAAGATTCTATAACTCCAACGGTCCAACCGAATTAAATTGATCATGGAAAAAACTAAGATAGTTCTCGTTTCTTATCATAACTCGCTGCCATTCCTCTACGGACTGGAACATTCCGAGTACATAACGAACAACTGTGAAATTATCAAGAAATATCCTTCCGAGGGCGCGAAGATGCTCATCAACCGCGAATGTGACATCGCGCTCGTGCCTGTCGGAATAATACCACAACTAAAAATCAGCTATATAGTCTCCAAATTCTGCATCGGCGCGGAAGGGCGCGTGAGGTCTGTGATATTGGCGAGCCAAGTGCCCCTGGAACAGATTACAAAAGTATACCTCGACTACCAGTCCGCCACAAGCGTCCGCCTCGTGAGGATTCTCGCCAAGCACCACTGGAACATCACGCCCGAGTTTGTGGACGCTCAGCCGGGCTACGAAAGGGAAATCAAGGGCAGCGTGGCTGGCGTGATAATAGGCGACAGGTGTTTCGAGTACACTGGCTTCAAGTACCAGTACGACCTCGCCGAGGAGTGGATTAACTTCACAGGCTATCCGTTTGTCTTCGCGGCATGGCTGTCGCTGCGCCCCGTAAAGCCCGAACTCAAGAAGGAAATTAACGACGCGCTCGAATATGGAATCTCGAACATAGACAGCGTGATACAGCAATACAAGTCGAAGTTCAGCTTCAACCCCAACTTCAACGCCCGAGAATACTACACCCACAACATTAGCTACTACCTTAACGAGGGCAAAAGCCGAGGGATGAACGCCTTTATAAAGTATATGAGCGTCGAAAACCGCAGCGAGGTAGACCCTCTGCGCAGGCAACTCTATGCCCAAAAATAAACCTTTTATGTTAAAATTTCTCAAAATGTAGCAGGTCTGACAAATAATTTCTAACTTAGGACTTCGTAAAAAATGAGTTTAATAAAAAGGTAACAAATTGGAAGTTAACATATTAGGAATCGAGTCGTCATGCGACGACACATCTGCGGCCGTAGTCAGCGACGGCGCGTTGCTCTCTAATGTGATAGCGAGCCAGGCTGTCCATTCGGCGTATGGCGGAGTTGTGCCCGAGTTAGCCTCACGCGCCCACCAGCAGAACATAATCCCGGTTGTCGACCAGGCGATTAAGAAGGCCGGGCTGACCACAAACGACATCAGCGCGGTAGCCTTCACGAGAGGTCCGGGGCTGTTGGGGTCGCTGATTGTGGGGGTGTCGTTCGCCAAGGGCTTTGCGCTCGCAAGCGGCATACCGCTCATCGAGGTCAACCATCTCCAGGGACACGTCCTGAGCGAGTTTGTGCATGAGAAGGGACAGGAGAAGGAGATGCCACAGTTTCCATTCCTGACGCTCTTAGTCTCCGGCGGACATACCCAGATTATAAAGGTCAAGGACTATTTTGACATGGAGATTATCGGCAACACAATAGACGACGCTGCGGGCGAGGCTTTTGACAAATGCGCAAAGGTCATGGGACTCGGCTATCCGGGCGGGCCGGTAATAGACAAGCACGCCCACCTCGGAAACCACGACGCATATAAGTTTGCTAAGCCGAACATTCCGGGGCTCAACTTCAGTTTCTCAGGGCTTAAGACTTCGTTCCTCTACACATTGAGGGACAAGATGGCTGGCGACGCTAACTACATAGACACACACCTTGACGACCTATGCGCATCGCTACAATACACGATAATAAGCATCCTCATAGAGAAACTCGACAAGGCAGTCAAGCAGACCGGCATACGCACGATAACCATTGGCGGCGGCGTGGCGGCCAACTCTGAACTTCGCGACACCCTCACGCAGACCGCGAAAAAGAAGGGGTGGCGCGTGTTCATCCCCGAGCGGAAATACACGACCGACAATGCGGCCATGATAGCCGGAGCGGGATACTACAAATACCTGCGCGGCGAGTTTGCCACGATGGACATCGCGCCGGACGCAAGGTTGAAGTTTTGAAATCGAAGATGTTAGTTTATATAAAACAAAGTAAGCAGCACTGATGGAACAGAATAATGCACCGGGCAGCAAGCCTGTCATACACGCCACAAAACTCGAACGGACGCTATATAGCATAGTCGACGAGGAGAGCGACGAACGTCCGATCGCGAAGGTGTTTAACTACGTGATAATCACACTCATATTGCTGAGCGTAGTGGAAATGGTGTTGGAGACTATACAGAGCGTCTATGACGAATATTACGTGTACCTCAAGGCATTCGAAATATTCAGCATCATAGTGTTCACATTCGAGTTTTTGGCGAGGGTCATAACGGCGCGCCTGGCGTTCAACGAGCCTAACCGCCTGAAAGCCATCTCAAAATACGTGTTCTCGTTCTACGGGCTTGTGGACCTGATTTCGATATTGCCATTCTACCTGCCGATGATAGGCGTGGACTTGAGGGTGGTACGTACACTGAGGCTGCTGAGATTCCTAAGGCTCTTTAAGATAGCGCGTTATAACGACTCGTTGAGCCTTATAAAGAGCGTCATGCTCGAGAAGCGCGCGGAAATCGGAGTGTCATGCTTCGTGATTATAATAGTCATGGTAATAGCCTCGTTCATAATGTATTATGCAGAGAACGAGGCACAACCCGAACAGTTCCCCAACGTCCTGGCTTGCGTATGGTGGGCGATAGTGACACTGACGACAGTGGGCTATGGCGACGTCTACCCGATAACGCTCGCCGGAAAGATAATCGGCGGCCTGATAGCATTCCTCGGAATCGGGCTTGTGGCACTGCCGACAGGTATAATAAGCGCAGGCTTCCTGGAAAAGATAAACCAGAAAGCCGAAGAAATCGCCGAGGCTGCCAAAGCAAAGCACGGCGACGACCATCAACACACTCACGTGGCGCACGACGACGGCCAAAAGCATTTTTGCCCGTACTGCGGCCACCGTATCGACTGATTTTGTTGAACTTTTACTACACATTAACCGATATGGCGGAGACTAACACTACAATCGAAAAGACACCGGCGGAGACCATACTCCACCGAAAGCCATATACCGAGGCCGACACCGACAGGATGTTCGAACAGCTCATGGTCGGCGACAGGTACTTCAAGACCGACGACGACAAGGCCCTCGTGCGCCGTGCCTACTCGATGGCGCGTGAAGTCTACCGTGGCCAAAAAAGACATACCGGCGACAGCTTCATATACCACCTCTTCGACGTGATGAGCATTGTCATACAGGACATTGGTCTCGGCGCACAGGGCGCGGCGGCTGCCCTGCTCCACGAAATCACGTTCCAGACAGACTATAAGAAAGAGGACATCGCAAACCTTTTCGGAGAGAAGATTGCCTCCATCGTCGACTCGCTCGTCAGGATAAAGGGCACAAGCGAATATTTCAAGGACTCCGAACCCGACGTGTACAAGAAAATCATCCTCGGCAGCCTTGTGGACATCAGCGTGATTTTCATAAAGCTCGCCGACCGCCTGACAAACCTCCGCACCCTCGAGATAAAGTCGCCCGAAGTCCAGTACAAAGTCTCATACGAGACCATGCAGATATACGTCCCGCTTGCCCACAGGCTCGGGCTCAACAAGATAAAGACCGAACTCGAAACCCTCTCCTTCAAATACCTCAACCGCAAGGAATATGACGAGATAAACTCGCTCATGCAGCTCTCGGAGAACGACTCCAAGAACTATATCAACAAGTTCACTCTCCCCATCATCGCCAAGCTCGTCCAGCACGGGATTAAGTTTGACATTAAGGGACGGCCTAAAAGCGTGTACTCCATCTACATGAAGATGAAGAAAAAGCACGTCACCTTCGACCAGGTCTATGACAAATTCGCCGTGAGGATTATCTTCACTCCCAAAGTCCCCGAGAACGAGAAGGAGGAATGTCTGGAGATTGTAAGGCTGATTTCCAAGGACTTCTACGTCCATCCCGACCGCACGCGCGACTGGATTAATGTCCCGAAGGAGAATGGCTACGAGGCGTACCACATAACAGTGTTCGACTCCCAGGCCAACCGCTGGGTCGAAATCCAAATCCGCTCCGAGCGCATGGACGAAATCGCAGAATACGGTTTTGCCGCCCACTGGAAATACAAGGGCATAAAGGACAAGAAAGCCGAATTCGACGACAAGCTAAAGCTCCTCAAAGAGCGTCTCGAAAACCCGAATAACAACAACTACGACTTCCTCGAAGACTTCAAGTTGCTCATCTCGGACGAAATATCCGTCTACTCGCCCGACGGCGCGGTCACGACACTGCCGGCCGGCGCGTCCGTCCTGGACTTTGCATACATCAACTCGCCCGAAAAGGCGCGTAACTGCATCGGCGCAAAGGTCAACCACAAGATGATGTCCATCTCGACGCTGCTACACAGCGGCGACCTCGTGGAGCCTGTGACCTCCAAATACACCGAGCCAAAACCCGAATGGCTCAACCTCGTGATAACCAAAGAGGCATACGACAGCCTTAAGGAACAGCTCCACGACTATATAAAAATAGACATTGCCGAGGGGCAGACAACGCTCCACAACCTCTTCTCAAAGTACAAGATACGTAACGAGAACGAGGTCACGACCGCGCTCATGTCAGAGTTCGGATGCCTGAACAGGTCTGAACTATACCAGAAAATCAGCAAGCAGTCCATCCCGCCAGCCGACCTCGAGAACTTTGTCAAGAAGTCGGTCGGAAACACAATCGTGCGCTTTTGGAAGCTTCAGTTCGGCGGCGACAAGCAGCAACAGCCCGCCAAAAACAACATCAACAACGGCGACTCGGATTCAGTGAACTATGAACTCGCGGAATGTTGTAACCCGCTGCCGGGCGACGAGACTATAGGCGTGGCGGCAGACGACAACTCGTGCGTCTTCATCCACAAAAAAGACTGCCTCTACGCCGCCATAAAAATAAAGGAACACCCACTGTCGCTAATCCCGGTATCGTGGAAGACGATAAAGGAATCCTCCGGCGTCGCAAAACTGACGATGGAAGGACTTGACCAAAAGGGAATTGCGCAAAAAATAATAACCGTGGTCTCCCAGGAGTTCGACCTTAACCTCAAGACTATCAACATAGAAACCGACGGCTCATGCTTCTCGGGCACTCTCGAGGTATACGTCCGCAACCAGGAACACCTCGAAAAACTCGTCAACAAGCTCTCTGAAATCAACGGTATCCTCAACATCATGGTCGAGGGCGAGGAAATATACTGACACAGAGAACATTGGCGGTATAAAGACAGATAAAAACAGTACAAACACATAAAAAAAATTAAAAACAAATGCCCAACTCACCATTGCCTACATGCTCGACATGCTTCTTCAAGAACGGCCTTTGCAAAGGACTGACCGACGAGGAGTTCAACTCCATCTTCGATCAGACCAAACAATACAGCTACAAGAAAGGCGAAACGATCCTCAAACAGGGTTCTAAGTGCAACGAGCTGATTTTCCTCACAGAAGGCATCGTCAAATTCGTGACCGAAAGCAATGGCAAAGAGCTTATAGTCGCCATCGACAAGGCACAAACACTGCTCGGACTTGCCAACATCCTTAACGAGGACATCAATCTATTCTCGATTGTTGCCGTAGAAGAGTGTCAAGGATGCGCCATCAACTTCAACAGATTCAAGCTGTTCATAATGTCCAACAGGAAATTCATGTTTGAAATCATGGGACTATCGACACAGCAGTTCAGGGCGGCGATTTTCAACTTCATTTCCATTGCACGGAAGCAGAGCAACGGCCGTGTCGCAGACGTGCTGCTATACCTCTCCGACAAGATTTACGAGTCGCGCTCCTTCAGCCTCGGTCTGTCACGGCAGGAACTTTCCGAATATGCCGGATGTAGCCGCGAACAGATGATACACACCCTCCGCGCATTCTCCAACGACGGGATTATAAGCGTGTCGGGTAAGAACATCGAAATCCTCGACTACGAAAAGTTACAGACAATCAGCAGAGTAGGTTAACCACACTAAACAGATTTCAACTCCATGGCGGCAGAAGTGTTGTTGGCATTGGCGTTGACATTAGCCAACGGGACTACGACGGACGACACGCCGTACTCAAAAGCGGACTCCCTGATGGCGGCCTTTGAAAAGGCAGACCGTCAGGAGAGGGTTGCTGTTGCCAATGAAATCTTCGTCCACAACAAGCAGATTGGGCTGACGGACTTCGACATAGAGTTCACCGCCGACGACAATACCCTCGGCTCCAACGTAAACTTCTGGTACGGAGAATATTGCTACGAACAGTGCGACTTCGAGAACGCCAAAAAATACGCGCTCCTCGCCGCGCCGTACTTCAAAGGCGACGGCGACTTGACCGGCGTATCGGACAGCTACAGCGCGGCGTCTCACGCCTGCGTGAACCTCGGTCGCCTTCAAGTGCGGATTCGACGACGTGTCATATTTTTCGAGGGTTTTTAAGCAAGCTTGTAGTGTCACTCCAACTCAATACAGAAAAAACCTCTGACCTTCAAGCATTTCGCTATCGGCATAAAAATCACATTTGTAATCCGTTTTGACTGACTTTGCGCCCAAAATCCTAACATCAAAGCACATTTTCAGGCTACCTTTGCATCGTGGAAATTAAACAAAGGCTACCGATAGCCAAATACAATACAACAACTTTTTGAACATACATTTTTAATTATTGCCATGAAGATTTAGAATACAAATTACAACAATTAGGCAAATAACAACCTACTTTTTTTCCACCTCTATCACCACCAGCTCCGGCCGTGCGGAAGTCCTAATCGGCGGTCCCCAAGTTCCGTAGCCCGACGTTGTGTAGAAGTCAGTGTTGCCATTGCGGTACTGTCCAAAATCGTTCTCGTAAATCCGCCTTGTGATGATGAACAGCGGCCACAGCTGGGCTCCGGCGTGTGTATGTCCCGAAAGCTCAATATCGACCACGCCCGACTCGGCGGCCTGCTCGAGGTTGACTGGCTGATGGTCGAGGAGGATTGCATAGTCGGTGCGGCTAATGCCGGACACAACCTCCGAAAGCGGCTTGCGTCCAGGACGTTTCATTCCCCTGCCCGCAGACAAGTCCTCGCGCCCGGCTATCGTCACGCCAAACGGAAGGCGGGCAGTGCTGTCCCTCAAGACCGTGACACCGTGTTTTTTAAGGAACTCGTCGGCGACATACGCCTCGCCAAGCCACTCGTGATTGCCATTGACAGCAAAAACGCCGTAGCCAGTCTTTATGTCCCTCAACATCTCGCCGACCTGCGAATTGACGACGGGATAGGGGTCGCCGTCGAAGAAATCTCCCGCAATGACCACAAAATCAGCATTCTCAGCATTGATTCTGTCACGCAGGACGGACATGAACCTGTCACAGTTAATCATGCCGAGATGCACGTCCGAGACTAAGACATACTTGAAATTCCGTGAAATCTCCTTGTCGGTCTTGTAAGTCAGGTGGGTAGTGACAGGATTCCGCGCGTTAAAATAGCCACACACCAAGACCACCATCGCCACGATACTGCCCACCAATGCCCACAAGTGTCCATTAGAATCGCCATGGACATATCGGAACGTCAAGATGTCGGACTTGAAAGTCAGCGCATTGACCCCACGAGCGATGTCGATTGCCAAAAACGCCAGCACAAAATACAAAATCGCCGCCAGCATCCACGAGCCGACGATTGTGAACGGCGAACTAAGCCCGTACATTCCATTACGCTGCAAGACCATGCCGATAAAGAACGACAATATGAGCAATGCGTAGACGCACCTGGCGACCACAAGCTGCCAAGTCCCCGGCGCAGGCAATAACAGTCTGATTCTGAAATAAATATAGAACGTGGCACCTCCAATAAGCGCCAAGAACGTGAACAAGATAAAGAACATACCTTTCATTTGTTTTTAAGTGATGTAAAAAAAATTTTCGTAAATCGGCGCGCAAATTAGCACATTTATTATAACTTTGCAACACCATCACATAAAAAAATAGTTAAAATAAAACACAGAATATGAAACCAACACTCGTTGTATTAGCAGCAGGCATGGGCAGCCGTTATGGCGGCCTCAAGCAAATCGACAAGCTTGGACCTTCAGGCCAGGCAATCCTCCAGTATTCATGTTTTGACGCGGCACGCGCCGGATTCGAAAAGGTCGTGTTCGTCATAAGGCGCGACATAGAGAAGGACTTCAAGGATGTCATCATCTCAAAAGTCAGCAAATCAATCCCTTGCGAATACTGCTTCCAGGACAAGGACGACCTTCCCGAAGGATTCTCGCTGCCCGCCGACCGCGAAAAACCTTGGGGAACGGCACACGCCGTGTACGCCGCCCGCCATATTGTCAAAGAACCATTCGCTGTAATCAACGCAGACGACTTCTACGGCAAGGAGGCATACCAGACCATCGCCGACTACTTCAAGACGCTCCCCGAAGGCTGCACAGACCAGTACTGCATGGTCGGCTACCCCGTAGCAAACACACTCTCCGAGTACGGCACAGTGTCGCGCGGCGTATGCAACCGTGATGCCGAGGGAAACCTCACCACAGTCGTCGAGCGCACAAAGATAATCCGCGAGAATGGCACGATTGTCTTCATCGAGGACGACCAGAAGACCGCCATCGCCGAGGACACACCAGTCTCGATGAACTTCTGGGGATTCACACCGAGCTTCTTCGGCTACCTCCAGCAGTACTTCACCGAGTTCCTCAAGGACAACATCGACAAGCCCAAGGCCGAGTTCCTGATTCCGTGGGTTGTCGACCGCCTCATCAAGACCAACACTGCAAAGACCAAAGTCCTGACCTGCAACGCAAAATGGTTTGGCGTGACCTACAAGGAGGATCGCCCCGCCGTTGTCCAAAAGTTCCAGGATCTCACCACCGCCGGTGAATACCCCGCAGACTTTTAGTCCTTCTTCTTATCTTTTTCTTTTTAAACAAAAATTAAAACGAATTAGAACGAATAAAAACGAATTAACCCTTTCGCATATTCAGTCTAATTCGTTTTTATTTTATATCCATCTGCTGTCAGAAATCTTTTAACCCCTTCCTATGTAATGCATACACCCACAGCGATTTAAATTCATAACCACGAGATTTGTTGATTTTCGATTTGGTGACTTGTCGATTTTTGATTTTCGAATTGTGAATTTTTAATTGTGAATTGTGAATTTATTTTTGCCTAAATTATTGTCCCTTAACCCATTATATTATCTGTATAAAGCACGCTGTACAAAAAAAAAAAAAACAGACGACTTTTTTCAAAATTCTTTATACCTTTGCGGCGTGAAATGAGGGGTGGAGTCTTCCATCGCCAATTTTCTTAGCAATTAGTGCAAAATGGAAACATTGACGGCAACAATTTGCGAAACTTATAGCGGCTCAGCCGAATATACGGAGAGGATTATCCCGTACAATTCCGAGGGTGGACAGACCAAAATCGGGAAGTCGGTAGAGTACACCCTGTTGCCTGACGTCAAATATTGGTTTCCTATACGCGCCACCCATCATCGGGCACAGAAGATTTACGACAAGTATAGTGTCCCTGCGCAACGATTGCCTCGAACCCTACTTGCCCATCCTTCGCCACATCGAATACTCCAACGAAGACTTCAACAACCCCACGCAATATATCGCAGACAAACCTTTGGACACAGGACTCCTGTTTCTGCGCTCCACTGTCAACGACTTCAAAACCCTGCTCCAATACGACTCGATGTTTCCAGGGATGACACCTTATTACAATCACTTTTGCCAGAACAGATTTGGCAAAAACGATTTCCTCACCGTGCCCGACAGACAGATGGAGAGCTTCAAGATAATCGTTGAATCTGGGAACGAAAACATCCTTGTACATCAGAACGAAGTTCCTTCTTTGCTATCCGGCGATCGCGTCGTAGTCATCGGCGGCCCATTCGCAGGAGTGGAAGGCATAGTGATGAAATACAAGCATCAGAAAAGGGTGTTCGTGGAATTGCAAGGCGTGGGAAGATATGCCACGGCGTATGTGCCAGGGGCGTGGATAAGAAGGATTGAGGATGCATAATGCGTACATAATTCATAATGCATAATGTGTAATTGGGCGAAAAAAGATTTGGCAGCATTAAATAATTGTTTTATATTTGCGAGCAAAATAAAAACTAATAGGCTATGACTGCATTGGACATAAGAAAAACAATCTCTACGAAGAT
>CAJOJG010000006.1 GCA_905234655.1 uncultured Bacteroidales bacterium
AGCCTTTTGCGTTTCTTTGACAACGGTCTTGACATCTCTGTCGGCAAACCTGTTCCAGTCCAAATATATCGTCGGATATTTGTTGAGGTGGGTTTCGTAGTCTGGCGACTTTGAAATTTCCAGACCGCTGAAAATGTCGCGGGAATCGCACGAGCGGTCGTAGTAGGCGTACAGCATTTTTGCCGCCACAGACTTGCCGAAGCGCCTCGGCCGCGAGATGCAGACAAAGCATTTTTCGCTGTCTATCTTGCTGTTCAACACGCTGATTAGCCCTGACTTGTCAACGAAGTCGCTGTTTTTTATCCTCTTGAAATCCGAGTTCCCGTAGTCCAAAAATTTGCCCATTCTGTCTGAAATTTTAGTTTTCGATTGTGCAAATTTACAAAATGTTTTTTATTGTTGCAAACTATAAATCATTAAATTGACTGCCGCACATTCTCAAAACTCAACCCAAAAATTTATCACCACTTCGTTGGCAAACCCGTCCAAATATACCGTGTTTTTCGCTTTTGTGAATGTGTAATCCGCTGATAGAAAAGATTTTACTTTGTCGGAAAACATTTTTTTCGCCAATTTGACGTTGAGTGACATTGCGAAGTGCGGCTTGCATAAAAATTCGTATTCTTGATACAAGAATACTTGACTTTCTGACGGCGGTTGTTGACTGAGGTCGGGTTTGACGTAGTAATTTTCGATGTAGGGATGTCCGCTGCCTTTTTGGAAAAAGGTGGATATTTTTACCGACAATTCCTTTGCGTCGGGCAGGATGTTTTTTTCGCCGAGTGAGATTGCCAACTGTTTGATTTTCAGGTCTTGACGTCGCCAATACGGATACCGCACGCCCATCAGGGTTCGCCGCGAAAACGTAGCGTCAACACCAAAATCCCACACTTGCCTTGCGTCCTTCAAATTGCTGAAAAACAATCCGTTGTAGCCGACATTGAGTTTTTTTGATTGTTTTTGCGACATTTTGAGGCGGTCGTGGTAGATGTAGTTGGTAAGGCCGCCGTCGAGGTTTTCCAATGTGTAGACGTTTTTGTATGCGTCGAGGGAAGTAGTTGATAATGAATAGTTTATGCAATGGGTGAAACGTTGCGTAGTATAGAAAACTGTGCCGTCAACGCCTGACATGTCGCCCTCGTGCTGTTCGTATTCGATTGTATATTGGCCTTTGCGCCCGTAGCGGCCGTCGCGGGATTGATAGGTGAAGTTGTTGAAAATGTGCAGGTTGTCGGTGATTTTCACGAGCAACTGGATGTCCGCGCCGTTGAATTGGTCAAAAAGGGGCATCTCGCGGGACTTGTCGGTGAAACCTTCCGCGCCAAATTCCTCGCGCAAGCCCCAAAACGCGCCGTAACTTATTATGCTGTTGTAAGTTCGGTCGGCGGTGCCGTATGTGCTGAATTTCAAGCCCTCGTTCCGGCGGCGGTAGAGGTAGTCCGCACCGACCGTCAAAATCCCAAAATCATAACTCAATCCAGCCGTCAACTTCAAGTCCATCAGCGAGTTTTTGTGGCGCAAATCCTTGCGTTTGGCGTAGTTGGCGGCGGTGTAATCGACCTTCGCGCCCACCGAAAGCCCGCCTGAAATCTGCGCGCCAACGCCGCCGAGGATTTTGTAAGTTTCGAGGTTTTTGACGCCGAGGTTAGTGTCAGCCTGTTCCACGATGTCAAACGGCGCAAAGTCAGGCTCTATGAACGCCGACCCCGCCATCTGTTTTCCGTAAAAATTGTTGTAACTTATTCGTCCGTAGGCACTTACCTTGTCGTTGAAACGATAAAAACTCTCGACCATCGCGCCTGCGTCAATGCTCTTGTCAGCGTTGTAATAATTCCTGAACCCATTGTCAGCCAGCGAAACTGAAATAATTGCAGCGGATATTGTGTTGATATTCAGCCGATTGAGATAACTTGCATTGTTGCTGTACAAAAAGGCCTTCCCGTTGACGCTATAAGACAACGAATCAAACTGCGCCGTGGCCATGTCCGACGCGGCGACAACAAGGCTGATTAATGGAATTATGGTTTTGAGTTTCATATTGTAAAAATTATATTAATCATGTTACCGGGGGGGGCACATCCCCGGTAACATGATTTATCAATCTTTCAGCGACGCCTGTTTCCGCTGGTGGAAGTCGTCGGTGGAATTGTCGGTGTCTTTGTAGATGATGTGTGCGCCGTTTTTGAGGGATGCCTGTGCGTTGATGCCGGATGGGTCTGTCGAACCGGCGGCAGTGCTTTCGCCGTTGGTAACATCCTCTGTTCCAAGAGTGTAGCCGTATGCGATTTTGTCCTTGTTTTCGGGCAACGCCTCGGTGGTTTCCTTGTCAACGTTGCGGTAATACGAGAAGCCTTTGCCAGTTTCGGTCTGATTTACAAAGCCTTTGTCAACCGCATTGGGCAGACGCTGGGCGTATTTGGTGGAAAGGTCATTGTTCAGCGAACCGTCTTTTTTGTATGTGCAAGTCGCGTTCTTGATGTCAACGCCGTCGATGATGTTTTGGTTGGGGATTTTCAGGCTCGAACCCAATTTGCCCCAGTCTGCGTTGGTGAGGTTGATTTGGTTGTTGGCATCGGCGGCAAAATCTGCGGGCGACGTTTCGCCGGTGGTGAAGATGAACAGCGCGGGCGCATTGCCAATCTGCCAAGCGTTGCCTTGCGCGAGGGTTACGACGTTGAACTTGACCTTTCCGGCGGACGGCTCGGTGTAGTACGAGGCGTTGAAGAATGCCGAGGTCATGTCGATGAGGCAGTAATATTGGTCGTTGTCGAGGTTGACGCCGCCAAGAGTGGTGTAGTCGTCGGCGGAATAGATGACGAAAACTTTTTCCTCGAAGGGCTCAAACTTGATTTCGTCAATCCACCAGATGCCTTGCGTGGCGGGTGTCCAGCCCTCGGCGGAATAGGCGGCGAAAGCGATTTGACCGGGGGTGTTGTTGCTCAGGTACGGGTAGCAAATTCCGAAACAGAAATTTTTGATTTCAGCGGGCTGGTCGGAATTGTTGTAGAGTTTTATGTACTTGTCCTTTTGAAGCACAACATCCTTGTCTTCTGTTGCATCGTGGTAGGTGGAATTGCCGCAATAGATTTCGGTGATGATGATTTGGTTTTTCTCAACGCTTGCAAGGGCGATTTCCCAAACCTTCGTAGTGTCGTAGTTTTCAGTGATTTCGAGGTCGGCGATAGTGCCGCTGAGCGAATAGACTTTGCCGTTGGCGGAAGTCTTGCCCGATACTTCAACGTCGTACTTGCCGGCGTAAAGTCGCGCAACATACACGCCGTCCTCGTCGGCGGCGAGGGTGAGCAAAGTATCTTTTGAAACCGTTACAGTCAGGTTTTCGGGCGCGAAGTCAATGTCCGCCGTCAACTTTGCTGAAACCTTGTAGGTCGGGATTACGACCGGCTCGGGTTCGGGCGGCGTGTCGGGGGTGTCGGGTGTCTTGTTGGTCGTCGTGTCGGTGTTAGACGGCGTGATTGGGTCGTCGGTGTCGTCGTCGCAGGACGCGAAAACGCCCGCCGTCAAGACGAAGCCCAATGCTAAATAGATGATTCTCTTCATTTTGTATGATGTTTTTTAGTTAATAATAATTCGTTTTTGTTTCGCTTCGCGAATTGTTTTTTCGCTACGCGAATTTGTTTTTTGTCGCTACGCGAGAAATCTTACAAATCTTTTCAAATCTTTCAAATCTTTTCAAATCTTTTCAAATCTTTCAAATTTGTTTTATTTGTTAGATTTGAAAAGATTTGTGAGATTTCTGCCCGTCAGGGCACACCTTTTATTGCCCGTCAGGGCAAGTCAATTCCGTATCGCCGCACGTCGCCGTTGATGGAAATCTTCGGTCGAGTTGTTGGTGTCGGTGAAGATTATGTGCGCACCGTTTTTGATTGAGGCTTCCGCGTCGATGTCGGACGGGTCGGTAGAGCCTTTCTCAATGTCCTGAGTGCCAAGCGAATAGCCGTAGACAATCTTGCCGTGGTTTTCCGCGAGGGCTTCGGTGGCTGCCTTGTTGACATTGCGGTAGAGCGTGTAGCCGTTTTGGTTGGTGTGCCAGACGTAGCCGCCGTCGATGTCGGAAGTAAGGCGTTTTTTGTTGTCGTCGTAGCGCGTGGTGAACACCTCGATTGCGTCAAGTATGTAAGTATTAGGCACTTTGAGGCACGAACCATAACTGCCCCACGAGCCGCCGGTGTTGCCGTCAAAATAATGATTCTCGGCGGCATTGCAAAAATCGACCGGGTTTTCCGTCATCTGAAAAATGAAAAAACACGGCGATGTAACGCTGAAAACCCAACTCGTCCCCTGCCCGTAAACCACTGTCTTAAAGTAGTTTTCGTGTGGAATGCCCTCGTATGGCGCGGGGTAATAATGCGTATTGCCGGCGTATCGGTCGCAATCCTCGTCGTAAAGCACGTAATAATCCTTGTTGGCGAGGTTGACCGAGTTGGAATAGGTCTGCGTGTGGTCTATCGCGCCAAAAATCGAAATCACTTTCTGTTCGTATGGCTCGAACCGCATCACGCCCGGATAGTACCAAATCCCCATCGCCGCCGGTATGTAACCCTCTGTGGCATAGACAAGTTCGCCTTTGACATAGTTGCCGTTGCTGCCGGTGGCGTTGTATGGCGTGGCGACGGCGAGGCCGAGGTGCGGGATTTCGACGACGTCGCCGCTGTTGTTGTAAATGACGGCGTATTTGTCGTTTCGGGTGTAGCCGCTGCCGTCGTCCATCTGACATCCGCCGCAGTACAACTCTTTGATTATTATTTTGTTGACGAATGCCTCGACGAGCGGAATCCGCGTAAAGACCGCCGCAGATGTCGTTACGACGATTTCGCCTGACTTGCCGTTGTAGACAGTCGTGCCGGTGGTCTTGTCGCTGACGGTGGCAGTGTAAACGCCCGACGGTATTTCAAAAACCGCCGTGCCGCTCTCGTCGGTCTCGCCCTTGAAAACGCCGCCCTGATTGTCAGTGAGCGTTACTACAACGCCGCTGTGGACGGTCATGGACGAATTTTCGGGGTACGAGAGGGACACCGATAGCGTCTGCAACGGGAAGTCGAAGGTGTCCTCGTCCAAGGAACCGACGCAGCCCGCCGCCGTCAACAACAGAAATAATATGTATGATATTTTTTTCATATATATATTTTTTTAGTCACGGAAAACACGGAATTTAGTTTCCGTGGGTTCTGTAAATATTTTTGTAAAAAATATTTGTTTTCCACATTCTCTTTCAGTGTTTTCTGTGTGTTTCGTGACCCAAATACACTCATATCTTTATCCTCAATGTCATTCCATAATAAAAATCGGGTATGTAGCCGCTGTCGTAGAGCGAGGATTTCAGGCCGGTGCGGCTCGATTTCACGTCGCCGTTATGACAGAAAAAGTTGTTGGCGTAAAAACTTACCGACGCCCGGTCGCCGATTTCCTTTGTAACGCTGATGTTTGCGGAATAGTACGCCGAAATTTTGTCGGGGTTGAAAGTGTAGCCGTAATTAGTTGTCGTAGTGAGTTTTGCGAGGTCGACGTAGAGGTTTGGGTCGTTTTCCTTGGCCCAAATGAAACGCTCGGCAAAAGGTATCAGTTCGTCGGGACGGTCCCACGTCGAATAATATGCGGGATAGACCGTTACGTAAAAATCCCTCATCTTTTCGTCGTATGGGATGCCCGTCGTCGCGCCCTTTTCGCCCGACGCATACGCCAACGTGCCGTATTTGCCGCTGTCAATCAGCAACTTGGAAAACCTGTAAAGCGTCGCTTCCACCCTCAGCGAGATTATCATACGGATTTTTGGAATGTGGGTGGTGAGGGTCAGGTTTTGGTTCAGTTGTTTTTTGAGAGTGCCATTGTAATATGAATTGCTTGCGCCAGAGGCAGTTGACGTGTTGGAACTGCCGGCGTAATAGCCAATCAGGTTGAACGGCGTGCCGTCGGCGGCGAGCGACGTAGAATTTGGCCAATACGCTAATAATGTGGTGTTTGCGCCCTCATAACGGTAAAAACTTCCGTCCAGCCGCACCGAAGTTTTCAAGCACTTGATTTGCGGAAAATCTGCCGTCCAATCTATTCCGTAACGCTTTATGGGATTGGCGTTTACGAAAGTTGTGTTGGATTTGTAAGTGTTTTTGGCGGTGGCGGCGAGCGTCTGCGGCGGGGTGGCGTTTGTTTTGTCGCTGACGGTAACTATGCCGCTCGTCTGGTCGATGGAATACAGGCGGTTTTCACTCGGAATCGCAACGCCCTCTAATTCAGACGCATACGTCTTGTAATATGTGAACGGCATGTAATTATAGACCGAAATATACGACTTGAAAGTTTTGTTGTAATATGCTGATACATTGATTTTTATGCCGCTGACGACGATTTCCGTGCCCAATTCGCATTGGTTGGTGTATTGCCACTTCAAATCCTTGTTTCGCGCGGCGGCGAAGGGGTGCGTGTAATATGCGTAGAATGCCTTGCCGTCGGCGGTGGAAGTCGAGGCAAAAACTTGCTCGTCGTAGTACGTCGGACGCGGGTAAAGTACCTGAAACGAAGGCAGTTTGACACTTTTGCCATAGCCGCCGTAGATGCTCATGGTGCTGACGGTCTTTGCGCGGTCGTTCCAAAAAACATACTTCAAATTTCCCCTCGGCGATAGCGACGACACTGTGCCGTAATCGCTGCCCGAAATCGTCGTCAAATCCTCGCGAAGTCCAAAAGTCAACTGAATTTCAGAGCCTTTGATGTTTTTGAAGACGGGCGCGGTGAGTTTGTTTTCGGCGTAGAGGGCGACATTGTTCATCGCGGGCAAATCCTTGTAGCGGTACTCGCGGTAGCCGTCGGGGGCGAGGCGCGGATTGTCGTAATAAATGCCTGCGCCGAGGTTCCGGTCTTGCGAAAATTCTGCGCCCACCATGATTTTGTCCGTCAAAACCGAAAAATATTTCACAAGGTCGCCTTTCAGTTTCGCGCTGAGATTCAGCGGTTTGCTTTCCGAAAATTCCTTCACGTACCAGTATCCCGTGGGCGAGAGGACGATTGGCGACGTTGGGTCGTCGTCATAGTCGTGCGCGATGAAATAGCCCTCGTCTGTCGTGTGGACGTAAGGCTGGGTGGACGCGCTGTTTCGGTTGGCGTTTGATTCAGTGGTCTTGTCGGCGGCAGACATTGATAATGAGGCGTTTAGGTTGGTAATCCAACTCTTGTTCAATAGCCACGAGAGGTGCGAATTGAGCCGCACGACATAGTCTTTTTTCTTGACGTAATTGTCGGAAAATGCGTCGGGATCCGCTTCGGAATCGTATCCGCCGGTATTGCCGCTCGCCGAAAATGTGAACATCAACGGATTGTCAGTCAGACTGTTGAAAGTCTTGCTGTATTTGAGGTCGAGGACGTTGCGGGCGTAACTCGTGTGCGGACTCGCGATGTCGGTGTAGGATTTGGTGTGCTCGAAAGAAGCGTTGAGCGTGCCAAAATGATTTTTGAGTTCAAATCCCTTGCTCACGGCGGCTTGCTTGGTGTGCGGATTGGTGGCGAGGTCGATGACGAATGGGGTCTTGCCTTTTTTGGTGTTGACGATTACAATGCCGTTGCTCAGGTCGCCGTATTCCACTGACGGAATGCCAGTTATGATTTCGACGCTCTCGATGTTGGTCGCGCTGATGTTCCGCGTAGACGCGCCGGCGGTTTCGTCGAGGTCGGCATTGTTTGAGATACGTGCGCCGTCGGCTTGGATTGCGGTCGCGAAGGACGCGTTGCCGAGTTCCGACGAGCCGCTGCGAAGGGCTGTGCGGTTGTCAGTGGTGAGGGTGGAATTGACGGTCTTGCCGCCGGGCAAAAGGCTGTTGATGTCGCTGACGTTGATTATTTGCTGATGGTCCAACGCCTTGCGGTCGAGAGTGTAAGCCGTCGAAACCTCGGTGGCGGATTTTTGGGCGGTAACGGTAACTTCCTGAATTTCAAGGTTGTCCTCTTTCAGGAAAATCGTCAGCGGATTCATGTCTTTTGTAACGACAAATTCCCGCTTGACGTAGCCGAGGCACTGCACCGAGAGTTTGATTTGGTCAGTCGGGACATTCTTGATTGTGAACGAGCCGTCGTCGGCGGAAATCGTCCACAACTGATTGTCGCCCAATACGATAGTAGCAAAAGGCACGGGCGAAGAGTCTCTGAGGCTCTTGACCGTGCCGTTGAGGGTAAAGTTTTGAGCCGACAATCCGCTGATTGTCAGGAATATCAATGCAATATAGACTAATATTCTGTGGCTCATTGTTTTAGTTTATTTTGACGTGCCGTCCACCGTCGGCGCGGCGTTTTCGGTAGCCGTGAAATAATTGCGCAGCGTCAAGATGCTCTTGCCGTTGTAGTAATAGTCGTAAAAATCATCGACATTGATTACATAGCCTTCCAACTTCCAAGAATGTTCGCCGGTAGCGTCGATGAATTTGTCTTCTGTGAGTTCGATTGTTACGTCGTCGCCATAGCGGTCTTTGCCTATGTATTTACCGTAGAACGAGTTAGCATCTTCTGCGTTGTAGATGCCGGTCTGACGGTAAAGTTCGTTGCCGACAAAATACAAGGCGTAGTTGTAGTCGGAAAATTCGTCGCCGAATGAAATCGTTGAAGTCTCAGCATCAAATGTGATGTCGCTGACGTAGGTGTACTTGTTTTCGTCGTTCCAGTCGAGAGAATATGCTTTCATATTTTTGAAGTCGAAATACTTGCCGGCGGCGGTGTAGTTCGACGCTTTGAGTTGGTCGAGGGTGGGTTGCTTGACGAGGGCGATGGTTGTGGACATGATTGTCAGGTTCTTGTCGATGACGGTGGCATCAATGAGTTCCTGAGTGAGCGGTTGAGCGGTCGTAGCGTCGTCGCCGAGTACTATGCCGATGATTTTGCGGTCGGCGTTGTCTTTTGGAAGTTCAATGTCCTTCAGCGCAGTAGCCGAATCAGCGGAAACAGTTGCGAGAGTTTCGCCGTTGATGAGGAATGTTACGGTGAACTTGGTAACTTCGGGTTCCGGGATTGGCTGATTGGCGGTGGTGTCAATGGGATTGATTTTGGTGGTGTCAGATGGGTTGACTTTGGTAGTGTCGTTTGGTTTGACGGCAGAGGAATCGGTTTCGTCGGACGGTGTGATTACGTCGTCCTCGTCGTCGCCGCAAGAGGCAAAGCCCAACGAGAGCATCAGGGCGGCAAGCGCCATTGCAAAAAGATTCTTTTTCATTTGTCTGTTTTTAATTAATTCTGTTAACTTTTAGACAGCAAAATTACCGAAATCCGCCATTCCCGGCAATACCTAAAATGAGGTATTTCAAACCACGATTCTTAATTATTTTTAGGTACTCGAAATCTTTTGCAAGGTAACAAAAATAAATGTAATTTTGCAAAAAATTTTACTGATTATGATACAATTAAGAAAAACTGTCGTCACACTACTTATAATAGGTGTGGCAATTTTGGCGGCATGCTCGGGCAACCAGGGGCAGAGTGCCGCCGAGAGGAACGTCAACCAAAAGGAACAATTCGTTGCGCCCGCCAACTCGATGACCCCGAAGCAAATCTCTGACAAGGGCATGGAACTCGTTGACAAAGAGGTAATTATCGCTGGCAAAATCACCCACGTGTGCCACCGCTCGGGCAAAAAATGCTTCATCGTCGGCGAGGACGACAGCCTGTTGTCGATGCAGGTGTTTGTAGGCGGCGAGATAGACACCTTCCCCCGCGAAATGGCTCATCAAAAGGTGGCGATAAGCGGCATCCTGAAAGTCAACAAAATCGCCAAAGACCGCATCCTCGAAAGCGAAAAACAGGCGCAAGAGAAGATGCCCGCCGACACTTCGACGGAAGAAAACTGCATGATAATGGAACGCTGCCACAGTGTCATGAACCAGACCGCCCAGATGAAAGAATACATGGAAAAGAACGGAACGGACTACTATCCAGTCTTTTACGTCGAGGGGCGGAAATACTTGGCGAAGTAACGCCGAGATAGGTGTTTCTAATCACTAACTCATAATCCTATTTCCCGGGCGAGGCTGACATACAAAACGTATGTCGGCCTCGTTTTTTTATGCCCTTCTTTTCCACTGCGCGCCCTGTATCCGCCCTCAAAAACCGCCCTCCTGCGATTTCGGTCCATGTAACATTTTTAATATGTTAACTATCTGATTATTAAGGTATTATAAAATTTTATGCAACATTTGTAATATGCGATGTTCGATTTTTAAAACAATGTAACATCATTTTGTAACATTTCAAAAACATCGTGTAACACGAAAAATTGGCGGCAAAATTTTTAGTGCTTTACTTTGCAGCATCGATTTCGGAACATTGGAATCGACAACACTGTAATAAACCAAAATGTTAATTAAAATTATGAAGAAAAACTACCAAAAGCGCAAGCCGCCAGCGCGACGAGTCTAAGGCCCCGGCCTTCGGACAGGCGGCATGGTCAACACGATTATGCTTTAATCAAATTTATCAACTAATTTATTTTACCTCAAACAAATCATTTATTAAATGAAAAGAGAATCAATTCAATTAAGGAAATTTGTATTGCTTCTTGCCCTGATGATTTGCTCGTTCGACCTGCTTGCGCAGGTGACGCTGACGGGTACGGTCACGGACGAGGACGGCAATACGCTTCCTGGAGTAAATGTGTTTGAAAAAGGTACCACCAACGGTACTATTACGGATCTTGACGGTAAATATATGCTGAACGTCCGCAGCGGCGCGACTGTGTCGTTCAGTTATATAGGTTACGACGAGCAAGAGTTCACCGTATCAGGCACAAAATCAATCAATGTGGTACTCAAAGAGAGTTCCAAGGAAATCGAGGAGGTCGTCATCGTCGGTTACGGCCAGCAGCGCAAGGCTTCGGTCGTCGGCGCGATTACGCAGACCTCGGGCAAGACTCTCGAACGCGCAGCAGGTGTGAGCGACCTCAGCTCGGCTCTCACCGGCAATCTCCCCGGCGTCGTCACAGTGACGAGTACTGGTATGCCGGGTCAGGAAGAGGCTAAAATCACAATCCGTGGTGCTGCATCGTGGACTGACGGCGGTGCTGACCCGCTCGTGCTTGTGGACGGTATCGAACGTCCTATGAGCAGCGTGGACGTGTCGTCTGTACAGAGCATCTCCGTGCTTAAGGACGCTTCCGCAACCGCTGTGTACGGTGTCAAGGGCGCAAACGGCGTTATCCTTATTACTACAAAGCGTGGTTCGGAGGGAAAGGCGCAGATTAATGTGACTGCCACTTCTACTATCAAAACTGTATCCAAACTCCCTGGCAAATACGATTCTTACGACTCATACATGTACCGTAACATCGCTGTAGAGCATGAGTTGAACCTTTTGCCGGAAAACTTCAACCTCATCAGAACCCAGTCTTTCATCAATAATTACCGCAACCAAAGCGGCGAGGACGAACTTGGAAACCTGATTTCAGAGCGTTATCCTAATGTGGACTGGCAGGACGAAATCTTCAAGACCCACGCGATGGCTTATAACGCAAGCCTTAACATCTCGGGTGGTAATAAGTTTGTCCGCTACTTCACCGCCGTCGACTGGGCTAATGAAGGTGACATGATGAACGTGTTTGACAATGGCCGTGGTTATAAAGGCGGCTATGGTTACAACAGGTTCAATGTCCGTTCCAACCTTGACTTCCAGTTGACAAAGTCCACAGTCTTCAAGGTCAACCTCGCTGGCTCGCTCGGCGTCCGCAAGACCCCGTGGAACAACTCCAACCTCGGCGTAGGCGACTGGGGCATCTCCCAGCAGTGGGCCGTATTCCTCCCACAGTATGCCGACGGCTCGTGGGGCTACGACTACCTCGCTCGTCCCAACGCCACCAACTCCGCTGTAAACGTGGCTATCGGCGGCCTCCAGTACACCACCAACACCAAAATCACCACCGACTTCATCTTGGAGCAGGACCTCAGCATGTTGACAAAGGGCCTTTCCGTTAAGGCCTCCGTCTCCTGGGACAACAACTTCAACGAGTGGCAGCGCGGTGTTAGCGACATGTACAACGACCCGCAGTACAAGTGGATTGACCCCGAGACAGGCGAAGTGCATTACAAGACTGAGAAGGACAACCAGACCGGCCTCGACCCCGACGCCAACCCAATCAAATGGTCCACGCAGGGCGGCAGCGTCCAGGACTGGGCCACCGGCCGAAACCTCACCTATATGGCCCAGATCAACTGGAACCGCAATTTCGACAAGCACTACATTACCGCGATGGGTTCGTTCCAGCGTGAGGAGAGGGTGACGGGCTCTTCTATCCCCAACTTGCGTGAAGACTGGATCTTCCGTCTCACATACAACTGGAACGACCGCTACTTCCTCGAATACAACGGCGCATACAACGGCACCGAGAAATTCTCCTCCGACAACCGTTTCGCATTCTTCAATTCCGGCTCCATCGGCTGGATGATCAGCAACGAGCCTTTCATGTCGTCCATCAAGGAAAAAGGCATCCTCGACCAGTTTAAGATCAGGGCGTCTTACGGCGAAATCGGCAACGACTGGTACGGTTCGCGCTGGCTCTACCTCACAGAATGGGACCTCGGCTCCGGCGACGGCAACAACTTTGTCAACACAGCTCCTTTGAGCTCCGACCGTACTTCGAGCCCCTACCAAATCTACAAGGAAAGCAAGGTGGGTAATCCTGACGTCCACTGGGAAGTCGCCCGTAAGTTCAACTTCGGTATCGACTACTCGTTCCTCAATGGATTGGTTTCCGGTTCTGTCGACATCTTCAAGGACAAGCGTTCCGACGTACTCGTGGGCGGCGGTGACCGTTCTGTCCCTGCATACTTCGGACAGAGCGCACCTACCGCAAACCTCGGTAAGGTAGAGAACAAGGGTTACGAAATTGAGGTGAAACTTAACAAGACTTTTGGAAAAATACGTACATGGGCTAACTTGAACATGACTCACGCTGAAAACAAGATTATTGTAAAAGACGACGCACAGTTACTTCCCGATTACCGCAAGCAGGCTGGATATGCCATTGGCCAGACACGTACATACTTAGATAACGGCCGCATCACCAATTACGACGAATTGTATGCAGCACCTCAAACCTACCAGTTCAACGACCAGCGTCTTATGGGCGACTACTACATCGTAGACTTTAACGGCGACGGTCAGATTACTGAAGACGACCAGGCTCCCTGGGGATACTCCGGCACTCCGCAGAACACTTACAACGCTACTTTGGGCATCGAGTACAAAGGATGGAGCGCATTCGCGCAGTTCTACGGCGTTACTAATGTAACCCGCGACGTCAACCTCACCTCCTTCGGCGGTAAGTTCAACAACGTCTATGAGCAGGGCACATGGTACAGCGAGGATCCCTCCAATGCCGACATCGAGACTCCGAGGTACAACTCGAGCCTCTTCACAACCGGCACTCAGTTCCTCTACGACGCTTCTTACATAAGGCTAAAGACTATCGAAATCGCATATACTTTCCCAAAGCTCATGCTCGGTAAGTACGCATTCTCCGACGTCAAGATCTACGTCAACGGCAATAACCTCTGGCTTTGGTCGAGGATGCCTGACGACCGCGAAAGCAACTTCGCCGGTGCCTCCAACCAGGGCCAGTATCCTACCGTCAAGCGTTTCACGATTGGTCTGAAATTTAGTTTGTAATTCAGCATGTAATTAAGAAACTTAATTCGTTACATCAAAATGAACATCAACAAGAATTTATTATATGTGTTGCCGGCGGCCATGGCTTTGGCGTTCAGCTCCTGCTCCGACTACCTTGACAAGGAGCCTGATGCCATCGTCAGCTCGGACGATGCCTTCGGTAACTTCAGAAACTTCCAGGGTTTCGTCGAGCAAGTCCACCTGGCTGTGCCTACTAAGACGCTCTGCTATTGGAACACCACTTTCAACTGGGGCGAGGACGAAATCCTCAGCACCGCCGGCAACTCGCCATACGTCACATACAACATGGACGAAGGCAACTTCCGCGCCTACTTCCAGAACTGGGGCGGCAACCTCACATACCTCTACGGAAATACCAACCGTGGCAACGACCGTATGGGAAACCACATCCTTAACAGCGCGTGGTACTGCATCCGTAAGTGCAACGTCGGACTGGAGAACCTCGACAAGCTCGTTAACGCTACTGAAGAAGAGAGGAACACCATTAAAGGCGAACTCCTGTTCTTCCGTGCATGGTGGCACGAAGAGATGCTTATCTTCTTCGGCGGACTTCCATATCAGGAAGGTGTGCCGGCTGCCAATGACGTGCTTAACGCTCCGAGGATGACCTTGCAGGAGACCGCTAAGAAGGCCGCCGAGGACTTCGAGGCTGCTGCCGCTCTCCTTCCTAACAACTGGGACAAGTCGTCCGTAGGCGCGGCTACTTCGGGTCATAACGAACTGCGCATAACGAAAGCCACTGCATTGGCATACGCAGGCAAGATGTACCTCTACGCAGCAAGCCCGCTCGCTGAGAACGGCGCACAGACCGGCGGAAAAAGCGGTAAGACTTACGCCTATAATGAGGAATTGGCTAAACAGGCCGCCACTGTCCTCGGAAACTGCATAGACCTCCTCGAATCAGGCAAGACTCCCTACGAACTTGCATCTTACGAGTACGAAGACATCTATGACCATAAGAAAGCCGCTGGCGTGACCAACAGCTTCTCCGAAATCTTCTGGACACAGAACAACGGCTGGCGTCAGCCTGGTGGAAAGGAGGCGATGATGCGCGGATGTCCCTTCGGCACTAACGGCGCACGCTGGGGCGAGGCTACTAACTGGGGACCCAACAAGAACGGTCTTTGCGAAGGAGGCTTCTGCTGCACTCCTACCGCCAACTATGTCAACTACGCATACGGCACTGCCGACGGCTACCGTCTCGAAGACGCTCCGGCGGAGAGTTTCGACAAGACCCATCCTTTCAGGAACCGCGACACCCGTTTCTACCACGACATCGTATTCGACGGTTTCGAGTACATCAACGGCGACACAAAGGATTACGAAGACTACAAATATGCAACTCTCTACACAGGCGGTTTGATGAGGGATCCTGAGAAGAACAGCCGCACAGGCTACTTCTGCCAGAAACTCTTCCCCCATACCTGCAACAAGGTTGACGATGCTTTCGGATACGGCAACGCCGGCGACAGCTACCTGCCTTACCTTCGCATGGCCGATGTTTACCTGATGTACGCCGAGGCAGGCGCAGCGGTAAGCGGCGCGACAGCTAAGTTCGGCTCGACGAGTAAGACCGCCCGCGACGCTATTAATGTACTCCGCGACCGTGTCAGCGTAGCCCACGTCCTCGACATGTACGCTGGCGACAAGAACACATTCATGGACGAAGTAAGGCGCGAGAGGGCGTGCGAGTTGGCTTTCGAAGGCTTCCGCTATAACGACCTCGCTCGTTGGCTGCTCCTGACCGAGTATCCTTACACCCTCAAGACCTCGCAGGAGTTCACCCGCGACGACCCCGACTTCGACTTCTCGAAGCAGGATCCGAGGGACGCTAAGGTTGCTAACTGGACTGAGAAGGAAATCCTTACCCGCAAGTACGACGCTAAGCATTATTTCTTCCCGTTCAGAGATGCCGATGTTTACATCTACGAAGGGTTCTCGCAGAATCCTGGATGGTAGTAGTATAAATCTTATTATATCAATTGGAAAAATAATATGAAAAGCAATAAGTATATATCAGGCATTGCAGCAGGCACGTTGGCTTTTACGGCGTTGATAGCCAATCCGGCGACAGTTTCGGCGCAGGAAGAGGAAGGCGACACTGTTGCAGCCAAGGCGGTTCACACTCTTTTCCGTGACCAGGACCCGGACAGGATTCTTGGCGGTGTCGTCACGGTGGACTATACTGAGCTGCAAAAGAAAAACTTCGGTTCGGTCAATGCTATTTCATTAGCCAATACCGGCAATTTCTGGGGCTATGGCGGCGGGCTGGTGCTCATTGACGGTCTTCCCGCCAACAACTCGGTGCTTTACGACGACATCGAGTCCATCACTTACATCAAAGGTGCGCAGGCTGTGGCTCTCTACGGCAGCCGTGGCGTTAACGGCGTGATTCTCGTAAAGACTAAGCGCGGAAAGAACGAGCCTATCTCCATCACTGCAAGAGGCAACTTCGGAATGGGATTCGACAAGGCATACCCGGAGTTACTCGGCTCGGCTGAGTACATGATGTTCTACAACAAGGCTTTGGAGAACGACGGACTCTCGGCTAAGTATTCTGACGCAGACATCTATTATTCTGCATCCGGCGAGAACCCATATCTCTACCCCGATGTCGACTTCTATTCTTCTGACTATATCAAGAACCACTTCTGCGGCGGCGACGTGTCTATGATAATAGAAGGCGGCAACGACAAAGCCACTTTCTACACCGACATCATGGCGGAGCGTAGTGGCGACCAGTTCAAGTTTGGCGAGGCTAAGAATAACTACGCCAGCACACTCGCAATCCGTGGTAACGTGGACATCCACCTTACAGATAGGATTTCCGCAGAGGTCGACGCTAATGTCAATATGCATGACGTAAGGTCTTATGTGGGAACGAGCTACTGGTCGGCGGCTGCTTCTCAGCGTCCTAACCGTATCGCCCCGTTAATTCCGTTGAGCATGATTTCGTCCACCGCCCTTGACGCGCTGGATCTTATGAAGGAAAACACCAACATCATTGATGGCAAGTATTTCCTTTCTGGTACTCAGGAAGATGCAACAAACGTGTTCGCCAATATCTACTCCGGTGGAAAGTCAAAAGCCACTAACCGCCAGTTCCAGTTCAACACTCAGTTGCACTTTGACCTGCGTGACTTGCTCGAAGGACTATCCTTCCACACACAGTTCGGTATGGAGTACGCCACGACATACACCACAAGCTTCAACAACCAGTATGCGGTGTACATCCCGACATGGTTCGACCTTGGCAATGGCGAGGTAATCACTAACCTCAAGAAGGAGAACGAAAATAAGAAGACTGGTACACAGAATGTCGGTGGCAGTAGCACACGACGCATGTTCGCCTTCAACGCACACCTTGACTACGACCACTCGTTCGGCGACCATACTGTTGGCGGCATGATTCTCGTCAACGGTTATCAGAAGGCTGTCGATGGTGAGTACCACAAGACCTCTAACGCCGACCTCTCTTTCAATGCAAACTACAATTTTGCAAAAAGGTACTACGCGGACGTTACATTTGCAATCCCCCACTCGGCTAAGCTTGCTGAAGGCCACAGGAACGGCTTCTCGAAGTCCATGTCCCTCGGCTGGAACATCGCCAACGAGCCTTTCTTCGACAAGAGCAGCGTCATCAACTCTCTTACATTCTCGTTTTCCGCATCTGACCTCTGCGAAGACATAGACATTTCCGACTACTACATGTACGCTGGCACATGGTCGTTCGAGGAGGGCTGGTACTCCTGGCGCGAGGGCAACGGCACTCAGCCCACATACTCCGTACGTGGCGAGAACCCCGAACTCGACTTCATCCACCGCAAGGAATTGTCCACTAATGTAAAGGTGTCCATGCTCCAGAACAGCTTGGTATTCGACTTCTCGATGTTCACCTCCAAGCAGGCCGGTCTTATCATCACACCGTCCCTCGTTCCGTCATACTTCACCTCGTATTACCCCGGCGCGTCCTTCATCTCGTACATAAACAACAACGAGAACACATTCAAGGGCATCGATTTCGGCATCAACTACACAAAACAGTTTGGCGAAGTTACAGTCGGTCTCGGAGTATTTGGCTCCACAATGGTTGCAAAAGCCGGCAAGCGTGATGAATCCAACATACCGGACCTTGAAGGATACAATCTTGACGCTGATGGCAACAAGATTTACATTGATAAGGATGGCAATGCTACAAAGAGCGAGTTTGATGCCAATGGTATGCAAAATGGACCTTCGATGTCCACCGACTACCGCAAGCGTGAGGGCAAATACCTCGACGGCGTCTGGGGGTACGAGAGCCTTGGCTACTTCAAGACCCAGGAAGAAATCGACAACTATGCTACTTACGCCCTCGGCAGCGACAAGCCTCTCAGGCCCGGCGACATCAAGTACAAGGATCAGAATAACGACGGCGTCATCGACTCCAAGGACCAAGTCGAACTCGGCAGGGCCGGATGGTACGGCGCACCATTCTCCATGGGCTTTAACGTCAGCGCAAGCTACAGGAACTTCACGCTTTTCGTCGCTGGTCATGGCAATTTTGGCACGACAAGCGTAAAGAACAGCGAGTACTACTGGGTTAACGGTGAAGACAAGTACACCGCCGCTGTCCGCGACACATGGACTGAAGAAAACCCCAACGCCAAGTATCCGCGCCTTACTACTGGTAACGGCAACAACAACTTCCAGACATCAGACTTCTGGACATTCAAGAACAACGTGTTCTACCTCGACAAAATCCAGCTCTCATACGACTTCCCGTCGTCGATGTTCGAGAACAACAGGATTATCAAGGGATGTTCGGTATACGTGTATGGCAGCAACCTGCTTACCATTTCCAAGGAGCGCGAGCTTCTCGAGCGCAGTTACGGTTCGGCACCGCAGTATCGTTTCTACAACTTCGGTGTAAAAGTAAATTTCTAACCTGTTAATTAGTTATTGGCAAAATGAACAAGACATTATATATCGCCGCTTGCATTGCCTTGGGATGCTCTCTCAATGCGTGTGACGACCTGATGGAGCCGGCTATAGACAACCTCAACGAGTTTTCTTCGCTCTACGGTACTGTCAATCAGGCTGCACATGTACTCGGCAATGCTTACATAAAACTGCCTTACCCGGCAATGCCCGAGACCGACCTTGCTACGGACGACGCTGTCACCAACGACGCCGACAACAGCTTCAGGCTCATGGCGGGCGGCAGCTGGACCGCAACGTCCAACCCCGTTGACCGCTGGAAGGACGCCTACTACGCCATCCAGAACGTCAACATCTTCCTCGAGAACATCGACAACATCAACTGGAGCGAAGACCCGGTTTATGCAGAGATGATTCGCGACCACATGAGGGGCGAGGCTTTGGCTCTCAGGGGAATATTCCACTACTTCCTCCTCCAGGCTCACGCCGGCAAGGTCGGCGGAACCCTCATGGGTGTGCCGATCCACACCGTGTCTGAAAACGGTTCTTCGGATTTCAACCAGCCGCGTAATTCGTTCCAGGAATGTTACAACCAGATTATGAAGGACCTCGACGATGCCGCCGCGCTTCTCCCAGAAGTTTACGTCAACGTGAAGGAAGAGGACGTGCCCGCCAAGTACAAGGAAAAAGGTGGCACGGCATACGACTACAACCGCGCACAAGGCGAGCTTTGGTCTGGCAAGGTGGACGGTCGAATCATCAAGACCTTCAAGTCGCTCCTCTCGCTCATGGCCGCAAGCCCCGCTTACGGCACAGAGACTTGGGAGAACGCCGCTAAGTACGCTTCCGAGGTCGTCACGTCCCTCGGCGGCATCTCGGCTCTGACAAGCAACAGCATCGCCTGGTTCAACGACAAGGAATACGTTGAAAACGGCGTTTCAGCACTCGTCGTCCCCGACGTGGCGATATGGTGGAACGGCCGTAACAAGACCGCCGACTACGAGGCGGACAACTTCCCGCCATCGCTCTACGGCAAAGGCCGCGTGAACCCCACTCAGAACCTTGTCGACGCTTTCCCGATGGAAAACGGCTACCCAATCACCGACCCTGCGTCTGGCTATAATGACCAGGACCCCTACACCGGGCGCGACCCGCGCCTTGCCAAGTACATCCTCTTCGACCAGGGCGTGATTGAAAACGCCAACAACGACGTCATCACCACCGGCGACTACGCCGACAACAAGGACGGACGCGACAAGGATCTCAGCATCTCCACCCGCACCGGCTACTATATGAAGAAGCTCCTGCGCACAGACGCCAACCCGAGTTCGTCGAGCAAGTCGGAGCAGTACCACCTCATCCCCCGTATCCGCGTCGAGGAGATGTTCCTCACTTACGCCGAGGCCGCCAACGAGGCCTGGGGACCGACCACTGGCTCTCCGTCCGCATACGATGTCATCAAGCAAATCCGCCAGTACGCCGGCATAACCGGCGGCGACGCTTACCTCGAGTCCATCAAGGGCGACAAGGACAAGATGCGCGACATGATCCGTAACGAACGCCGCATCAACCTCTGCTTCGAGAACAAGCGTTTCTGGGATCTCCGCCGTTGGAACGTGTCGCTCTCCGAAGCCGCCAAGGGCGTGAAGATTACCAAAGACGGTAACACAAGGAAGTTCGAGTACATCGAGGTTGAAAAACGCGATTTCAAGGATTACCAGACTTACTGCCCGATTCCCGCAGCCGAGATTAACAAGTTCCCCGCCCTCCAGCAGAACGACGGCTGGCAGTAGTCAAATGACAAATTAATTAACATTAATTGAATTTACAAGCATTATGAACGTTTCAATAAAACATATATCGCTTTCGCTTGCAGCAGCCTCGCTTTTTGCGATGGGCTCCTGCAAGAACAGCGACATCGAATTTGACGATTACAAGGAGCAGACGGTGTACTTCGCTACGCAGACGCCCGTGAGGACTCTTGTAATGGGAAAGGATTTCGATAACGACAATACCCTCGACAAGCAGCACCGCTGCCGCATCGGCGCAACAATGGGCGGCTCTTACACGGGAAGCAACGGCACAGTGGATTTTGTTGTGGACAATTCGCTCTGCGACAACATCTTCTTCGATGATGCCGCCACCCAGCCAGTGGAGCCCATGCCGTCGGCGTACTACAAACTTGGAGAGTCGCCGATTAGATTCGGCGGTCAGATGACTGGCTTCGTCGATGTCGAGTTGACGGACGCATTCTTTGCCGACCCGCTCTCCGCTACCAAGCACTACGTAATTCCATTGAGGATGACTAATCAGAGCGGATTCGACAGGATTCTTACCGGCGAGTATGACGCTGCTGTTTACAGCACTGCGCCTGCGCTTACTAACGCCGGTGCATGGTCGGTTCTGCCGATGAACTACGTGCTGTACTGCGTGACCTACATGAGCAAGTACGGCGGATACTATCTCCGTCGCGGCGTTGACAATATCAACGGCACAGTGGTTAAGCGTGAGTTCAAGAACGAGTACCAGATTGAGGACGATGTAACTGATCTTGTGGTAACAAATGGCCTTAACAAGGTAACTCTCACTGTAAAGTACCTCCTCGACAATGTCGAGACCTATTATGACCTCGTGATGACCTTCGACGACGCTCAGAAATGCACAGTCACCTCCGGCACCTCCGGCGTGACTGTCACAGGCTCCGGCGAGTTTGTCGATGATGGCGCGGGAAAGTACTGGGGAGACATCACACGCGACCAGCTTACCCTCAAGTATGAAATCAACGACGGCACAAACACAATCAGCACCACCGATACCCTTGTGTCGCAGCGCACTGGTTTGAAATTTGAGACATTCTCTTATACTTACAAACAATAATCTTAGACCATCATGAACATTTCAAGATATATATATCCAATGGCTGTCGGCGCGGTGCTGCTAAGTTCGTGCGCCGACGACCTCCAGAAAAGCATCGTGGTAGACAAGCCCGAGTCCGTAATCGAGGACGAGCGTTATAAAGACCTCAACGCGCTCAAGTCATACGTCCAGGGCGGCAATCTCAAGATTTCCGCCTCTGTATCTGCCGACGACATCCTCGAGGGCGGCCTGACGGCTGCTGTGTCTGTCAACAACTTCAACGAACTCGCCGCCGAGGCTTCGTTCGCCCACGGCGCAGTGGTCAAGGACGACGGCACGCCCGATTTCACCAAGATCCAGAGCCTCGCCAACACCGCCGAAAAATACGGCATGACTGTGTTCGGCGGCCCGCTGGTGTGGAGCGACAATCAGAGCGCAAAATATCTTTCGGGTCTTATTGCCCCGAAGGTGGTGGAAGTCGTTGTTCCTGACACCCCCGTGGAAGTACCTGATTTCGTTACCAACGGTTCTTTCAACGAGAACAATGTCAACAACTGGGCAAACAACTGGCAAGGCCCCACATTCTCCCGTACCTCGGAAGGAAGTGGCTATTGCATCGAATATACTATCGGCGAGGCCGGCGCCAACCAGTGGGACAAGCAGGGCATATACACTCTGCCAGTTGCGATGGAACAGGGCAAGACTTATGTCGTAAAGATAAAGGCAAAAGCCTCAAACCCGCCGTCAGACGATCCTGAGACCGATGCTGCAAAAGTTTTTGGACTTTGGCCTATTTGGTCCACAAGTGAGAACAAGAACGAATGGGGCGGCAGCAACGACGTGCAGTACCTTGCTAGTTATGCTGTTTTCTCTGAATGGACAGAGTACACATGGAAATTCGAGGCTTCGTTCCCCCACGACAAATTGCAGTTTGTGTTCGGCAAGCTCGGCGGCAGCATGTATTTCGACGACCTTAGTGTCGTGGAGGCTGGCTCCGACAACGAAATGGTAGCCAACGGTACATTCGACGCAGAGTCCATCGACGGATGGTCAAACAACTGGCAGGGCCCGACTTACGCTCGCATCGAGGACAAGAACTACTTCATCGAATATCAGTGCGGCGAGGCTGGCACCAACCAGTGGGACAAGCAGGCCATCTACACTCTTGGCACACCGATGCTCCAGGGCTCCAAATACACTGTCAAACTCAAAGTTCGGGCAGAGAATGAAGGTACTGTCGGACTCTGGCCCATTTGGTCAACAAGCGAAAACAAGAACCAGTGGGGCGGAAGCAATGACGTTCAGTACCTCGACACTTACGAGGTCGGCACTTCATGGAAGGAGCTCACATGGGAGTTCAACGCATCGTTCCCACATGATCAGTTGCAGTTCGTATTTGGAACCCAAAGCGGCAACATCTATTTCGACGACTTGTCGGTGGACGGCCCCGCCGCTGCTCCCACTCCGCAGCCGGGCGGCTCAACATGGGAGAATGTCCTCGCCAACCCCGACTGCGAAGGTACTGACGTCAGTGCATTCGTGTCAAAGGAATACCCGGGAACAGAATCGATTGCAGCCAAGATTGTTGATGGCGAAGGCGTGGACGGCGGCCGTTGTGTTGTCGTCAACTCCGCAAAAAAAGTTTCCGAATCTTGGGATTCGCAGTTCTGGATTGTAACCCCGGAGTTTTACCCCGAAGGCACTACGTTCAAGCTGGAGTTTGACTACAAGGCGTCGGCTGCCGTGACGGTCGGCACTCAGGCTCATGAAGCACCGGGCAATTACAACCACTGGAGCTTCGCCGGCGACATTAATTTCACCACCGAATGGCAGCATTACGAAAAGACGTTCACTCTTGACGCCAACCAGACTGCAAAACAGGGTTTCAAGTCTTGCGCATTCAACCTTTCTGTTGACAGCGACGTAACCTATTATTTCGACAACATGCAGGTTCTGTTTGAACATAAGGACGAGCCTACGAAGGAACTCACCGACGAGGAGAAGTCCGACACCCTCAAATGGGCTCTTAATGAATGGCTCAAGGGCATCATGGACGCTACCAACGGTACTATAACCAATTGGGATGTGATAGCCGACCCGTTGTCCAACTCTGTTGATATTGAAGGCTCTGATTTGTATGCGCTCCAGAAGTCCAGTGCTCCTAATGGCGACAAGGCGGCGAGCGGTCAGGCTTTCTATTGGCAGGATTACATCGACAATGTGGAATTAGTCCGCATGGCTATTGACACTACGCGCAAGTATTTTGCCGGCGACAAGTCGCAGCTCAAACTTTTCGTAAGCGAATATGGCCTTGAAAAAGACTCCAAGAAGGTGTCGAGCCTTTTGCATTGGATTGACGCCTGGGAAGACGACGACACCAAAATCGACGGCATCAGCGTACAGTTGCACTTGACGACATCGGACAATGTCGACGGTGTAAAGTCCGCGCTCACGGCTCTCGCACAGTCGGGAAAGCTCATCAGGATTGGCTCGCTCGACGTGGCAGGTGCTGACGACGAAAAAGTCGCCGAAATGTACAAGGAAGTCGCAAAAGCTTACCTCTCGTCCGTACCGGCCGCCCAGCAGTATGGAATCAACCTCTCGGGCATCCAGAGCGGTCTCGACTACACAAGCCTTTGGACTGAAGAATACAAGCGCAATGCTTCGTACAAGGCGTTTGTAGAGGGATTAGGAGGAAAGTAATTTTTGTGTTAGTAATGTTTTTTATTTTATTATTTAGTTATTTAGTACAAATTCAATTAGTTTAATTAAATTTTGGTTTAGTGCAGGGGAAAAGTTGTGTTTTTTTATAACTTACGCCCCTGCTTTTTCCTTATTAATGACTAAAAAGAATGATTTATGAAACAAGCACTTAAATATATTGCCCTTGGCATAATCTTGTCAGCGGGCGCGCCGCTCGCCTCATGCGGAGATGACGATGAGGTAATCGACTACACAACGAAGCCGCAGGAGGAGGAGAAACCCGATACGAGCGGCACGAAAAAGGTCCTCGACGAGAACTCCGGCCTTAAGGAGTACCTCGACCGCGACAAGCACCCGATGTTCAAGGTTTCCGGCGCGCTCGACGTGACCGAGTTCCATAATAACAACAACGGAATCGCCGACATAGTTAAGGTTAACTTCGATGAGATTGTGGCAGGTAATGCGATGAAGTACGCCTCGTGCGTCAACTGGAACGGCGACCTCAACTATGACCGCGTCAAGCAGTTCGTCGCCGATGCGAAGGCCAATGGGCTGTCGATATACGGCCACACCCTCGCCTGGCATTCCCAGCAGCAGCCGGCCTACCTGCTCGGGCTGATGTCCGACGGCATGACGCAGGCCGAGAGGCGCGAGGTTTTGACCACCGCCATGCAAAAATGGATAAAGGGCATGATGGAGGCTACCGACGGCTTTGTGAAGGCGTGGGACGTATGTAACGAGCCAATCTCCGGCAAGGACGGCGACGGCGACGGAATCTACGACCTCCAGGACTATGACAATGCCAATATCGACCCGACGTCGGTCCAGTCCGGCGTGTTCTACTGGCAGTATTACATGGGCGACCTGGAGTATGTGCGCACGGCTGTGGCTTGTGCCCGCAGGTACTTCAAGGGCAAGGCGGCAGACCTCAAGCTCTTCGTCAACGACTATAACCTCGAGTCCGACTGGGACGACAATGCAAAGGTCAAGAGCCTTGTGAAATGGATTGAGAAGTGGGAGTCTGACGGTGTTACAAAGATTGACGGCATTGGCACGCAGATGCACATCAGCTGTTATGAGAACGCCGACATCCAGAAGAGCATCGAGGACCATATAGTCAAGATGTTCGAGATTATGGCTGCAAGTGGCAAACTTTGCCGCATCTCCGAGCTCGACATGGGATATGTGCGCGGCGACCGGCGTTGGGGCGCATCGCCGTTGAAGACTGCCGAAGTCACCGCCGCCGAGCATAAAAAGATGGCGGAGTTCTACAGGTTCATTGTCAAGAAGTACCTCGAAATAATCCCCGTCGACCAGCAGTACGGCATCTGCCAGTGGTGCTTGACGGACGCGCCTGAAAAGTCAGGCTGGAGGGGCGGCGAGCCTGTCGGATTTTGGACCGAGGGGTTCAAGGAGAAGAAAGCCACGTTCTATGGTTTTGCCAACGGACTGGCCGAGAAGTAGTTAATTATTTCTTAAATTAATGATTCGTATGAAAAACACATTCAAATATTTGGCACTTTGTCTTATCGCCGGATTGACTTTCGCGTCCTGCGGCGATGATGACGAGGTCATGGACTACACAAAGCCGGACAACAACGAGCCGGAGCCTGCGCCGGTGTCCATTGACGAGGTTTTCGCCAATGATGTCCACGTAGAAGGCCGCTATCTGAAGGACGGCAGCGGCAATGTCATTAATCTCCACGGCATGGCGCAGACCTACAGTCCGTGGTTCAACCGTGTTGACGGCAAGGAGACTTGGAGCGGCTACGATGTCGCCGGATGCCTTAGCGTCAATCAGGAAAAGCTCAGGAAAATCATGGATGCCGGTTGGTGCATGGATTTTGTGCGCCTGCACATGGATCCGCATTGGACAGTGAAGGACAAGAACGACAACGGCGGCGAGGGCACTGCCCACCTTTTCTATGACGAGGACAGGTTCAAGAAGTATCTTGACGAAGTGTTTGTGCCGATGGCGGAGTACATCCAAAGCCTTGGCATGAGGGTTTTGATGCGCCCTCCGGGAGTATGCCCGCAGACTATCGCGCTTAACGACGAGTACCACAAGTACATGATTAAGGTCTGGACGATAGTCGCAAGCCACAAGAAGCTCAAGAACAATCCCAAAATCATGTTCGAGCTTGCCAACGAGCCGGTCAACTTCCATGCGTCCGACGGCAGCGAGGGCGCGAGCGGCGGCTTGATTGACAAGGAGCTCAGCGAGTTTTTCCAAAGCGTCGTCGACAAGATCCGCGGCCTTGGCTGTAACAATATCCTGTGGGTTCCCGGCACAAGCTGGCAGCAGAACTACCAGGCATACGTCAACTATCCCATAAAGGGCGACAACATCGGCTATGCCGTCCACTGTTATCCGGGATGGTACGGCAGCGACTGCTACCAGCAGACCGGCGAGATTGCGCCCGACATGTGGCGTGGCTCCGAGGGTGGATATAAAGGCTTTAAGAAAGGCTGGGACGAGTCCGTCACAAACGGCGTCGCGCAGACTAACCCCATTATTGTAACCGAGATGGACTGGGCGTCCCAGGCGTTCAAGGGCCGTACTTGGGGCAGCTCGATAACCGGCACTGCCGGTGGACAGGGCTTCGGCGCAAACTTCAAGAAAATCATGGACGAGACTGGAAACGTAAGCTGGCTTACGTTCGTTTGGGACTATGATCTGGCATCCTTCGACCCGAACCACAAGTCCGATTCGAGCGATTTCCTCTATGACCCAGAGTCCGGCGTGTACCCTGTCTACCAGTGGTTCAAGGCTTATCGGAAATAATTATTGACAAACAGTTCCTAATCAAAAATAAAATGTTGAAAAAAAATATAACTTCATTGTTTGGCGCGGTGGCGCTTGGCTTTTTGATGGCGTCGGGCGTTGCGTCGTGCGGTGACGACGACGATTCTGTCATCGACTATACAAAGCCTGACCCGGAGCCGGAGGCTGTGGATTCTACGGACAATCCCACGACCGAAGAACCGAAGATGTCGATTTTTCTGTGTTTTGGACAGTCGAACATGGAAGGCAATGCCGCCGTCGAGGATCAGGACAGGGTCGATGTCCCTTCCAATTTCAAGAACATGATTGTCGCAAAGGGCGATGCCGACCATTATGGCGCGGCGCGGTACACATGGCGCAAGGCCGACCCGCCGCTTGCGAGGTTCACGACCGGGCTTACTCCTGCGGACTATTTCGGCAGGAAGATGGTCGAGAAGCTTGGAGCTGACCATGAGGTCGGGATTGTGATGGTAGCTATCGGCGGTGCGTCCATCGAGGCTTTCGAGAAGGACAAGTGCAAGGAATATTGTAGCCGCACAGACCATGCCGACTGGTACAAGAACTATCTCGCCGAGTATGACAATAATCCCTACGGTGTACTTGTCACTGCGGCTAAGGCGGCACAAAAAAGCGGTGTAATCCGTGGCATACTCCTCCATCAGGGCGAGACTAACAACACCGACCCGACATGGCCGGAGACTGTGAAGGCTATCTACAACAACCTCCTGACCGACCTCGGACTCGACGCGGCAAAATGTCCGCTCCTTGCTGGCGAAATGCTCCGGCAGGAAGAAGGCGGTATATGCTGGGGGCATAATGCGGTCATCGCCACGCTCCCGACCGTAATCCCGACTTCGTATGTCATATCGTCCGAGGGCTGTAAGGGCAACGGCGTCGACGGCTTCCATTTCTGCGCCGAGGGCTACAGGATTCTCGGCGAGCGGTACGCCGCAAAGATGATTAGCGTAATGAACAAATAGTGCAAAAAAATATTTGTTATTCTCATTAAAAAGTATTTCCTTTGTGGGAAACTAATCACAAATTTTCGATGGGAATATTCCGCATTTTGTCGCCGGTGGTTTTTGCCGCCGTGGTGTTTGTCTGTTATGGAGTCCTTCATCCCGAGTGGTTCAACTACCATGAGCAGTACCAGCTGTTCATGTTCGGGTGGGAGTATCTGTCGGAGCACGTCGCCGTTGCATCGGGCATGGCGGGGTATATGGCGGAGTTTGTGGTTCAATTTTATTTTTTTCCAATTCTTGGCGCGGTAATGTGGGCAGGATTGCTGGTTCTTATGGGATGGCTCGTGTGGAAAGTCGCACGGCTGTTGGACGGCGGCTGCTCACATTACGCGCTTTGTTTTTTGCCGCCGTTGGCGGTTGCGCTCTATTGTGGCGATGAGAATGTCATGATGGCGTTTCCGATGTCGATATTGTTGGCGTTGGTGTCGGCGTTTTCTTATGGAAAGTCCACTTGCTCATGGCGCGGCTGGGCGCAGGTGGCGGTGATTCCGTTGTTGTATTGGATTATGGGTTATGGCGTTTTTGTGTACGCCGCGCTCTCGTTGGCTCTCGACCGTAGGAAGTTCGGCTACGATGCAGCAAGAACTCTCTTGATGGTCGGGGTGTATGTGGTCGTGATTTCCATGACGATTGTCCTCGTGGGGCATACCGTCATGAAACAATATCCGTTCATCGACATAGTTTGTGGCGTTAATTTTTACCGAGAAAGGCTCGTCGTTCCGATGATGCAGCACGTCGTCGCGGTGTGTTGTGTGGTTGTGCCGGTGGTCATGCCGCTGTTGAAGCAGTCGGGTAGGGTAGTGGCGATAGTCGAGGCGGCGGTCATGGCGTTGGTACTGCCGGTGTCAAGTTCAAAGACCTTCGACAATGTCGTTTATCCGCTTTTAAAGATTGACTACCTCGTCCGCAATCAGGAATGGGCGAAGGTCGTCAAGTTTTGTGAACAAAATCCGCCGACTAACGACATGGGCGCCTCCGGGCTCAATCTTGCCCTCGCGATGACTGGTCAGCTGCCCGACAGGATGTTCGAGTTTCCTCAATACGGCAAGAACGGGCTGTTGTCGAGTTTTGAGCGCAACATGGTCTCGTGCGGCATTACTGCCGAGGCTTGCTATTACCTTGGCCTTATAAATTCGGTTTTGCGGTATAATTATGACAGCCAGGCGGCTATCGTCAACTGCAACATGAGCGGCCGTTTTACGCGCAGGATAGCGGAGGCGTACATGCTCAACGGTAACTATGAACTCGCCATGAAATACGCCGACCTGCTCAAGAAAACTGTGTTCTACAGGCCTTGGGCAAAGCGTGTCGAAGATTGTTGCAAGAATCCGGCGACGATTGGGCAGTCCAAACGATGGGCGGTGATTATGCGCCACAGATTGCCTGAAAACCAGTTGTTTTCAGTGACTGACATGGATGCCATGCTGCTCAATCTCTATAAACATTCGCCGGACAATGCCATGGCGTTGCAGTACTCCTTGGCGTGTGACCTTCTTGACGGCAAGATGAAGAATTTTGTCAACACGATGTCGCAGACTTTCGACGACAATTCACGTATGCCGAGGGTATATCAGGAGGCTTTGGCGTGGGTCTACCTGCAACGTCAAGGCACATTGAAAGGCGTTCCCGATTTCATATCCAATGAAGTCCAGGCTGATTTGCGCGATTTTGACAGGTTGTACATGATGGATCGTAACAATCCGCAATTACGCCAAGGCCGGCTCGCAAAGACCTTCTGGGGCTATACGATACGTCAATAGTTGAAATCATAAATCAATAAATCAAAAAATCAATAAATGAGACTGCTGGTTTGGATATTGGTTTGCGTGATGGTCTTGGCGGGATGCTCGCCGATGCCGGAAAATGTCACGAAAGTTGGTGGTTTTCCGCCGATTTTTCCTGACTATGAGGGCGTGACGATACCTGTGGACATTGTGCCGCTCAATTTTAATGTTGACGGTGCGGAGTATGTCTATGCCACCGCCACTGGCAGTATCGGCGGCGAGTTGACAGCCAAGGGCGAGTGGGCGGATTTTGACATCGAAGGCTGGCACTTCCTTACGCGAGAGAACATGGGCGGTAAGATTGTGGTCGCCGTCACTGCAAAAATCGACGGCAAGTGGCTCGAATACATGCCTTTCGATATTTTCGTCAGCACAGATTCATTGTCAGTTTACGGTCTGACGTACCGCAAGATTGCGCCAGGGTACGAGACTTTCAGCAATATTGGCATTTTTCAGCGTGACATCCATACTTTTGACGAGACCGCCATCGTCAACCATACCGCGCTACAGGGCGAGTGCATGAATTGCCATGTCGCGAACCGTTGTAACCCAGACCGTTTCCAACTCCATATCCGTGGTCGACACGCAGCGACCCTCGTACAGACGATGGGCAAGCGCAAGCTCCTTCAGACAAAGACCGATTCTACGATTGCTAACTGCATGTACGCATATTGGCACCCGTCGGGGCGTTATTGTGCCTATTCGCTTAATCTCATTAACCAGTGCTTTTGGGAGGACACGACGAAGTACATCGAGGTTTTTGACCTTGGCTCCGATGCACTTGTGCTGGACATGGAGAAAGACGAGATTATTCTGTCGCCGCTCTTGAAGACTAAGGATTACGAGTCTTATCCTGTGTTTTCCGCCGATGGAAAGACCATATATTATTGTACCTCAAAGCCTTGGATTGAGAGTGGGCATATTGAAAAGATGCAGTACGACCTATGCGCGATTTCCTTCGATGAGGCTACCGGGCGTATCGGCGACCATGTTGACACTATCATTAAGGCATCTGCTTTTGGCAAGAGCATCACTCACCCGCGTCCGAGCTACGATGGCAAATATTTGATGTATTCGCTTGCCGATTATTCTGTTTTCCCGATTCACCACCCGGAGGCGGACCTTTATATCATGGATCTTGCCACAGGCGAGAGCCGCGCATTGTCCGAGGTCAACTCCGACCGTGCCGAGTCGTTCCATAACTGGTCGCCAAACTCCCGGTGGTTCGTGTTCAACAGCCGTCGGTTTAACAATGCAAACAATCTGCTTTATATCGCCCATTTTGGCACGGACGGCACGGCTGGAAAGCCTTTCATGTTGCCGCAGCGCAATCCCCGCGAGTTTTACCGTCGGCTGATTCATTCGTACAATGTCCCCGATTTCACGATACGCCGTGTCGACCTTGACATCAGGTCGTTCGCCGCCGAAATCTACAGCAACGAGAGGATTCAGGTGCAAGTTCGATGACGATTTTTCAGTCCTCGACCTCGTCGATTGGACTGTTTGAGGTGGACATGTTACATTTTCGTATGGCTATGTTACATTTTTGTAAGAAAATTTTTGCAGGTTGTGTTGCATTATTTCAAAACTATTTCGTAAAATTGCATACTCAAAAATTGATATATTGATATAGTTTGTTAGCGATAGGATTTAGAAGAAAACTGTTTGAAAAAAATAATTGAATTTGTAAATTTTACACTTTATTACTGAACAAAGATACATTTTACTTAATTACTAAACCAAAGTTTAATTAAATTATGCGAAACCAAATTAAGAGAAGATCAGCAGTCCTGACTCTCTTGTTTTTGCTATTCCCGATGTTGTTGGCGGCGCAGAGGGCCACAATTTCGGGAACGGTGACTGACGAGGGTGGGTTTGGGCTGCCTGGAGTAAGCATCGTGGAGGTTGGTACTACTAACGGTACGATTTCCGACATGGACGGAAATTTCAGCCTCTCTGTCTCAAAGACGCCTGCGAGGGTCGCCTTTTCCTTCATTGGATACACCTCGCAGGAAGTGCCGGTAACGGGCAACGCCTCTGGCATCAAGGTGGTGCTCGAGGAAGACACTAAGGCCATCGACGAAGTGGTGGTGGTCGGCTACGGACAGATGAAACGCTCTGACCTTACGGGCTCGGTCGTTTCTGTCGATGAAAAGTCCATAAGCCGCAGCGTCCCCACGAGCGTCGACCAAGTGCTTCAAGGCCGTGCCGCAGGTGTCCAAATCCAAGCCAACTCGGGTACGCCGGGTGCGTCGACATCGATCCGTATCCGTGGTACAAACTCCCTCAACGCCAGCAACCAGCCGATTTTCGTAATCGACGGTGTCGTTGTCGACCCCGCAGGCGCGGATTCTAACGACCCCACATCCTCCAACAACCCGTTGGCATCCATCAACCCCTCCGACATTGTGTCGATGGACGTTCTTAAGGACGCTTCCGCCACCGCAATCTATGGCGCGCGCGCCTCCAACGGCGTCATTATGATTACCACCAAGCGTGGCAAGTCGGGCGAGGCAACCATTACCTACGACGGCTATGTCGGCTGGCAGCAGATGGCCAAGAAACTCGACATGATGGATCTCAAGCAATACGCCGCCCACCACAACGCGAGGGCGGCTGCGGGCATCGTAAGTTTCTCTGACGCTTTCGTCAACGTCAACGCTTTGGGCGACGGCACCGACTGGCAGGAGGCTCTCTTCGACAACGGCGCGTTCATGCAGAGCCACAACCTCTCCGTCACCGGCGGCAATGAAAACAACACATACGCAATGGGCGCGGGCTATATGAACCAGGACGGTATCGCGGTCGGCTCGGGTTTCCGCCGCCTGACGCTCCGTGGAAATATGGATTCGCAAGTCCGCAAGTGGGTCAAGAACTCGCTGTCGTTCTCCCTTACTGATTCCAAGCAAGATGTCGGCGCGGACAATACTGTAATCCTCAACGCCTTGCAGTCCCAGCCGAGCGCCGCCCTTACAAGTGCCGACGGCTCGTATGACGGTCCTGACAACGGCGACGGCCAGGCCGTCTGGTTGCCGGTCAATCCTATCGCCATGGCGACAATCAAGGAAAACTATAACAAGAAGCTCAACTTCCGCATCAACGAGGCTCTCGACTTCAACATCTACAAGGGCATCACGTTCAAGACGGAACTTTCCGCCGACTACAACACCAACAAGTTCTACTATTACATGCCCGACTATGCGTTTGGCGTTCTTACGAGGGACACCCGCGAAGGCACATGGACTAACACCACCACTAAATATTGGAGCTGGCGCAACATCTTGAATTACAGCGAGACATTCGCAGAAAAGCACCGTTTCAACGCGATGCTCGGACAGGAGATGAGCCACAGCCACTGGGAGAGCCAGGCGTCCTCCGGAAGCGGATTCCTCTCAAACTCCGTACACGACCCCTCCGCAGGCGACCGCGCAGCATCTTCAAGCACCGGCTCGCAAAACAACACTTCGTTGTTCTCATACTTCGGCCGTCTGTTCTATTCGTTTGACGAGAGGTACATGCTCACATTCACTCTCCGCCGCGACGGTTCTTCGCGTTTCGACGAGGACAAACGTTGGGGCTGGTTTCCGTCGGCAGCCTTGGCATGGAAGGTGTCGAGTGAAAGCTTCGTAAAGGACTTCGCCGAGAAGATTAAGATGAACAACATGAAAATCCGCGTCGGCTGGGGTTCTACCGGCAACCAGAATGTCAGCGACTGGCAGTACATCTCACTCCTCGCCTCCAAATCTACTCCGTGGGGATCGGGCGTTTTGGCAGCCAACACCGCCAACCCCGACCTCCAGTGGGAGACTACAAACTCCGTCAATGCAGGTCTCGACCTCAACTTCCTGAACAACCGCATCGAGTTCATTTTCGACTATTACTATAAGAAGACCAAAGACCTCCTCCTCGAGATTGCGCTTCCCGCCATGCTCGGCTCGGAGGGCAACGGCGCGGCTTCAAAACCCTGGGCAAACATCGGCTCGATGGAAAACAAGGGTGTCGAGTTCACCCTCAATACCGTCAACATCGACAAGCACGGCTTCCAGTGGCGCACAAACCTCGTGTTCTCCCACAACAAGAACAAGATTGTCGAGCTTGATTCGGATTCGGGCATGGTCCCTGGACAGTTCTCCTTCGGCTCCGGCACATGGACAATCACAAAGTCTGTCGTAGGTGCGCCTGTCGGTCAGTTCTATGGCTACAAGGTAATCGGCAGGTTTGAGAAAGCCGAAGACTTCTACTACCGCGACGCAGACGGCAACTTGAAGCAAGTGGCAATCCCCACCGGCTCTTCGATTTCAGAATCAGGTACATACATCGGCGACTACATCTTCGAGGACATTAACGATGATGGCGTTATCGACGACCAGGATCAGACCGTAATCGGCGACCCCAACCCCGATTTCACTTTTGGTATCGGCAACACGTTCTCTTACAAGGGCTTTGACTTGACGCTCTACTTCAACGGCTCGTATGGCAACGACGTGTTCAACCTCAACCGCTACTACATCGACGACGTGAGGGTCAATGGCAATGTCCTCGCCGATGCCGCCGACTATGCAAGGCTCGAGGTCATCGACCCCGACCTGCCCGACAACGACTACCGCAACCTCCGCGTAGCAAACACCTCGACAATGTATCCGAGGGCTTCTGCCGCCAATACCAACAACAACTCCCGACAGTCCGACCGTTACATCGAGGACGGCTCGTACATCAGGTTGCAGAACATCTCGCTCGGCTACACGCTCAAGAAAGACTGGGTGAAGAAAGTCAAGCTCCAGAACGTCCGCGTCTATGCCAACCTCCAGAACGTCTACACCTGGACCAAGTATTCGGGATACGACCCCGAAGTGGGCTGCATGTACGGCAACGCGCTCTTGAACGGCCTCGACTACGGACGCTACCCCTCGCCGCGCATCGTCACCTTCGGCGTCAACGTCCAATTCTAATAGTCGCTTACGCGATTTTATACAGTCGCTTCGCGAGAAAGATTTCCGCCCGACAGGGCGCAAAACAAATCGCCCGCCAGGGCGAAAAAACTCAACAAATTAGTAAAAAATAATTATGAGAAACAAAATAAAATACCTGGGGCTTTTGGCGGTTGGAGCGGTTGCCTTCGCGGGCTGTGGCGAGGATTTCCTGGAACAGGAAAACACCACAAGCCTTAACATGGCGACATTCTTCGACAGCGACGATGCCATATCAGAAGCCACAGCCACACTGTACAACTACGTGTGGAACTCCTTCAACGGCAAACTGTACTACTCCATGGGCGACGGCCGCGCCAACAACATCACCGCCCAGTGGAGTAATTACATCAAGTATTTCACCAACTTCAACGACGACGGCACGACCGAAGGCTTGTACGACGGATGGTCGGCGCTCTATTCGGTGGTCGCCCAGTCCAACAACGTCATCAACAACGTCCAAAAGTACGCCGTCGGCTCTGTAAGCCCGGAAGCGGTAACGCAAGGCATCGCCGAGGCGCGTTTCATGCGTGGCACGGCATACTGGTACTTGGCATCGCTTTGGGGCAATGTAGTCCTCTACGAAAACACCGGCGATTTGGTCAACAACTACCTCCTCGCGCCCCACAGGCAGGCTGACGTGTTCGAGTTTGCAATCCGCGACCTTGAGTATGCCGCCAAGTACCTGCCGTCGTCGTCGTCCGCAGCCGGCCGTGTCAACAAGTACTCCGCATACGCAATGCTTTCGAGGGTATACCTCTCGATGGCGGGCATCACGACAAGCGAACAGTACAACGGCTCAAACATCAAGACCGACTTCAACGACGGACAGCGCAACGCCTACTACCTCGATTTGGCTAAGAAGTCCGCAAGCACGGCAATCGAAAAAGGCCCGTACAAACTCATGGACAATTTCGCCGACCTTTTCAAGATCGAAAACAACAACTGCGCCGAGGACATCTTCCAGCTTCAATGGATAGCCGGCTCGACTTCCGCCAACGGCTGGGGCTGCAACCAGGACATCACCGCATTCTTCGGCTGGTCCACGATGGTAAGCGACGAGACTAACTGGGGCGGCGCGACATGTTGCTCGTGGGATTTGTATGCTGAGTTCCACAGGCTCGACACCGAGGACGGACTGTTCAACTTTGGTACTCTCTACGCCGACGAGAACCCTGCGCTCGACAAGCGTCTCCAGCCCACAATCGCCGAGTATGGCAACTCCTATCCTGAAATTAATGTCAAGAACGGCGGCTACATATACGGCAAGACCGAGAGCGCGTCCACCAACGGTGCAAACATCAAGAAGTACGTCGTAGGCACACATGACGACAATGGCGTAAGCTACAAGCAATCTTCCGCCATCAACACCCACATGATGCGTCTCGCCGAAGTTTACCTCAACTATGCCGACGCAGCTCTTGGCAACAATTCAACGACAGACGACGCCACTGCGTTGGAGTATTTCAACAAAGTCCGCGAGCGTGCCGGGATGCCAGCCGTTTCTCAGATTTCGTATGAAAAACTCCGCCACGAGTACCGTCTTGAGACCGCCTTCGAGGGTCAATACTGGTATTTCCTCGTCCGCAGGGCTTACGGCCATCAGCAAGAAGTCGTCAACTACCTCAACGCCCAGGACCGCAACCGCACTTACAAGTATGTTGAGGCGGACGGAAAGTATGTCCAGAGCGAGAATCCAGGCTCGGGCGTGTTCCCGGCAGACGCTGGCCGCCTCCTCTTGCGCTATCCCGACACCGAGACCGCCAAAAACCCCGCATTGAACAACGCGGCCGGCGCATACCCATTCGGCGACCGCGAAGTTGACGAAGCCACCCTTTTCGATTAGTCACTAATAAAATAAAATAAAGCATAGATTATGAAAAAACTATTATACATCGCCGCTGCGTCGCTCCTTGCCTTGAATCTCTATTCGTGCAAGGACGAGGACGGCAATCCGTACCCGGGCGGCAGCGGCGCAGTAACGGTAAACAAGGTCTATCTCCTTGACGCCGATGCCGACGAGGACAAGGGCGAACTGAAAGAACGCGAGGTTGACTTTGCGCGCCTTGGTCAGACCCTGAGGCTCGAAGGCTCGGGCTTCGGTGGCACGCTCAAAGTCCTTGTCAACGGCTACGAGACCTACTTCAACACCGCACTCGCCACCGACAATTCGATGATTTTCTCGCTCTCCGGCACAACGCCCGTGGCTGGTGCGGACGAGAGCGTGAGAAACAAAATCCAGTTTGTGAAGTCCTCCGGCACTTACACCTACGATTTCACAATCCGCGCCGCCTCGCCCTCTATCACGGCCGTCTCTCCGTCATTGCCGCAGGTCGGCGAACTCGTGAAGGTTTCAGGCTCTAATCTCGAAGAAGTATCCGAAATCACACTTCCCGGCGGCATCAAAGTTACCGACGGCATCGTCAACGCCCCCGAGGAGGAGACAGGCGAATGGTTCACGTTTGTGATGCCCGACGGCGTTACCGAGAGTGGCACAGTTGCCATCGTCGGTGCCAACGGTCAGGCAATTTCGGGCGCGTACTTCAACGACTTCGACTGTTTCATCACCGACTTCGACGGCAAAGGCGAACTCGGCGGCTGGTCGGCGACGTTCTCTGCCGACGACCTTGTGGACGACCCCCTCAACTCGGGTCGCGGCAAGGTTGCGATGCTCATTCCGGGTCTCGGCGTGGCTGACGCAAAATACGAAAACGGCGTCAATCCCGGCGTGGACCACATCGAATATTGGGCCACCGCCGGCAACGACAACGACAACGACGACTGGACGCGCATGACTTCCAAAATCCCCGCCGAAACGTCGCTCGACGAACTTGCAATACAGTTTGACATCTATGTGGACGGTGTGTGGAGCGAGACCGGGCAGCTGGAGATTTCGCTCGCCAACAACCTCAATTCCTACGGCTACGGCTCGGCAAACGCATCGCCCGGCAATTCGGGCGTCGTATCGGGCGCGGCTGTCTGGGTGCCGTGGTTAGACAAGAGCAATCCTGCCGTCCCCGTCCCTTACGCCACCGAGGCTTGGCAGACAGTAACGATTCCCTTGACGGATTTCGGCGAGTTTGCCGACGGCGAAGCCCATGTATTCCAGGAGGCCATCGACTTGCGAAACAATTGCAGTTACAAAAACTTCCTTGTTTTTGCAAGCAACGCCAACCTGAAGTACGGCGACGAGGAAGGCCAGGTGTATGAGGCTAAGGTTTTCGACCCCAAAATCTACATCGACAACTTCCGCGTCGTCAACACCAAGACAACCACCGTTTCGGATTTTTAAATAATCAATAATAACCACGAAAAATTATCGTGCCTTTCGTGTTTTTCGTGGTTAAAAAAACAGAAAAACAATGAAAACATTACATAAGATAATGCCCGTCGCCCTCTGTGGCGCGTTGCTTCTTGCCGCCTGCGACGACGACAAGATGGACTGGCACACGCCCGAGGGACACACGCCGATTTCGTCCGTTGACGAGATTCCGCTGTCGTCGGACGAGGCCATGGCAAACTACAAGTTCATCAAGGAATACATGGCGGAATACATGCCGGGCGTCACCATCGGCATCGGACTCGGCGCCGACAAGTACCTTTCCGACGAGGCTTACCAGAAGGTGGCCAGCAACAATTTCCAGCAGTTCGTCACCGGCAACGCCATGAAGTTCGGCTCGGTGTGCAGCCGCACCGGCGTGCTCGACTTCACCACCATCGACGCTTTCATCGAGAAGGTCAAGGAAAACAATTCCGACGCCCAAATCTTCGGTCACAACCTCATCTGGCACACGCAGCAGCCGCAGGACTACCTTCGCAGCCTTATCGCGCCCACCAAGGTGACGCTTGCGAGCGGCGGCATCGCCAACGAGCTTTCGGGCGACGACAGCGACTTCAACGGCGGCACTTCCGGCGGCTGGGGAAGCTGGGGCAGCAACAAGGAATCCGCCGCAGTGGAGGATGGCGCGGGCTTTGGCGGCACGCCCTGCATGGTTCTCGCCAACAAGGGCGACGGCAATGCCTGGGAGGCGCAGTTTGCCTACACTTTCGCCGACTACCTCAAACAGTCTGACGACGCCCACGACTACACCTACGTCATACGCTTCAAGGCTAAGTCGAGCACCGCCGCCGGACAAATCCAGTTCCAGTACCAAAACGGCACGACTTACGGCAGCCAGGGCGGCTACAACACCTTTGAGGTCAATACCGGCTGGTCCACCTGCGAACACGAGTTCCAAATCACCGCATACGACGACGTCAACCGCATCATCCTCAATTTTGGCAAGGCGGGCGGCACGTATTACATCGACGACATTGAGTTTGGGCTGAAAGTGGAAGATGCCTACCCCGACCCGATGGACGACGAACTTGGCACGGACGGCACATTCGAGAGCGGTGAGAGTGCATGGGGCTGCTGGGGCGGCAACAAGCCTACGGCTTCCGTGTCAGACGAGGGCCAGGGCTACAACAGCAAGTACTGCCTCATACTCGACAACCCGGCTGAGGGCGGCTCTGGCAACAGCTGGAAGTCCCAGTGCGCCTACACGTTCAATGAACCGTTGGAGCAAAACGCCACATACGTCATCAGTTTCTACGCCAAATCGTCGGTAAGCAGCGGCGTAATGCAGTTCCAGTACCAAAACAGCGAGACTTACGGCAGCCAGGGCGGCTACCACAATTTTGAAATCACCGACCAGTGGGCAAAATACGAATACGAGTTCACTATGCCCAACGACGACGACAACCGCATCCTCTTGAATTTCGGCGAAGTGATAGCCACCTATTACGTCGACGACATCAAGTTTGGCAAGAAGAAGGCTACATCCAAACGCTCGCTTTCCAAAGCGTCCACCACATCCTACACCATCAAGAGCCCCGAAGAAAAACAGACCGCTCTTCTCGGCGCAATGGAATCGTGGATTACCGAGATGGTAACTCATTGTAAAGAGAAAGGCAACGTAATGGAATGGGACGTCCTCAACGAGGCAATCGGCGACGACAGCAAAATCCGTGGCGTTGACGGCGGATATATGTCTGACGATGCCCAGCCGACTGAAACCGAGACCGACGGCCTCAAACTCAACTGGCAGTCCGACCACTTCTACTGGGGCTACTACCTCGGCAAGGATTACGCCGTAAAAGCCTTCCAGTACGCACGCGCGGCAGCCGGCGCCGATGCAAAACTCTACATCAACGACTACAACCTCGAAACTTCTGATTCAAAACTCGAAGCCCTCATTAATTACGTCAAGTACATAGACGAGACTAATGGCGGCGCGATTGTGGACGGTATCGGCACGCAGATGCACATTATGTGTTTCAACACCGACGACACGAAGAACGACGACGCAAAGGCAAAGATTGTCAACATGTTCACCAAACTCGCCGCTACTGGCAAGTCGGTGCGTATCAGTGAGTTGGATGTTGCGTTCTCTTATACCCACGACGACGAGACTAAGGTAAGCCCGTCCGCTGAGCAACTTCAGGCGCAGTCCGACACCTACAAGTACGTCATCGAGCAGTACAAGGCCATCGTCCCCACGGCACAGCAGGGCGGCATCTGCGTATGGTCGCTCACCGACGCCGACGACGAGCATGAATATTGGCTCAAGGGCGACAAACCCAACCTCTTCAATGCCGACTTCAGCCGCAAGCCCGCCTACAAGGGCGTTTGCGACGGCATCGCCGGCAAGGATTTGAGTGCCGACTTCACCGGCAGCCAGTGGAATAATTAAAAAGGAAATTTGTTTTAGTAGTTAATTAAGTAGTATTGAGGTCGCCTTCGCAATGAGGGCGGCCTCTTTTTGTGAAAAAATTTTCGCAATGTCCATTTTTTTTATTAATATTGCAAAATTTTTCACAATCACAAAACCATGGCACATATAATCAACGAAATTTCCAGGACTTTCAACGAGTACCTCTTGATCCCGGGCCTGACGACCAAGGATTGCACCCCTGATAATGTCAACCTTCAGACGCCTCTCGTAAAATTCAAGAAAGGCGAGACCTCTGCGCTTTCGCTCAACGTCCCCTTCACGTCGGCGATAATGCAGTCTGTCTCGGATTCCAACATGGCTATCGCCCTCGCAAAAAGCGGCGGAATATCCTTCATCTACGGCTCTCAATCCATTGAGGATCAGGCCGAGATGGTTCGCAAAGTGAAGAAATACAAGGCGGGTTTCGTAGTTTCCAACGCCAACCTCACGCCCGAAAACACGTTGGCGGACGTGGTTGCGCTCAAAGCCAAGACCGGCTATTCCACAATCGGCATCACCGACGACGGCACGTCAAACGGCAAGCTACTCGGCATCGTAACGAGCCGCGACTACCGCCCCACCCGCGACCCCCACGACCGCAAAGTCAGGGATTTCATGACCCCGTTTGAGAAACTCGTCGTCGGCCGTTATCCCCTCGACCTCAACGAGGCCAACGACATCATCTGGAACAACAAAATCAACGCCCTGCCCATAATCGACGACAACCAGCACCTCAAATTCTTCGTCTTCCGCAAAGACTACGACTCTCACAAGACCTATCCCCTCGAACTTTTGGACGACGACAAGTCGCTGCGCGTCGGCGCGGGCATCAATACACGCGACTACGCCGAGCGCGTCCCCAAACTCGTGGAGGCCGGCGTCGACGTCATCTGCATGGACTCGTCCGACGGATTTTCCGAATGGCAGAAAGAGACCATCAAGTGGGTGCGCGACAATTACGGCGACACCGTCAAAATCGGCGCGGGCAACGTCGTGGACGCCGAGGGCTTCAACTACCTCGCCGAGGCTGGCGCAGACTTCGTAAAAGTGGGCATCGGCGGCGGCAGCATCTGCATCACCCGCGAGCAAAAAGGCATCGGACGCGGTCAGGCTACCGCAATCATCGACGTTGCCAAAGCCCGCGACGAATACTTCGAGCGTACTGGCGTTTATATCCCAATCTGTTCTGACGGCGGCCTTGTGCAAGACTACCACATGGTGCTTGCCTTGGCGATGGGTGCGGATTTCCTGATGATGGGACGCTATTTTGCACGTTTTGACGAGTCGCCCACCAAGAAGATAATGATCAACGGCTCGTACATGAAGGAATATTGGGGCGAAGGCAGCAACCGCGCCCGCAACTGGCAGCGTTACGACATGGGCGGCGACGCGGCGATGAAGTTTGAAGAAGGCGTCGATTCCTACGTCCCCTACGCCGGCAAGCTCAAAGACAACCTCAAAGTAACCATCGACAAAATCAAGTCCACGATGTGTTCCTGCGGCGTTACGAGCCTCGACGACCTCAAACAAAACGCCAAAATCACCCTCGTATCTTCCACCGGCATCATCGAGGGCGGCGCACACGACGTCATCCTCAAAGAACAGAAACAGTAATTTGTTAATGCATAATTCATAATTCGTAGTCAATGCATTATTCATAATGCATTATTCATTATGAATTATGCATTATTTTTCGTGATTTCGCTTGGTTTTTTGCCGAATTGGGCTTGGAAAAGTTTGGCGAAATAAGAGAGGTTGTTGAAGCCGACCATTGTGGCGACTTCGTTGACGCGGTAGCGGTTTTCGGCGAGAAGGGCGGCGGCTTTGTTAAGTCGCTCGGTGCGGATAAGTTCGTTGGGCGTCTTGCCGGTGGCTTGCTTGACCTTTTGGAACAGGCTCGACCGCGAACACCCCACAATTTCCGACAGCCTCGTCGCGTCAAGTTCCGTGTCTTCAATGTTGTCAAGTATCGCCTTGTGTAGGTCTTGCATGAACTTTTCGTCAATCGGCGATGAGGCTGGTTTTTCTATGACCTCAGTTTTCTCAGTTTTTTCAGTTTTCTCAGTTTTCTCTGTGATATTTTTCTCTGTGCCCTCAGTGATATTTTTCTCTGTGTTCTCTGCGTTTTTCCCCTCTGTGTCCTCTGTGTGTTTTGTTTTTTCCCGCCTTTTGATGATTACTACAATGGCGGCGGCAGCGGCGATGATTGACAATATGACGAACGGAAGTTTTGGCATAGAGCGGTCGATGACGGTAATGGCGAGTTTGGTCTCGGGGCTTGTCGCGCCGCATGGTGAGACGGATTTTATTCTGAAAACATATTCGCCTTCGGGCAAGTAGTTGAGCGACAGGGTGTTGTCGTCGGCTTCATGCCAAGACGTGTCGATGTCGTCAACGCGGAACAATAACTTGTTTTGATAGGCGTTGAGCGTCCCCGGCACGGCAAATTCAAGGTACAGCGTGTTGCTGTCTATGTCCACGGTAATATGGCGGCAGAGGTGCGGCACGGTGTCGGTCGTGTGGACTTTGCCAGTGGCGAGTATGCTGGTAATCAAGACTTTGGGCGCATTGTTGCGGGCGCTGACGTATTCGGGGCGGAAGGCGACCACGCCGTTTGTAGTGCCCATGTAAATCTTGCCGTCAGAGGAATACAGCGATGCGTCGGCGGTGAACTGCGAGCCGCACAGGCCATCGTATGTGTCGAAGAAGTTGAGGTTTTCGCCGTCATAGACCGCGAGTGCCTTCTGCGTCCCGATGTAGCATACGCCGTCCTGCGCCTCGATGCTGTATATTTCGGGCAGGTTGATGTCTATTTTTTCAAATTTTGAGGTCGGGATGTCGAACCGGTGCAGGCCGTTGCGCGTGCCGAGTAGGATTGTGGTGCTGTCGGTGATTTTTATGCAGTTGATGTCAGAGAGTTTGATGTCGCTCTTATAGACGGTGTGCGCTTTGGCGCGTGTGTCGTAGCGGCAGAGGCCTTCGTCAACGGGTATCCAAAGGTTGCCGTCGTGGTCTTCCTCGATAGTGTACGAGAGTTTTTTGAGCGGGGCTACGGCGTCGAAACGGTCGTCCTTGCGGTCGTAGACGTACAGGCTGTCCCACGACGCGGCGTAGAGGTCGTCGCCTTTGAGGTGCATCGCGTAGCAACTTTGACCGAAATAGTTGCGGTCGGCGACGGTGTAATTCTTTGTCTTTTTGGTTTTTAGGTTCAGTAGCCTGATTCCCTGCGAATACGTGCCTGCCCAAATCTCGTCGCCGTGGCATGATAGTGCGTGGATGTTGAGGTCGGGCATGAGGTTTTCGAATGTGCCTTTATGAGTGTCGTAGCGTGTCAGTCCGCCGTCGTCTGACGCTATCCAAATGTTGTGGTCGTTGTCCTCTTGAAGTTCGCTGATTACATTGCCAGAGATTGAGTTGCGGTACTGGTTGTGGGTGTAGTTTTCGAAATACTGCGTCCCGTTTGCGGCATAGTTGACGCCGCCGTAGAATGTCGTTACCCACAATGCGCCCCTTGCGTCTTTCAGCATCGAGTACACAAAGCACGACGAGAGCGATGTCGGGTCGGTGTTGTCGGCGAGTAGGATGTTGTGTGTGCGCTTTTCGGTGTCGTATATGCACAGTCCGTCGTCAGAGCCAATCATCAAAAGTCCGGGGCTGTATTCGTAGATGTTGTGTATGTGCGGCAGTTTTTTTTCGCTGATTGGGGCTTTCTGCGCGTTGCCGTCGGTGTCGATTGTGTAGAGTCCGTCTTCCCATGTGCCGTACCAGATGCGCCCCTGCGAGTCCTCGTACATCGAGCGGGCGTAGGAAGTGGATTTGATGTTGCGTAGTTTGACGGGCGAAAATTCGGTGTCCGACGCGCCTTTATAGTATAGTTGGGCTTCCTGGCTTTTCTTCGACGCCCATACGTTGCCCTTGCTGTCGCAGAATACGAATGTAGACGTCAGGTCGGTGCCGAGGGTGTAGCGCGTGGCTTTGCCAGTGGCAGGGTCGTAGCAAAAAATCCCCTGCCGGCTTGTCGAGAGCCATGCCTTGCCGCCGTGGACTGAGACGTTGAGCACCATGGGCGGTTTGCCGTCCTCGATGGCGGGAAGGTCCGGCTTGGTGATTCGGTAGGTCGCCATGTCGAGTTCATAAAGTCCAAAGTCGCTGCCAAACAGCAACTTGCCGTCGCACAACGCCAACGATGAGACGTACTGGTTGAGTTGGTCGTCCCCAAAGGGGAAAACCTTGATTTTTGCGCCGTCGTACCGGCAGAGGCCGTTGTCTGTGCCAAACCACATGAAGCCCGATTCGTCTTGCAAAATGCTTCTGACGCCATTGGCGGGCAGCCCGTCGTGCATGGTCATATTGCGGAAACGGAAGTTTTGGGCGTGGCCCGCGGCGCAAATTAACAGTATGTATATGGTTGAGATTAGTCTTTTCATTATTGGCAATCTATTTTTCCCGACAAACATAAAAAAAATAATAGATTTGTCCAAAAATATCTATAATTTTATTTGTGGAACTCAAGAAACTTGTATCCGATGAAATGAACCATGTGTTCGGGGCTGTCGGCAATCCAAACCTCTGTTTCCCAGGCGATTTCAGTTACCCAACGTCGAAATTCCTTTTTGTTGAGGAACGAAGTGATAAAGACAGGGGGGCGGTGCAGTTTTTCAATTGATTTTTGAGTTTTTTTCAGTATCTCTGTGTTTTCCGTGTTTTCCGTGTCCAAAAAATACTTGCAATGTATGAACAATGTTAATTTTCCGTTTCGTCATTCCCGACTATGTTAAATTAACAATATCGTCCAAACTTATAACAAAATCGTCCAAAAACGCCATTATGGACTATCATGTTAAATATTTGGACGATTTTAGCACGCGAGGGAAAAAATAGTTTGCAACTTTGTCATGTCAATCGGGAACAAATCCGGTTAACGTAAAATTAACAAACAAGATGAACAAAAACTTTTTCATATCGTTAATCTTCTCGGCTGCGGCTCTCGCCTCGACCGCCCAAAACTCTGACATCCGCGAAGTGCCTTTTACAAAAGTGCATTTCACGGACGACTTTTGGGCTTCGAGAATCGAGACCAACCGCACCGTTTCTATCCCGTCCGCTTTTAAGGAATGTGAGAAGAACGGAAGGTTCGACAATTTCGCCGTCGCAGCGGGAATCATTAAGAAAGAGCATCAGGGTGACTTCTCTTTTGACGATACCGACCCATACAAGGTAATCGAGGGCGCAAGTTACTCTCTCGCCGTCCATTACGACAAAAAACTCGACCATTACCTCGACAGCGTCATCAATCTCATCGCAAAGGCTCAAGAATCCGACGGATATATCACAACTTGTGTAACCAACAAATGCACAAGGCTTTCCGGCTGGTGGGGCACGCGCCGTTGGGAAAAAATCAACAGCCACGAACTTTACAATTCGGGTCATCTGATTGAATCCGCCGTCGCCCACTACCAAGCCACCGGCAAGCGCAATTTTCTCAACGTCGCAATCAAAAACGCCGACCTTATTTGTAAAGTGTTCGGCGCGGAAGACGGCAAAATCCACCGCCCCTCGGGACACCCGATTGTCGAGATGGCTCTCTGCAAACTTTACAAAGTAACCGGCAAGAAGGAATACCTCGACATGGCTAAATATTTCGTCGAGGAAACCGGCCGCTGCACCGACGGACACCATCCGAGCGAGTACAGCCAAGACCACAAGCCGATTCTTCAGCAAGACGAAATCGTTGGACACGCCGTCCGCGCGGGCTACCTCTATTCGGGCGTTGCGGACGTTGCGGCCCTGACCGGCGACAAGGACTATTTCAACGCGCTCTGCCGCATCTGGGACAACATGGCGTCAAAAAAACTTTTCATCACCGGCGGCATCGGCTCGCGTCCGCAGGGCGAGGGTTTCGGCCCCAACTACGAACTCAACAACCACACCGCATATTGCGAGACCTGCGCCTCGATTGCCAATGTGTATTGGAATTACAGAATGTTTCTCGCAACGGGCGATTCCAAATACGTAGATGTCTATGAACGTGCGCTTTACAACGGCGTTATGAGCGGCGTTTCGCTCTCTGGCGACACGTTTTTCTACGACAATCCGCTCGAAAGCGGCGGCGAACACGAAAGGGCGCCGTGGTTTGGCTGCGCTTGCTGTCCGGGCAACGTAACCCGCTTTGTGGCAAGCATTTCCAACTATGTTTACGCCACAAAAGGCAGCGACATCTACGTCAACCTCTACGCTCAAAACACCGCCGACATCACCGCCGGCAAGAACGTCGTAAAACTCACACAATCAACCAAAATGCCGTGGGAAGGCGCGGTGGAAATCGCCGTCGAGCCCAAAAAGCAAGGCGAGTTCACAATCCTTCTTCGTCTGCCCTCGTGGTGCGGCGAAAAGCCAGTCTCGACCGACCTCTATTCCTTCACCGACAAGGTTGGACGTTACACCCTGAAAATCAACGGCAAAGACTTCTCTGCAAACCTCGAAAAAGGCTACTTGGTAGTAAAACGCGTTTGGAAAAAAGGCGACAAAATCTCTCTCGATTTCCCGATGGACATCCGCAAAATCAAGGCCAACGACAATGTAGAGGACGACCGTGGCAAAATCGCCCTTCAACGCGGCCCCGTTGTGTATTGCATCGAGGGCGTTGACAATGGCAACTCGGTTTTTGACAAGTCAATCCTCAAAAACGAAAAAATCACTTACAAATACGAACCCGCGCTCTTGGGCGGCGTTGTAACGCTCACTGGCAAGGCTCTCGAACTCACTCAGGACGGCAATGTCAAAACCGTTGACTTCAAGGCGATTCCATATTCCACTTGGAACAACCGTGGCAACCACGAGATGGAAATTTGGATTGCCGAATCGCCCGCATACTCGCGCGTCAAGCCCGCCGAGACTATCGCCTCAAAAGCCACTTCGATTACGCTTCAAGCACCAATCCAAAAGGACGCGCCCGAAAGTGCCGCCGTGGAAGGCTGGGCATTTGGCGTCAACGACCAGTGGGACCCCCTGCGCTCGTCCTACACCGCCAAGCCGTACTTCTATTGGTGGCTCAAACAAGGCTCGAAAGAGACTTTGGCATACAAGTTCGACACCGCGACCGAGGTCAGCAACGTCCAACTCTACTGGCTCGAATTTGACCATTACGACGGCTCGTACCGCGTCCCCGAAAGTTGGAAACTCTTTTACAAGGACGGCGACACATTCAAGGAAGTCGAGTACCTCAGCCCCTGCACCGTCGAGAAAGACTGTTACAACAGCGTCAACTTCAAGCCCGTAAAGACCACCTCGCTCAAAATCGAAGTCCAACTGCAAAAAGGATTTTCCGGCGGCGTGTTGGAATGGAAAGTGAATTAGAATTGACAGTTGACAGTCGACAATTGACAGTTAGTTGATAATTGGTACGCTCTGAATAGCATTGTCAATTGTCAATTATCAATTGTCAATTAAAAAAGAACACATTTTAACTTAAATACTTTTTGAAAAGATGAAGCAATTATTATTGACGGCGTTGCTGATAGCCGTCTCACTCTCGGCCTTTGCCCAGCACAAGGTAAACGGCAAAGTTACCGACCCAAATGGCGAGCCGATCATCGGCGCCAACATCATCATCAAAGGGACTACGACGGGTACTATTTCCGACTTGGACGGTAAGTACGGCCTCGACAACGTCCCCGACAATTCGACTTTGGCATTCTCGTTCATCGGCTACTTGACACAGGAATTTGTAATCAATTCCTCTAAGACTCTCAATGTTACCCTCAAAGAGGATGACAACGAACTCGAGCAGGTAGTCGTAATCGGCTACGGCACACAACGCAAGGGTGACGTTACATCCGCCGTAACGAGCGTCAAGGCCGACGAGTTTACCGAAGGCAAAATCAGCGACGCGGCTTCGCTTATCAAAGGCAAGGTGGCAGGCCTCAGCATCGTCAACTCTTCGGGCAACCCTACCGAATCGAGTTCGATAATGCTGCGCGGCATCACCACAATCACCGGCAATGTTTCGCCCCTTATCCTTATCGACGGCGTGGAAGGCACTCTCAACGATGTCGCTCCTGAAAACATCGCCTCTATCGATGTCCTCAAAGACGCTTCCGCAGCCGCAATCTACGGTACACGTGGCGCAAATGGCGTTATCATCATCACAACAAAGACCGGCAAGCGCGAGCAGAAACTCACCGCCGTCTATAACGGATATTTTTCTATGTCAAACTGGGCTAAGAAAGCCGACTTTATGGGTGTCAGCGACATTATGTACGGCAAGACTTCGTTCAAAGACGAATTTGGCGACACCGACTGGCTCAAAGAAATATCCAATGACCACGGTTTTACGCAGAACCACTCGCTTACTGTGACCGGCGGCAGCGCAAAATCCACATACTCGGGAAACATCTCGTACAACGACGAGGAAGGCATGATTAAAAACTCCGGCAACGAGAACATCAAACTCCAGACAGACCTCACGCATTATGCTCTGAACGACATTGTCAAGTTCAACTTCAACACTCTCGTCCGCCAGCAGACATACGACATCAACAACAACCCGTATGTATACCGCCAGGCAATCATCCGCAACCCGACCTCGCCTATTTATGACGAGGACGGCTCTTACCATGAGGACTTTAACAAACTCTACTATTACAATCCCGTCGAGATGCTTAACGAGTACGGCGGCGAGGCGCGCTACAGGACATACCGCATGACCGGCAACGTAACCGTCGAACCTATCAAAGGATGGCAGACCAACCTCATGCTCTCCCGCACCGAGGGTACGACTATCAGCCAGGAATATACCACAAAAAAGCATTACTCCTTAGTTCAGAAAGAAGACTATAACGGCTCGGCTTCCAAGAGCGAGGGTGGCGACAAACAGGACAACCTCGAAATCACTTCTAAATATGACAAGACAATCGGCAAGCACCGTTTCAATGTCCTCGTCGGTTATAGTTACCTTTACAGCATGTATGACGGTTTCTCCGCATCTAACGGCAACTTCCCTTCCGAGGCTTACCTCTACAACAACCTCCAACTCGGTACGCTCCTTACAGAGAAAGACCGCCACGCTGGAATGTCGTCCTATAAAAACGACAACACCCTCGTAGGTTTCTTCGGCCGTGTTTCATACGCTTTCGCCGACAAGTACAACCTCCTCGTCAGCGTCCGTCAGGAAGGCTCGTCGAAGTTTGGCAAGGACAACAAGTGGGGTACTTTCCCGTCGGTTTCCGCTGGCTGGACAATCTCCAAGGAAGAGTTCATGAGTGGAATCGAATGGCTTGACAACTTGAAAATCCGTGTCGGCTACGGTGTCACGGGCGTTATCCCCACAGACTCATACATCTCCCAGCGTCTTTACACGTATGATTCGTATGGCGACGTGCTCGCTCCCGACGGCACTTGGACAAAGACTTTGCAGTCTACGCAGAACCCAAATCCCGAACTTAAGTGGGAAACCACCAACGAAATTAACCTCGGCCTCGACTTCTCGGTTTTGAACGGCAGGGTTTCGGGTAGTTTCGACTACTATGTAAAGACAACCAAAGACTTGCTCTACGACTACGCAGTGCCTGTTCCGCCTAACCTGTTCCCGACTACTACCGCTAACGTCGGCGAGATGAAGAACAAGGGCTACGAACTTATGATTGAGGGCAAACCTTTCGTGGGCGACTTCACTTGGACCACGACACTCACAATGTCGGGCTATAAAAACGAACTCGTAAGCCTCTCCAACGACCTCTACGTTACCGACAATTTCAAAGAGGAGGGCGGTCTCGGCGAGCCTATCTCAACTCCTACACACTACATGGAAGTCGGCAGCCCGCTCGGCGAATTTTGGGGACTTAAGTCTGTCGGCGTAGACAAGGACGGCTTTGTACTCGTAGAAGTCCGCGACGGCGACGGCTGGACTGTCAAGCCCTTCAACACCAACCTCAATGTCCAGGAAAACCGCCAAAAACTCGGTTCCGGTCTTCCTAAACTCTACCTCGGCTGGGGCAACACGTTCAACTACAAAGGCTTTGATCTCACGCTCCAGTTCACCGGTCAGTTTGGCTATAAGATTCTTAACGCCCAGCGTTGTTTCTACGAAAACAATTCAAGTTCGTACAACCGCTTGAAGACCGCCGCCGACACTTATGGCGCGGTATCCTACAACAAGGAGACTAAGCAACTCGAGCCTGTCCTCGACGAGAACGGCAACCAACTCCAAGTTACGCTCTCGAAGTCGATGTCCCAAGGTTTTTGGTCCGACCACTTGGAGAAGGGCGACTACCTCAAGCTCTCCAACATTACCTTGGGCTATAAGATTCCGATTCCCGACTCATTCCTCAAATATGTCAACGGCGCAAGGGTTTACGTTTCGGCATCAAACGTGTTCTGCATTACTGGATATTCGGGCATCGACCCCGAGGTTTCTAATTACTTCCTCGCCCCCGGCATCGACTATCAGGACAAGTATCCCACGACACGTTCATTCTCATTCGGTTTAACTCTTAACTTCTAAGAATCAGAAAATTATGAAAAAGATTTTTAAACATACATTCGCCGGTTTGTTGGCTGCCGGAATGGTCATGGGCGCGGGTTGTACCGATTTGGACGAGACCCTCTACGACCAACTTAACGAAACCAACATCGACTTCAACAGCGAGAAGGATGTCGCCTCGATGATGGGACAGGCTATCGCGCAGTTCCGCTACACCCACCTTTCTTGGTTTGGCGCGTGGGAACTCATGGAGCAGTGCACAGACGTCTACTGCGTGCCTTACCGCATCGGTGTGGGCTGGGGCGACCTCTATGTCAACCTCCACAAGCACAACTGGGACTACAACGTCGGACACGCCGAGAACATCTGGCTGTACGCCTATAAGTGCATCGGCTACTGCAACAGCACCCTCGACGTAATGCCCGAATCGAGCGCCGAGAACCGCGCCCAACTCAGGTTCTTCCGCGCGATGACATACTATCTTCTCCTCGATCTTTTCCGTAACGTGCCAATCCTGACCACTATGAACGTCGAGGCGGGCTATCTCCCCGAGCAGTCCACCCCACAGCAGGTATTCGACTTCTGCGTGTCGGAGCTTGAGGACATAAAGGAGGCCATCGGCACCGACAAGAACTTCGGCTACGGAAATAAGTACACCGTCGAGATGGCTCTTGCAAAACTCTACCTCAACCGTGGCGTTTACCTCGAGCTCGCCGACAACAAGGAAGGCTATGAGAAGGCTCTCGAATATGCCTCGGACGTCATCGACAACGGCGGCTACTCGCTCTCCGCAAAATATTCCGACAACTTCCGCGAAGACCTTTCCGCAAACAACGAAATCATCTTTGCAATCCCCGAGGACCGCACCCACGCAAAGCATTTCCTCCTCCACACCTACTCGTTCCCCAACGACGGCATGAAGGCTTTCGCTTCCACCGCTAACGCTACTAACGGAAGTTGCTGTGTGCCGCAGTTCTACGACTCATACAGCGACAAAGACCTCCGCCGCGACCAGACTTGGACGGTCGGCATACAATACGAGGCTTTGAAGAATGCCGACGGCACGTACACTCCGTGGGGCGACAAGACAAAGCCAATCGCCTTCGGCAACGACAACTGGAAAGACCCCAAGTACCTTTGCTATTCTAAGGAAGTACACTCCATGGACAACCCCGGCGCATACCAGCAGGAAGGCGCGAGGATGTGCAAGTACGAAATCCCGGCCGGTGAGTATGGCACCAATGTAGACGACATTCCGATTTTCCGCTTGGCGGACGCTATGTTCATCAAGGCTGAATGTCTCCTCCGCCTTGGCAAGGACGAGGCCACAGCCGCCCAACTCATCACCGACGTGCGCAAGCGCGCATTCGCCGACGCAGCCGACGCTACACGTACTGTAGCCCAACTCAAAGGCGGCTCGGCATATAAATACGGACACGAGGAGTGTACTTCCACTGGCTGCACTGTCTGGACAGACTGGGTGAAGACCGAAGAGGGTGGCGACGACATCGAGCTCGGCGGACTTTTGGACGACCTTGCATGGGAGTTTGTAGGCGAGGAACACCGCCGCCAGGATTTGATCCGTTTCAAACTCAACGACGGACGCAACGTATTCAACGGCAAATCGTGGTTCTGCAAAGACGCTACGACTTCGACAACGTACAACCTGTTCCCGATACCGAAACTTGCCCTCGACGCCAACGTCAAGATGAAGCAAAACCCCGGCTATTCGGGCGCACAATAAAATATTGGAACGCGGGCGGCTCGCCGCCTGCAATTCACCCAAAAAACAATTCTTATTTCTTATTAACAATTTAATTTAAAAAAAATTATGAAAAAGTTATTCTTTTGGGCTGCTGCCGCGCTTTTCGCTGGCGCAGTCCTGACAACAAGCTGCAACAAGGACGACGACGACAACAACGGTGGCACTACGAGCGACATCGACGAGCGTAAGCGCATCCAGGACTCTATTCAGAGGGTTCAGGACAGCCTCGCCCAGATCGTCAAGGCCAACAAGATTATCGATGTCGACGTAGAGTTCACAGCATCCGAGACTTCCTACGACGGCACAAAGTTCACTGTCGATGTCGCTACAATCGCTAAGGAACTTGGCATCACTGAAGACGAGTTCCTCAAAGGCATCGAAGGCAAGGACGGCGGTGCAGAGGTTGTAACCTACACCATCCAGTCTGATGGCAACGAACTCATCGGCACCAACACACAGAAAGGCGCATCAGAGAAAGGCTGGGGCCACTGGTTCACCGCCAAGGGCGATGTAACCACTTGGAGTGAAGGTCAGGCTGCCGATTATAGCATCACATACGCTGGTCAGGCTGTAATCTTCACCGATTTCCACAGGGTAAGCGACGACAGCAACGAGTTTGAATGTGTAGTTGGTCAGTTCCCTGCAAAGTTGGCTGAGGCTGGTCTCGTCGGTCAGACCTACACAATCAAGGAAGGTGTCAAGTACGACGACGTAAAGGTCGTTCTCCAAATCAAAGTCAGCATTAAGGGTCTTGAAGAACTCAAAGCCGAAGTCGTTGACTCCAAGGAACTCACTCTCACAACTGCCGTTTATGACAGCCACGAAGACTACATCGAACTCGATTCCACCGAAATCCTCTCTAAACTCGGCGCGACTTCGTTTGCAGACTGCAAGTTTGTAGCCATCAAGGCCGACGGCTCTTACGCTCAGGAACCCGACGATCCTGCATTGGGTCTCTACTGGGAGAATCTCGACGGCGAGGCTTCAGGCTACACTGACGGCAACTTCTACATTGGCTACGCTCACGCCGCCGACAACGAAAACCGTGGCAAACTCATCATCGGCCAGTACGGCCACAAACTCCAAGTTCCCGAAGCCGAAGGCTCTGAAACCAAGGTTGACTTCACTGGCGACTTCACCGCTCGTTGGGGCGTGTTCTACAACAACAAGGTCGTCATGGTCAACGTAAAAGTAACCATCGCATCTTACGAAGATCCCGATGCTGGCACATTCACAGGAACTCCCGCATCGTCTGAAAAGGCTTACGACGCCATCGAAAGGGCTTACGAACTCGGCTACGATGCAACAGTCGTTGACGTTAAGGAACAGCTCCAGACCACATTCCAGATGACATGCTACGAAATCTACCAAGCATTCCAGGCTGGCACATTGAAACTCTACGCTGCCAACATCGCCGACACAGACCCCGAATACACTGGTGAAAAGCCTGGCTACTGGCTCGACAAGGACGGCAAGGGCATTGCATACGCTAACGGCCTCGTGTACGCTAACCTCGTTGTTAACGACTTCGCTAATCAGAAGCTCATCATCAATGTTGGCCACCACCCCGAAAACACAAAAGCAGGTGTTGAAGTCAACATCAAACTTATCGTCACCAACGGCACAGTAAACGCAGTAATCACCGTTCCTGTAAAGGTTGCTGCACAACTCCCCGCTGAAACTCCCGCTGAGTAGTATCAGTTCCATCCTTTAATAATTATGCCGGAGGAAGCATCGCCTCCCTCCGGCATTTTTTATAAAAATTGTTTATTTTGAACACGGAACACACTGAAATCACGAAAATTTCTAAAAACAAATTATAAAAATACAAGTATTTTTTTTATAAACAGAAAACACAGAATTTAATTTCCGTCTTTTTCGCAAAGTAAAAATAATATATTTTCACTTTTTTTCAAATAAATCAATTTCAGTGTATTCAGTGTTTTCCGTGACCAAAAAAACAAATGGTTAACAAAAAAAGATAAATCGATTATGAGAAAGTTTAACAAAATATTCGCGCTTCTGATGGTGTTCGCACTTTGCGCAATGTCGATGGCATCGTGCAACAAGGACGACGACGACGACAAACAGTCCGACAACGCCGACACTACCCAAAACAGCGGCGGCGGCTTGGTAACAAGCCAGTACATAACATTCCAAAAAGACTATTCAAACTTTGAAATTGAATCAACGACGACATTCACCCGCATCAACTTCGTCGCCACCGCAGACTGGAAGGCAGAAGTCGTAGGAGCCGACTATGTGACGCTCTCCGTCACTGAAGGCACTGCAAGTGCGGGCGTCGTCAAGATGAACGTGAAACTGTCCTCCGACAACGAGGGCAACCCTTCGCGCTCGTTTCAAGTTAAGATAACAGCCGGAGGCGAGGAAGCCATCGTCACCATAAAGCAGAAAGGCAGCGACGTAATCGTCCTCGAAGAAAAAGACATCCAGGATTTGGACAAGTTCCACAAACCCTCCGAGTTCAATTACGACATGTTGCGCTCCACATCAAAATTCTCCTGGGTGCGCAGCAAACAATCCGAACACTTTGTATGCTTCTGGGAGGCCGGCTACGGCGACGACCCCAAGACTGCAAAACACCCCGTCGATGTTGACGACATGCTCCAAAAATGCGAGCAGTTTTACAAGACCAACGTCGAAACACTCAAAATGGCTACCACGGGGCAGGGCAAATCCTACCTCGACAAATATAAAATGGAAATCTTCATCCTCGACACCGACGACTGGACTTGCGTGGGTTCTGGCTACGACAATGTAATCGGCGCGCTTTGGGTCAATTGGCAGCCCTGCCAGCCCGTCGGAAGTGCCGTGGCTCACGAGGTGGGACACTCGTTCCAATATCAGGTGTTCTGCGACAAGATCCTCAACGGCGAAGTTACCGTTGCCAATCAAGGCGCGCCCACCGCAGAGGAGGCCATCTACGGCTACCGTTACGGCTTTGGTCCCAACGGCGACGGCGGCTGTGCATTCTGGGAACAGTGCGCACAGTGGCAGAGTTTCCAAGACTATCCTAACGAGGCTTTCGACCAGTCTTACAACCTTTTCACTAAGAACACACACCGCCATTTCCACTCGCCGTGGATGCGTTACCAGTGCTACTGGTTCCAGTATTACTTCACCAACAAGCACGGCCTTGATTCCTACGGAAAACTTTGGAACCAAGCAAAATACCCCGAAGACGCTCTCGAAACCTACACCCGTCTGTATTGCAACGGCGACCTCGAAAAATTCTACGACGAATACTACGACTACGCCTCGCGCGCCGTCATCTACGACTACGGCACAATCCATTCGTATTGGAACGCCGGTTATTCCTCATACAACACCACGATGCTCGAAGTGGACGGCAAGTTCCGCCCGGCATACGCAAGTTGCCCGTCCTCTACCGGCTTTAACATCATCGGCCTCAACTGCCCCGCAAAAGGCACTAAGGTCAGCGTAAGCCTTTCCGCATTGCCCACCGGCTCAAAGCTCGCTTCCACCGATGCCGGCACAATCGTCAACGGCGACGGCCCCACCGGCTCCACCGCCACCAACTACAACGAAAACAAATATTTCGACAACCAGTATTACAACGAATCTTACGCCAACTACCGCTTTGGTTTTGTGGCAGTTAAGAACGGCACAGCCACCTACGGCGCAATGGCCACCGGCAGCAAGGATGCAGTTGCCGAAATGGACTTGACCGACGACTACGACGAACTCTATCTCGTCGTTGCCGCAACGCCCACCAAGTATTTCCGCCAGTATTGGGACGAGAAGGAAGAAAACGACATGCAGTGGCCATACGAAATCTCCTTCACCGGCACCAACATCCTCGGCTTTGTAGAGATACCCGCCGGCGACCCGCAGGATGTCGAGGTTTCGCTTGACGTAACCTGCGACGCATCGCGCCAGGAATACGAGCAAGGCTCGGTAAACCTCCTCTCGAAAGGCATCATGGACAAGATAGCCGTCGCCCTCAAACTTCAGCCCGCCGAGATAGCCGCAGCAATGGCTGCGCCGGCAGTCAATCAGACCGGTAAGGTAGCCGAAGGCAAGGTAACATTCGGACTTACAGAAACCACTGGCAAAATCAACTACACCTACACCGCCAACGCCGGCTTCTGGGCTAACGCCATGGGCAACGCTACCAACTGGGGCGACAATGCTCCCGTATATATCGAATACACCCCATCTACCTCCGTCCTCGTCTATGGACACAGGGGCGGGCAGACCAAGGCCGGCGACAAGTACGTCCTCAAGCCCACCTTCACCTACATGAAAGACGGCAAAGAGTACCACGCCGTCATCAAATTGACGATGCAGTTTTAAGTAATTTTTCTCATACGTTTGTTAGTAAGTTAATAATTTTTGGTGTGCAAGCCCCCCCGAAACACAGAGGGGGGCTTTTTTAAAAAAGATTATTATGAAAAGGTTTATTAAAATATTCATCCTCTTTCTCGTAACGGCACTATCGTTCGCCGCCTGCCACGACAAGGACGACATACAACCGTCCGAGGAGGAGCGTTTCACCATCAAAATGATTGATGATGACAGCACTTATGTTATGAACTTCTGTGTTGGCAAACTAATCTACGATACAGAAAATGAATGTTATGCTTTTTTCCCCGATATGCTTTATGGTAAACCATTCACCAGCGGTCAAGAACTTGGCAACACATTGCTTTTGAAGAGCATTCCCGACACACTGAAGGCATATACCGATTCTACTTTGGTTATTGCTGGAACATATACACCCATCTGTATCAAAACAGAAAACGGTACAAATTGCCCTTGGATTGAATGTATTTTCGATGCTGAAATCACTTGGGCTGCACCATACAAAATTGTTTATGGTGGTGGATGTGATACCGAAGGCACAGAGCCATCGAGTTGGGTCTTTGACAAATCGATTTCAAAGGCCGCTGACAAAACATGGTATTTTATTAAAATATTTGTACATATCGTTGAGCCTTCAAGCGATACCCATCGTCCTCCTCTTGACAAGGTTGAGGTATCAGATAGTGTGATAAATAAATTGAACCGTGCTTATGCGGGACATGGTATATCTTTTGTACTTTCAGGAAATGATTGCATTAAAGATGATGCCGCCTTCAATTTGACAAGTAACGATGCAAATAAAATATTTAATTACAAATTCAAGTATGATGCAATAAATGTTTATGTTTTCTCTTATGATAACAAACTGGATCGTCTTTGGGGGCGTGCGCAATGCATTACATCTACAGCATGCTTGATAAAAGATGCGTGTTATTACGTTGGAGAAACACTTCCACACGAAATTGGACATTGTTTAGGTCTGTATCATACCCATCATGGAACAGCACAAACAGAGTCAGGAATCCCTGAACTTGTCAACGGTTCTAATTCCGAGGTTGCTGGTGATTATATATCTGATACGCCAGCAGACCCCAACCAGTGGATGAATTGTTCGTATTCTGGTATAGGACGTGATGCTAATGGTCAAGTATATCATCCTGACCCTCTTAACATGATGTCCTATTCTCATATTCAGACTTACAAAGGTATTACGCAACATTTTACTCCTTTGCAATTTGAACGCATGAGAAACACACTTAGAAGAGACAATAATTTGAAAAAAACTTTTTTGAAAGTTGATGTTTCCGGACCAGATTATTTGACAAGCCCAAGTAATTATTCAGTGGAATTGCCTACGTCCCTGACATATTCCACCCAATGGATGGTCAGTTGTTCAACCTTGTTCCGTGAGTCAGGTTCTGTTTCTAACTATACGAAATATTTTATGGGAGAAAGTATTTCGATTACCCCACTGAATAAGTCGGTAGGCTCCGATTCGTATTCGATAACAGCAAAAGCCGTTAACGCCGACCAATATGTCTATACGCTGACTAAGAAAGTTTATACGTTGCGTCCGTCCGACCAGACAGGTCTGTTGAAATGGACTTTTGTTGACAAAAACAGAAACACAGCATTCGGATATTTGAATATGGATGCCTCAAACGGCAGTTCGGTCATAAGGCTTACATCTGAGGGTTATCTGACGTTCAGGTACATAGATGCTGTCGGAGTGGATTCTTATTACAATTCATTTCCATGCAGTTTCAATTTCTTTGACGCAATTTCCAACAACGCCCTGCAAAAAAACGGCAGTTGCAAGTTTTACGTTAAACCTATTCAGGGAATAGTATCAAATAACGCGGTTTTGAATATGAACGTTTGTGGATATTCAAAAATCATAAGATTCCAATTCCAAATCAAATAATAATTCGTCATCCGCGTATGGGAGGTAATCAATGTTTGCCTCCTATATGCAAATGACTTTTTAATAGTAACATATTATGAAAAAAATAATCTACATATTAACCCTTGTTTTCGTAACGGCATCAATTGCCTGTTACGACAAGGACGATTTGACCGCCTTGACGGAACAAGAAATGCCTGAAGTGGAGGCAATCGAATTGTCCGATACTGTTTTGTCCAACGCCGTAACGTTTGAAGAAGCCCGTAAAGATTTGGAAATCTTTTTGAAAGATTTTCCAACGCTCACCAAGAAAGGCGGAATAAGCACACGGACAATCAGCGGCGGCTTCACCCTCGAAAGCGAGAAAAAGTCGTTGAAGAAGTCCACCGGCGACACATCGACGGCGAAAATCCACGTGTTCAATTTCGAGGACGACGGCGGATTCGCCATAATGTCGGCAACGCGCGACCTGCCCGCACTCTTGGCAATCACCGACGGCGGTAATATTGATACCAACGAAACGATTGACAATCCAGGATTGATTATGTTTTTGACCAACTTAGAGGCAAAGATGCTTAACGGTGGAGTTGAACGACAAATTGATACTATAAGTTTAGATGGCAATATTCAAAGTGAGAAGAATAGTCTTTCTAAATTGTATTATACATATTATAAAAATAAAATATATAAGCCTCAAAATGAGTGCCCAAATTGGCACCAAGAATCGCCGTATAATGAATATTGTAAAACAGATTCAGGAGAGACTGCTGTTGTCGGATGCGTTGCGGTTGCTTGTGCTCAATTAATGGCAATTTATCATTATCCACAGAAATACCAGACAAAGGTTTTTAACTGGGATAAAATGGTTGACAATAAAAATAAAGATAAAAATGATGTAGCCTGGTTATTGCAACAACTTGGTGATAAGTTTAATTTGGATATGACATACGGAAAAACCGGAAGTAGTGCCTATCCTGATAATATTCCACGAACATTAAAAAATTTTGGATATAGTAACGGTGGAAAACTTGAAAACTACGTTACTTACAAAATATGTAATGAATTAATAGGTAATCATCCAGTCTTAATCGGTGGATGTTCACATAAAATTTTTAGTAATGTTTTCGGTACTAATTGTAGTTCTGTGTCTTATGAAGGAAGTCATAGATGGATTGGCTATGGTCTGTTAGTGCGGACTAAAGAAGAATGTCACATTTAACAAAAAAATGGTAATACAGAGTTTAATTACAAAACTATTGGTTCTGATTATTACATTTTGTGCAATATGGGGCAGGGAAAATCCAAAAAATGCAACGGCTACTATCTTAGCGGAGTGTTCGACACTGACGAAGGAGTTGTTTTCCCAGATGACTATAGCAAAAGAAGTGGTAAAGATGGCTATTTTCAATACAAAATGACCGCCGTAACAGGCATTAGAAAATAAATAGGAGGTTATTATGAAACATTTATTGTTCATTTTGGCATTTATTACCATTTGCATCGTTTCCTGCGGACGGGACGATGACAAGACTGATGTCAGTCATTCGGGTGGCGTTAGAGACAGCGTTAAACATTATCCCGAGGATGGACGTATAATGTCCGATTATTACATTCAGGTTTTCATCGACCCTGACACCATAGAAGTGTGGCAGAAAGAGTATTACGGCTTGAAACCATATATTGCTGTTATGTTCGACGGTTATCAATACGACTGCAAAGGTTGGGGTGGTACGGAAGACTATGCGATTTTCAAAAAACATTCGGACATTCTCGGTGATTCTTTGTTTTCAGGGTTGTTAATTCCGTTCAGCAACAGGATAATCATTGGAGAACTTATGGAAATCAACGTCGTAACCATCGATGATTTTGACGAGGAACATAAAAGCGGCAGTTCAGTTTCTGACATAATCACTTTTTATGGTTCGTCGCCGGTCGATTATATTAAAAATGGCTACAAAAGCACAAAAGAATATTCAAAAGATTTGCCCGCAGGCATATCTTATGTGTACGACCTTATCAAGTACAATGCGTCGTCTATAGGCCAGGAAAAAGTAAGTTATATAGATTACTACTTTTTCCTCTGTTTCGACCGCCTTCCCTCGTCCCCCGGCACCTACACTTTTGAAATAGAAATCAAACTCTCTCAAAAAACTTTGAAAAACAAGGTAACGATGGAGTTTTAACAATATAAAGAATAAACAATTATGAAGACGTCAAAAATAATCCTGACATTATTCCTCTCTGCCGCGCTGATTTTTCAGGCGTGCAACAAGGACGACGACGACCCCGTTGTTGACCCAGACAACCCCGACCCTGACAGCGGCGAGAAAGTAGAGGGAATCGACACAATTTCTAAGTTCAAAGTCGCTAAAATGGTGATAACCACTGAGAACGGCGCGACGATTAACGGCAAGGACAAAGCCGATTACGTCAACTGCACCATCGCCATCGAAAGCGAAAAAGAAGAGTGGAACACCACCGTTACGGGACGAATCCGTGGGCGCGGCAACTCATCTTGGAAGTGGTACGACAAAAAGCCCTACCGCCTCAAACTCGACGAAAAGTCCAAAATCCTCGGCCTGCGTTCCAACAAAGACTGGAACCTTCTCGCCAACTACCGCGACGCAACCGACCTGATGAACACTTTTGTCTTTGAACTCGGTCAACTTGCGGGTCTCGGTTACACCAACAACACCCGTTACGTGGAAATCACCTTGAACGGCGATTACATTGGTCTTTACCAACTTACGGAGACCATCGAGGCCGCCAAAGACCGTGTCGACATCGACAAGGACAACGGCATTATCCTCTCGCTCGACGCTGACGACGGCCCTGAACTCTCGCCCGATGCCACCGACAATTTTTGGAGTGAGGTTTATTATATGCCGTGCTGCGTCAAGAATCCCGACAAGCCCACCGCCGCTCAGGTCAAGGCTGTAATGGACGAGTTTGCGGAACTTGAATACGCTGTCTATCAGCACGATTACAACGATTTTTCTGCCCTTGCCGACATCGACGCTTTCATCAACTACCTGTTGATTCAGGAGTTGGTGTATAACGTCGAAGTCGCCGCGCCGAGGAGCATTTACCTTTATAAAGACGTCAACCAAAAATGGGGCTTCGGACCATTGTGGGATTTTGACGCGGGCTACGACTTCGACTGGGGTTCAATGTATACTGGACACAATTTCTTCATGTCGTACAAGGAGTCAGTATTGGGAACCGACCCCAAGACCCACGACGGTGGTTACAGTTACGTGCCGGAATTTTTCACTGACATGTTCCGCAGCAAGGAGTTCGTCCAGCACGTCCAAAACAACTGGCTCGACCTCGCCGGCCTTATCCCGCAGGCTTGGGCAAACGCTCAAAAATACGACATCTCAGCCGCCCTTGAACGCGACCTAAAACGTTGGCCGATAGACAAATCCCCCACCGTCGAAACCAAAAAGATGGGCGACTGGCTCACCAACCGCACAAACTACATGAACACCGTCGTCGGCGGGTATTAAGAGAATTATAACCACGAAAAACACTAAAAACACTAAATTAATTTCCGTGTTTTCCGTGTCTTCCGTGGTTAAAATAAAAACAACAAAAGTTTTCGTGCTTTTCGTGTTTTTCGTGGTTAAAAAAAATATATAAAAATATGAAACCGATATTGAAACTACTCTTCCCCCTGTCGCTTTTTGCGGCGGCGGCGTGCAACAACGAGAGTGAAAACGTTGTTGCGCCCAACATCGAGGGCAAGCAAATCTTCGTCCCCAAAGACCTGGCGGACAACCTTGTAAACAATCCTTCCGACACTTCGTCGTGGAGTTACAGCCGCATGTCGCTCACTGACAATTTCGCAATCTTTTGGCAGAAAGGCTTTGGCGACAGCCTCAACAATCCGCCCGACCTCGATGGCAAGAAGATGAGCGTTGACCTCGACAACTTGCAAAAAAAGTTGGAATATTTCTACGGCTATTACCGTGATTCACTGAAATTTATCGGTGAAAATTCCCTCGCCCAAAAATACCGCATGATGATAATGCTGTGGTATTCGCTCGAAGGCACGGCATACGGCGGCGACTACGACCAGACGATTGGTGCGTTTTGGGTTGCGCCAAACAGGATTCAGGACACCGCGCTCAACTGTGTCGCCCACGAACTCGGACACTCGTTCCAGATGCAGGCGCAGATTGACAAAGGCGGCCTGACCGAGGACAATTATTGGGATTGCGGGCCGTTTTACGAGATGGCCTCGCAGTTCATGCTTTGGCGGGTCAACCCCGACTGGATTCGCGACGAAAAATACCATTGGGACGCTTACCGCGAACAGTCTTTCAAGGCGTTCCTCTCTTGGGAAAACGCCTACCACACGCCCTATGTGCTTGAATATTGGGCAGAAAAGCGCGGCGCGGACATCATCGCCAAGATGTTTCAGAACGCGAAAAAAGGCGAGGACGCGGTGGACGTTTACAAGCGTCTGACGGGCATTTCGCAGGAGGATTTCAACATCGAAATGATGGAGGCCAACTGCAAGACTTTGAATTTGGATTTTTCACACGCATACGCCAACACCCGCCAGTTTGTATTGCCGTTCTCGACCAAAATGCACGCTGTATCAGACGGTTACATAGAGGTTGACGACGCAAACCGTCCCGAAAATTATGGTTTCAACGCCATCGAAATCGACTTTCGCGGCAAGGAGGCCATCACCGCCGACTTTGTGCCGGAGCGCAACGACAACGTCAAGTTTTACACCCAGTTTGTCGGCATCGACAACGGCGGCAAGACGGTCTACGGCGGCATCAACGCCAACAGTTTCAAGATTCCCGACGGTCTTAAAACGTTGTACTACGTCGTGATGCCCGCCCCGCTCGTGCATTTCCACAACGTCGAAGACCCCGAAACCCAGAAAAATCCAAACTACGGATATAAGGTAAAAATGTAAATCTTTTGGTCACGGAACACACAGAAAACACTGAAAGAGAATGTGGAAACAAATATTTTTTACAAAAATATTTAACAGAAACCACGGAAACTAAATTCAGTGTTTTCCGTGACCAAAAAAAATCATAAGTTATAATGAAAAAGTTCCTATTTCTAATTTTGTTGTTTTTCCCGCTGTGGCTCAATGCGCAGACGGAGATAACCTCGCCGAACAAGAAAATCAGCGTCAAAGTTTCGGTGCATAACTCGGATGTCGTGTACTCTGTGAGTTACGGCAACACGCTGATAATGAGCGACTGCAAGGCGGCACTCATCGGCAAAGACTTTGCCACGAAATACGCCTTGAAAAAGTCTAAACCGGCATTGAAAACCGAGAAAACCACCTCGCCGTTCTACCGTTTCAGTAGTTTTGAGGTAAAGTACACCGAACAAAAATTCACCCTCGCCAACAATCTCGGAATCGTTTTCCGTGTCTTCGACGACGGCGTTTCTTACCGTTTCATTTACACCGGCAAAACCTCGGCGGAAGTCGAAAACGAAAAAGCCGTGTTCAATTTCACTGACGATTACAATTCGTGGATGTCGTTCACAACCAACGACAAAGACCCATTTGCAATGGCGTTTCAAAACATCTATTCTGAGAAAAAACTTTCCGCTCAAGAGTCGAAGCTCTCGTTCCTGCCCGTTGTCGCCGACTGTGGAAAAGTCAAGGCGACAGTTTTGGAAAGCGACTTGGAACATTTTCCGGGAATGTTCCTCAAAGCCGACGGCAAGAGCCTCAAAGCCGAGTTTGCACGTTATCCCAAAAAGTTTGACAAATATCCGTGGCGCGGAATGTCGTATGTGGCTGAAAGAGAGAATTTTATCGCCAAGATTAATGCCAACTTCAATCTTCCGTGGCGCATAATTTCGCTCACCGAAAACGATGCTCAAATGCCGGTCAGCAACCTTGTCTACGCCCTCAATTCGCCAAACCGTATCGGCAATACCGATTGGATAATCCCCGGCAAGTCGGCGTGGGACTGGTGGAACGATTGGAACATCAAAAACGTTGATTTTCAGGCTGGTATCAACACCGAAACTTACAAATATTTCATAGATTTTGCCGCCTCTCATTCGCTCGAATACATTATCCTCGACGAGGGTTGGTACGACAGCAAGAAGGCTGACATTATGAACCCGATTGCTGACATAAACCTCAAAGAATTAATCTCTTACGCAAACGATAGGGGTGTGGGCATCGTCCTTTGGGCGGTGTTTAATGTAATTGACGAAAACCTCGACCAAGTTTTTGCGCATTATTCCAAGATGGGTGTCAAGGGTTTCAAGATTGATTTTCTCGACCGCAACGACCAGACCGCCGTCGAAATGGCGTACCGCATCGCCGCGAAAGCCGCTGAATATCAGTTGGTTTTGGATTATCACGGTTTTTATCCGCCGTCCGGAATGAACCGCGCTTACCCAAACGTTATCAATTTTGAAAGCGTTTTCGGAATGGAGGAGATGAAATGGAACGAGGACAAAAAGGACATGCCGCTCTACGACGTTACATTCCCCTTTATCCGCATGATGTGCGGCCCCGTCGATTACACGCCCGGCGCAATGCGGAATGGTACAAAACATTGGTATTCACCTATTTACGGCAACCCGATGAGCATGGGCACGAGGTGTCATCAGTTGGCGGCGTATGTGGTTCACGATTCGCCGTTTACGATGCTTGCCGACGCACCGAGCGCGTACCTGCAAGAGGAAAGTTTCACCGACTTTTTGTCAAAAATCCCCAACAATCCCGACTTTACCCAAATCCTTTCGGGCAAAATTGGCGAACACGTCGTTACCGCCCGCAGGTTTGGTTCTGATTGGTTTGTAGGCGGTCTTACTAACTGGGACGACAGGGATTTGAACATCAGTTTTTCGTTTTTGGATTCCGACACTGACTACGATGTCGTACTCTACAAAGACGGCAAAAACGCGAACCACAACGGCGAGGATTATGCCGTTGAAAAATTTTCTGTCAAAAACACAGATTCCAAGAATATTCATCTTGCCTCGGGCGGCGGTTTTGTAATGAAAATTTCTAAAAATTACAAGACTTCTTCACTTCCCACGTCGATTCCGTCAGACAAGAAGTTTGATAAGTTTTACAAAAAATATCTTAACATTTCAGGCATTCCGACGATTTCGAGCGCGAATGTCAGCGATTCGGCGTTGATAAAAACTCAGGAAATCATTTCGGTAATGCTCGCCAAGCGTCCCGACGTCAAGCGGAAAATGATTGAAAAAGGCTGTTACACAATGGTTTTGGGCAAAGATGAACAAGTCTGTGAACTGCCCGAATACGCGCATTTTTGCAACTGTGAGGACAGCATAAAATATTGGAACTGGCGGGCGCGTGGTTTTGGCGGTGCGCCTCAGCACGAAATTTCGGCAAGTTTCGGCGAGGAAAATGTTTTGGCTTTGACTTCCGACAGGTATCGTGGCGAAAACATCCCGATTCACGAGTTTTCGCATTTGATTCATCTCGTTGGCATCGAGGGCGTTGACCCGACGTTCAGAAAGCGTCTGACCGATTGTTTCAATAATGCCAAAAGTCTTAATCTTTGGTCAGGAACATACGCATTGTCAGACATTTACGAATATTTTGCTGAGGGCGTTCAGTCTTTTTTCAACTGCAACCAATACGTCCTGCCCGCCAACGGTGTCCACAACGCAATCAACCGCCGCGAAAAACTCAAAATCCACGACCCTCGGCTTTACAACTTGCTGAAAGAGTTTTTCTACGAAACGGACATTGATATTTACAACGAGGTGCATAGATGATTTAATGCTTTTTGGGACACGGAACACACAGATGACACAGAAAGTGAGTGTGAAAACTAAATATTTTTTAGCAAAAATATTTACTGAAATCACGGAAACTAAATTCCTTTTTTCCCGTCAAAAATTTTAAAGAATTCAAAATTTTGTTTTTCGCAAAAGATTCAGTGATTTCAGTGTTTTCCGTGACTAAAAAATGTACAATTTTGATTTACTAATTTATTAATACTTAATACAATGAAAAGTTTAAAATTTCTGACGTTTGCATTGGCGGTGTTGATGTTTGTCGCCTGCAACAAGGACAAGGACGACGACAATCCGTCGCCCGAACCCGAAGTAATTTCGGGCAACATTCTTCTCAAGAACGAGGCGGACACGCTTTGGGAACTCAAGTATTCGTCTAGCTTCAAGAACATCCGTTTCTCATGTTCTGATGCGTGGCAGATTGTCATCGACGACGACGCAACGTCTTGGATCAAGGCTGACGCCACTTCCGGCGAGGCTTCGGCAGAGATGTTGAGGGTGAGGTTCGATTTCTCTGCCAACGACAAGCAAGAGAACCGCACGGGACATTTCAAGGTTCAGAGCGGCAACAATGCTGTTTCGTTCCGCGTTGTTCAGGACGCTGCGCCGCGCTCGCTCACTCTCGACGAGGTGAAGGCGATGGGCATCGACGTTGCAAAGGCCTATACGCCCAATACCGGCGCGATTGAGAAACTTCTCGACACCGGCAACGAGTTTTCGTTCTCGCGCAGCCGCGTTTCGCCGAAAGGCAACATCATCATCTTCTGGGACAAGGCTTACGGCGACTATGAGCCTAATGCTGAGGAAGTTGACAAGGGAATCCGTGTTGATGTCAATGATTTTTTGGCAAAGGCGGACAACTATTTCGAGTACTACGTCAACGACCTTAAAATGGTAGAGTACGAAAAATCTATGCTCAAAGACTACTACATGGCGATATTCCTCTATGGCACAACGAGTTGGCGTGCCGAGGGCGGCGGTGCCAACAAGATGGGCTCGGCATGGTTCAGCGCGACGACGTGCCAGCCGACGGGCAGCACAATCGCCCACGAACTCGGACACTCGTTCCAATTCCAAGCCTCTGCCGACGGTGCTGAAATCAGCGGCGGCGCGCATTGGGAAGATTTTGCAAACTGGATGAGTTATTCCCAATACGCCGAACAAGCCTTCAATTCGGGCAATTTCACCGTCTTTTCAAATTATTATCAAAACCATTTCCATTCAACGAGCCACATGTACGCAAGTTACTGGTTTCAGTACGAATGGACCGACAAGTACGGCAAAGAGGCATTTGGCAAGGTTTGGCGTGGCACCAAGGCAAACGAGGAACTCGCGCAGGGCTACATGCGGCTGTATTGCAACAACGACATCAACATCTTCAACCTCGACCTTTACGAATACGCCGCAAAATGCGCAACGTGGGATTTCACCACCGAGGTAATCACCTACAATGAAAACGAGCCGACAGTCAAGAGCCGTGGCATGGTCAAGGATTACGGCAAGGACTACATCGGCAAACTTGGCTGGAAATCAACAACTACCGCCGACGGTTACTACGCCGTGAGCGACGAGATGGCACCCGAGGCTACTGGCTTTAATGTCATCCGCCTCAACCTTCCCGAATCCGACAATGACATCAAGGTAAAATTTGTCGGTACGCCAAAGTCAAACGCCTCTGATGCGGGCTGGACGAGCGGTTTTGTTGCGCTTTTGAGCGACGGCACGCGCCTGTATTCCGACCCGGTTTTGGTAGGTTCGGAACTCGAAGGCGAGATTTCGTGGACAGTGCCCGCCAACACCGAAAAACTCTGGTACATCGTATCTTGCACACCGTCCAAGTACTATTCGAGCGGTGCCGGTGTTACTTGGCCGTTCAAAATCCAAATCGAGAATACCGACATCTACGGCACTATAAAATTCGACGGCACCGAAACCCCGCAAAGCACCGAGATTGTCAAGGCCGTAGAATGTTCAGCCAAAGCGGGTTACACTGGTCCAATCGTCAACCTCGATGCCGACGACCTCAAAGCCATCGGAACGGCGTTTGTGATGCAGCCCTACGACATCACTGGCAAGATGGCGACCAACCGCGACCAAGTGGCTTCCGGCACAATCAAGTTTGGTGCGGTAGAACCCGACGGCTCAATGAGTTACAATTTCACCGCCGACGGCTGGGGGCATTGGTTTGCCGCCGACGGAAGCGTTACGGCTTGGAACACGGCGCATGTCTATTCGCAGTTCACGCCCGGCTCGTGGTCGTTCCAACTCGGTGTCCATCCGAGCCGCATCGCTGACGGCGATATGAAACCAGGCGACAAATACACAATCCAACAGGCACTCGTCTACGGCGAAACACGCGCGGTGATAAGGTTTGAGATTACTATTGTGGAATAAAAATTATAGATAATAATTAAAAATATGGTATTGGTAGATTATATTTTAAATTATTAAAAATATAATCTACCTTTATATTGAAATCATAAGCGCAATCGACATGAACACATTTTTCTTGGTTATATTAACGACAATATTAATAACAGCAAACGTTTCGGCGCAGGCTGCCTTTTTTGATTACGACGCAGCTGGCAATCAAGTCGAACGTCGTGCGGACATTCCTGTCCAACAAATAACCGAGAGTAGTATCGGAAAGAAACTTGCCACTGAAAAAGTCAGCCTTGTTACCGCATACCCCAATCCAGCATCAACACACATAACAATAATAATTGCCGACGAGTGTCAAGGATGGAATCTCGCCATCTATGACCAGGCAGACCATGCTGTCTATCAATGCAAGGTTACAACGACGGAAATAGACCTTGACGTTTCGACGTATGTGCCAGCAACATACGCCATCCGTCTTGTTTCAGAAAACAAGATAGAAACATTCACTTTCATAAAACTATGAGGGAATGAGGATTTTGCTTGTCATATTGTTAATGTTGGTTTCATCACCCGTCGCATTCTCCCAAAACTCTGCGGTTGGGATGATTGAGGGTAATTTTAATGTTGGTAATCTTGGTGAGGCGGTGTATTCTTTTCCAATAGAACTGCCCGACGGCATTAACGGCACAGCACCCAAACTGAGCATTGAGTACAACAGCAACGCTGGCAACGACATTCTTGGCGTAGGTTTCTTGATAGGCGGCTTGTCGGCCGTTTCGCGTGTTGGCAAAACCATCTATTATGACGGCGTGGCAAAAGGTGTCAATTACGGCAGCGGCGACGAGTTTGCTCTTGACGGGGTGCGCATCATAAAATTATCTACCAATAATTATGCGCTTGAAAACGACCCTTCTATTGAAATTTCAAGAGCCGCCTCTTTCGCGCAGGCTAATTTCATCGTCAAGTCCGTTGGCAACACTATGACGTATGGCGCCAAAGTACGTGGCTATGGTAATAACGTGTCAAAATGGCTCTTGTCGGATGTTTGCGATGTCTTTGGCAACCACATAAAATATACGTATTTGAGTGAAGGGCGTCCTGCCACAATTTCTTATAGCGGTCATAGTGTAAAATTCATATATGAAAATAGACAGGATACTGTCCGTACAATATTGAATGGAAGAAAAATTAATTCAGTCAGCCGTCTTAAACAGATTACCGTGAATAAGTATGGCAACCTTTGGCGGACATACGATTTCCAATACAACACTACGGACGGTCTGTCCCGGCTGAGTAAAATAACATTAAAAAATGCAAATGGCGAACAATTGCCGCCTATGACATTCTCTTACAACACTGCGACAATAGGACAAACTGCAAAGACATTTTCGATAGGAAACAATGCGCGATGGGAAAAGAATCTTGTCAATTTCTACGACCAGACAATTGTAACAGGCGACTATGACTCAGACGGACTCGACGACATTATCCTTACAGCGCAAGTGAATGTGCCGACGGGCGCAAACACTTGCGAGATATACACAAGTGCGATATTTTACAAAAATGTCGGCACTAACAACACCCCGTCATTCAGGTTCGCCAATAGCATTAACATAGGCGCATGTTGGTATGACAAGTTCTATAATCTTGGCGTTAACATAATGGATTTTGACGGGGACGGCAAGAACGAGTTTTTTGTCCCAATGTACAATGGCCCATTTAGGCAGGTCGTATTTAGATTTTACGATGGCATGAGGGCAAAGTATTATCTTGCGTCAGAATTAAAAACGTCAAATGAGATGCCGGCCTTTGCAGTGTCTGATTTCATTGGCAATGGGAAATTTGCAGTATTCTTCATTGAAAAGGGCAAGGACAAAATTGGCAAGTATCCAGCTAAAATTATGTGTTTCGACGATAATTTTACTAAAAAAATTGAAGCGTCTTTTAGTTTTTCTCTTCCGTCCGCGCCGACCAATATCTTCGCGTCCGATTACAACGGAGACGGAATGATTGACATTTTGGTAGTGTACGACGGCGGATACACGATTTATTGGAACGCAGGGAATGGAATCAGGTATTCCACGTTCTCCGATGCGTCGAAATGCAGCGGCACGACCATAAAAAACTGTGCGTTGATTCGTCCGGGCGACTTCAATGGCGATGGATATATGGATTTTGTCATGAGCGAGAGCAATGTTGATGCAATATATTTTGCAATCAGCAATGGTGATGGCACGTTCACAAAAAAGACTGCGATAACCGGTCTTGGCATCTACGACCATTCCAACACAGCCAAAGACGACGGCAAGTTGGACTTCGAGGTTTTTGACTTCAATGGCGACGGAAAGAGCGACATTGTGGCAACAAAAAAGGAATCCACTGGCAAGACAACAAAATATTCATACGGCAAGCACGTTGTGACAACCACCGAAAATGGACGCACTTGCCGCCGTTACACCGACGACTGGGGAAATCCCACGACCATAACCGACCCGGTGTCCAGCGTCCGCTACACATATAAATCCAACGGACAGCCATGCAAAATAGTTTCTGGCGGAGCGACATTCACGATAGAATACAATCCTGACGGGACGCGAAAAAGCATGTCAGATCCTGACGCAGGGAAATCGACATACGAATACGATGCCCTCGGACGTGTCATCCGTCAGACGGACGGGCGCGGAATCATCACTTCCAACAAATACAGCGGCAATAAACTCGTCAAAACAACGTGCGGAAACGAGATTACCGAATATAAATACAACTCATTTGGCAAACTCGCTGAACAAAAAAACTCAACCGCTACAATAACTTACCAACACAACAACCGCAACCTTGTAGAATTGGAAACGTATTCCATCGACGGCAAACAGTTCAAATATACTTACCGTTACAATTTGGCAGGACAATTAACGTCGTGCACATATCCTGATGGTGTCACCGAGACATACAACTACGACCAAAACCATCTACTATCCTCCATTAAGATTGGCGGACAGACAGTTTGGATGCTCCAGACTCACACAGGAACTACACTTACAGAACATTTTGGCTCAAAACTGACAAAGACTACCACATTCACAAATCAAGGCATATTGTCAAACGCCAGGATAAAAACCAATGACAACAAGACCTTACATTCGATGAGCTATGGATTCCAATCATCCACTGGCAATTTGGTGTACCGTGGTGGAATGTCAGACAAGGGAAGCGAATACTTCCAGTATGACAAAGCAGACCGCCTTGTCGCGACGGAGCGAATGAACATCTCCTATTCCGCAAACGGCAACATCATCAACAAGACCGGACTTGGTAATTATGCTTATTCGCGGCAAAAGCCACATGCAGTTGAATACGTTCAAAACACCGACACGCTCCTCACAAGCCCGCTATGCAAGATAACATACACTCCATTCGGCAAAGTATCAGACATAAAAAAGCAAAACATTGACGGTTCTAATAACGAACTGAGTATCCATTATAGTCCCGACTTCAATAGGATAAAAACAGTTTCTACTATCAATGGACAGCGTGTTTCGACATACCATCTCCCTAATTACGAGGAGGTTTACGACGTGCAGGGCTTTACACGTTATCATTACATTGATGGGGCATACGGGCTTGTCGCCGTGCGCATATCGGGAGACAAAGGCAGCAACCGCACCGAGTATGCTTTTACCGACCACCTTGGCAGCATCACGCGCCTTTATGATGAAAACGGCAACGAGCGTTTCGCCGCCTCATACGACCCATTCGGACATCGAACCATTTCAAACAACAAGACACCGCTCCAGCGCGGCTACTGTGGACATATTCATTACGACCATTTCGGCCTTATCGACATGGGCGGACGTGTGTACGACCCCATCCTCGGGCGTTTCCTCTCGCCCGACCCATACGTACAAGCACCCGAAAACTCGCAGAACTACAATCGATATTCGTATTGTCTGAACAATCCGTTGAAATATACCGACCCGACGGGGGAGTTCGTGTGGTTGCCTGTAATTGCGTTGGCATCTACTTTTGCTGTTGGCAATCTTTCAACACATTTAGCAGCCGGAGATGTTAAAAATTTTGGTCAGGGTGTAAAAATGTTTGTGCAGGGAACCCTCGTTGGTGCTACATTAGGTGCGAGTGCGCAAATTCCAGGGGTAAGTGGTTTCTTAGGCGGACTATGGAATATAAACAAGTGGGGTTTCTCTGCAATGGGTGTTGCGACATTAGGTTCGGCATTTGTAGGGGCTGTTTCGGGGAAAAACAAGAAGGTTTTACCGAATTCTCTAAAAATGATAGGTGGTCTATTTTCATTGGATGATTCAAATTTTTCCGTGGAATTTGGCAAGGGATAAGTCGTTTCACTTGGGAATCGTTGCAAACAAATGTGGGATTGTGTTATGCTCTTGGCAGTAATGTCGGTTGGAGGATAGATTATGTCAACTATTTGGGAAGTGCGACATACAGCGTAAATGAATATTCAAAAAAGAACGACGGTGTTACAATGGGAAATTATATAGGAATTAACATTGATGATGCAGTGTCAGGCAATTTCGGTGATTATGTTCGTACATCGCATAATGGACTTTTTATGCACGAATATGGACATACGATACAGGGGAGACGGTATGGATTCGCGTATTTGTTTGCAATTGGGATACCAAGTTTAAAGTCAGCAAAAAACTCATCTCCTATAGTCACGCCTCTTGGGAATATGTCTTCGACCCATAAGTTAAAATGGTTTGAACGAGAGGCAAGTCGATACGGAAGGAATTATTTTGATTGTTGGACATCAACGATGGAGGATATTTATGGATTATAAAAAAATCATATTATGTATGCTTTTGTTTCTCGGTTTGGGTTGCAAATCTGAACCTGTAACAACCGTATTCTTGCAAAACACGACCTGTGAAACTATTGTCGTGGCAAATCCATTTATGAAACAAACAGAAGATGGATATGATTTTGTAATCAGCGCAAAGGAATCACGATACTACATTTACTTATGCCCGCCAAACACAATTCATCACATCCACGGTTGGTACGACAAAGATGTCAATTATGCAACTGCCAATGACACGTTAGTGTTTTATATAATTCCTACAATGATATCAACTACATATACGTGGGATTCAATTGTAGAAAACAGACTTATAAAGTATAAGTATATGCTCTCTTTCGACGATGTTGAAAAACTTAACTATAAAATTCCATACCCACCAAATGAAGAAACTATGGGCATGAATATAATTAACTTTCAAGAAGATGAAAAATAAACTATTTATAATAAGCTTGCTTTTAACTATAGTCTTTGGAGGTTGCAAAGACGATGACTTCATAGTGCCACGTAGACCTATTTATTTTATAAATAATTATGTCGAAACCGAGTTTGTTGTCGTGTTGCCATATTGTTCTTATCCAAACGACATAGTTTATGATTCATTGATAAGAACATTAGAACATACTATGCCTGCTTACTACTTCTTACAACAACTCGAATGCAAATGTATTTTGGCTAATGAATACCCAGTACGATGGCATTGTGACACATTAACGGCATACATACTGTGCGAAGAAGAACTTAGATCTCATAAATGGGATAATATTATAAAAGATTCTTTGTGGCAATGCAAGTATGAATTGTCTTTACAAGAGATAAGCGTTCTCCATGATACCATCCCTTATCCTCCATCTCCCGCGATGAAGGATATGAAGATGTACCCGTCATACGAAGAGATAACTAACAAAGAGGAGCATCCATGAAAAAGAGAATCTCCAACGCCAAGACACCACTCCAGCGCGGCTACTGCGGGCATCTCCATTACGACCATTTCGGCCTTATCGACATGGGCGGGCATGGACATACGATACAGGGGAGACGGTACGGATTCGCGTATTTGTTCGCAATAGGGATACCAAGTTTGAAATCGGCGAAAAACAGTCATAATGTACCATTTGGCAGTACAACCATAAGGTCTCATAGATTATCGTGGTTTGAAAGGGAAGCCAGTGCGTATGCACGTGACTATTTTGGAACAGACTGGAACAATATAATTGATATAGAAACAAAACACCATCCTACTTATGGCTTTTAAAATCAATAAATATTTTAATACGTTGCTATTCATATTAGTACAAATATTGCTCATCAGTAGTTGCAAACTTGATGAAGAGTTACGTTATGTGCAGTATGTAAATAATACAGAAGACACTATTGTCGTATTTGCATCACCTCAGATGGATACATCTTATGTGTATAGTAGTTATTCTTATGGTTGTAATGAAATAAAACCTATGCAAATTGCATCAGCACCATATTTACAAGATGCTATAAAAGATAGTATAATTTTTTATTTTGTAAAAAACTCTTTTTTAGACTATTTAAATTATGATAATAAAGTTTTCAATGTTATATGTAGGTATGAGCTGAGCGTTAGTGATTTACAGATGATTAATTATACCATCCCTTATCCTCCATCTCCCGCGATGAAGGATATGAAGATGTACCCGTCATACGAAGAAATAATCAAACAAGAGGAATAGGGATGTTTTATTGCCAATAAGATGCAACTGGTGTCCAAAATTAGTTTTTGGGGACATCTGTAGTATTATTTTGGACGATTTTGTTATTTTTTTGGACGATTGTGGCAGTCAAAATGTTGCTTTTTTGTTAATATTGCAACAGATTTAATTAGCAATTTGTTAACACAATGAAAAAAATCTCACTCATAGTTTCACTTTTCTTGGCGTTGGGACCGTCGAATCTCAACGCCCAGAAAAAGTATAACGCCCCGCAAAACGGCAATCCGATTTTGCCGGGATATTTCGCCGACCCGACCATCAAAAAATTCGCCGACACGTATTATATATATGCGACCACGGACGGCAGCGGCGCGGGCTTCGGACCGGCTCAGGTGTGGACGAGCAAGAATCTTGTCGACTGGACAGTGATGCCGATGAACTGGCCCGACAGCCATTGGATTTGGGCGCCCGACGTCATGCAACACTCTGACGGTAAGTACTATATGGTCTATTGCCAGCCGTGTACGCTGCATTGTGGCGTGTCCGAAACGCCGAGAGGCCCGTGGAAAAATATTTTAGGCAAGTCGGACGCTGTGTGGGTCGCCGACCGTTTTGTCAAAAACGCCATTACCCTTGACGGTCAGACGTTTAGGGACGACGACGGCAGCGTCTATTGCTACTGGGGAACGTGGGGAATCTACAAGGATTTTGGCTGCGGCGTCGGCAAGGTCAACGCCAAGGATTTCACCAAATTCGACACTACAAGGCTGATTGTCAATACAGAAGCCACAGATTTCTTTGAAGCCCCATTCGTATTCAAGCGCGGCAAGACCTACTATTTCACCTACTCGTCGGGTTCGTGCCACGACAGCACATACCGCGTCCAGTACGCGACCTCAAACCGTCCGATGGGGCCTTACAAATACAAAGGCTGCATTTTGAACAGTTCCATCGACGGCACAGTCCACGGCCCCGGCCACCATTCGATTTTGGAAGAGAATGGCAAATATTACATCATCTACCACCGCCACGACAATCCGCACTCAAACCGTGGCTTCCACCGCCAGATTTGCGCCGACGAGTTGAAGTTTGACAAGAAAGGCAACATCATTCCCGTCAGGCCGACCCACAAGGGCGTTTTCAGTAATGCCAACGCTAAAACCAACCTCGCTCTCGGCGCAAAAGTCAGTGCATCAAGTTTTTACGACGACGATTTCCGCCCCGAATATGCCGTTGACGACAATAACGGAACTCTTTGGCGACCGAAAACCACAGGACAAGAATTTTTCATAATAGACTTGGGCAAATCGCAGCGAATCAGGACGATACAGACTCAATTCGAGTACGCGACACAATTCTACCAGTACGTTTTGGAAACTTCTGACGATGGCAAGACGTGGCAGGTTTTTGCCGACAAATCCAACAACAAACTTTCCGGCTCGCCGATGAATGATTTTGGCGATGTCAATGCGCGTTATGTCCGCTACACCTACCTCGGCGGCGAAAAACTCGGCTACGGCGGCGCAGTGTGGAACTTCAAGATTTTCAGCGAGCATATTACCGACTGCCCTCAACAATGGCTCGGATTTTCGGCGGAAGATTTTTCGGGTTTCGAGTGGAAAAACAATTACGGAATCCTCGGCGGAAAATTTGTCCTCAAACAAGGTCAGGCGCAGAAAGTAAGCGTTGGCGGCAAAACAAAAGTCAAACTTCTGCCAAACAGCGTGTTAGAGTACAAAAACATCATGATTTCCGACAAGATTTTCATACCAAACTCTAAGAATGTCAAGATTTCGGACGGCGTTTTGAGAATTGAGAACAACACCACGCAAGATATTTATGTTGAGGACTTTACGGCGTTTAATTGGCAGCCCGAAAAAGCCGAACAGGAATATCTCGCAAAAGAGGGAATCTCTGTGAAGACCGCCGCGCCCAATTTCACCACCGGCAAAATCGTTGACATCACCGCCGACGACTTTTCTGACGGCGACACCGTGCATTACATTGAAAATCACGGCATTGACGGCTATTTTGAGTTGAAACAAGAGCCGCTGTTGGTGGAAACCGTCAAAGGCAAAAAAGCCTTCCGATTCACCGGCAAACAGGTTTTCCTCTCGTCATTCGGACTGCCTAACACATTGAGGGACAATGCGCCATACGTTTTAGAGGCTGAATTTCTCAATCCCGAAATGGAACTCAACGAATGTATTGCCGACTTTACATCGTCGCACGACGAGTTGGAAAAGATAATGCTCGTCAACGGCACGGAACCACGTTGCGGAATCCTTAACCATTATGGTTGGTACGAAGATGCCGGTTTGGGCAAGGACAATGCAAAACGCTTTGAAAACCAATGGATTAAGATGCGTGTAGAGTTTGACGGCAGGATTGAGAAAATCTACATGAACGGCGAACTCGTCAGCCAAAAAGACTTGCAACTAATGGTAAAACCATCACAATACATCACCCTTGGCCGCAACGCCGAGGGCGACTGGCCGTTCACTGGATACCTCAGAGAATTGAAAATTAGTAATTGATTTGCAAGTTTTTTGGTCACGGAAAACATGGAAAACACAGAATAAATGAGAAAAACACGATTTCGTGTTTTCAGTGTTTTCCGTGACCAAAAAAATGCAGTCATTAAATGCATATACAAAATGAAAAGACTGTTATTTTCGGCGGCGATGATTGCCGTCTGCGGTGTTGCAGCCGCGCAAAGTCCGGGCTATCCGATTACGCCCGTTGAGTTTACAAAAGTGAAAGTTACCGACGCGTTTTGGGGTCAGAGGCTCGAAGCAAGCCGCAAGACCACAATTCCGTTGGCGTTCCAAAAATGCGAAGAGACACGCCGTTACACCAATTTCGAGAACGCCGCCGCGCACCTCAAAGACCCATCGAAAGTGTTTGAGGTAGAGGGCGTTATGGGTTATTCGTTTGACGACACCGACCCGTACAAGACCATCGAGGGCGCAAGTTACATCTTGCAGACCTACCCCGACAAAAAGTTGCAAAACTATGTCGATTCGGTAATCAACATCATCGGCTCGGCGCAGGAACCCGACGGCTACCTCTACACCGCGCGCACCCAAAATCCCGCGCATCCGCATCCGTGGGCAGGCGAAAAACGTTGGCAGTTGGAAGAAGACCTCAGCCACGAACTCTACAACCTCGGACACCTTTGCGAGGCGGCAGTGGCTCATTATCAGGCGACTGGCAGCACAAAACTTCTCAACATCGCCAAACGTTTCGCCGACTGCGTTTGCAAGGAAGTCGGCGCGGGCGAGGGTCAGGCGTGCGTGGTTCCCGGCCACCAAATCGCAGAAATGGGCTTGGCAAAACTTTACCTCGCGACCGGCGTGAAGAAATATCTCGACGAGGCGAAATTCCTTCTCGACTATCGCGGCAAGACCACCATCGTCCACGAATATTCGCAGGCGCACAAGCCCGTCATCGAACAGGACGAAGCCGTAGGACACGCCGTCCGCGCAGCCTACATGTACGCGGGAATGGCTGACGTAGCGGCACTTACGGGCGACAAGGATTACATCGCCGCCATCGACAAGATTTGGGACAACATCGTTACAAAGAAACTTTACATCACTGGCGGCATCGGCGCGACATCGAGCGGCGAGGCTTTTGGCCCCAACTATTACCTGCCCAACATGAGCGCGTATTGCGAGACCTGCGCCGCAATCGGCAATGTCTACGTCAACTACCGCCTGTTCCTATTGCACGGTGAATCAAAGTATTACGACGTTTTGGAACGCTCATTGTACAACGGTTTGATTTCGGGCGTGAGCCTCGACGGCGGCGGATTTTTCTATCCCAATCCGTTGGAAAGCATGGGTCAGCACCAACGTCAACCATGGTTCGGCTGCGCTTGCTGCCCGAGCAACATCTGCCGCTTCATTCCCTCAATTCCGGGCTATGTATATGCCGTCAAGGACCGCAATGTCTACGTAAACCTCTTTATATCAACCAAAAGCGATTTGACCGTGGCTGGTAAGAAAGTCGCTCTCGAACAGAAAACCGACTATCCGTGGTCGGGCAACATCACTGTCAATGTCAACGACAACAAAGCCGGAAATTTTGCGATGAAAATCCGCATTCCGGGCTGGGTGAAGGGCGACGTCGTGCCATCCAACCTCTATTCTTACAGCGACAACAAGCGTTTGAGTTACAAGGTTTTAGTTAATGGCGTTGAAGAAGGCAAACTCGAAAACGACGGCTATTTCACCATCGACCGCAAGTGGAAAAAGGGCGACAAAGTGGAAATCACATTCGACATGCAGCCCCGCACCGTCCGCGCCAACGGCAAGGTTGAAGCCGACAAGGGGCAGATTTCTGTTGAACGCGGCCCGATTGTCTATTGCGCCGAATGGCCCGACAACGATTTTGACATCGCCGGAATGTTGGTTAATCAAAATCCAAAATTCCAACTCGCTGATTACAAGGTGCTTTCGTACCCTGTAAAGTCGCTCACCACCGACGCGCAGATTTTGGATTTTAATAAAGACGGCAAACTTCAGACCAAGGACGTAACTCTCAAACTGATACCGTATTACGCATGGTGCCACCGTGGCAGCGGCAAGATGAAAGTATGGTTGCCGCAGGATTTGAACGCCACGCGCCCCACCGAGCCGCCCACATTGGCGTCGGAAAGCAAACTTTCTGCAAGCACCGAAACGCCGTCCCTGAGCGCGTTGAACGACCGTCTGTTGCCCAAAGATGCCGACGACCGCTCGATTCCGTACTACCATTGGTGGCCGAAAAACGACTGCACGGAATGGCTTGTCTACGATTTCAAACAGCCGTCCGAAGTGAAGAGTAGCACGGTCTATTGGTTTGACGACGCGCCGTGGGGCGGATGCCGTGTGCCAAAAAGTTGGAAAATCTATTACAAGGACAACTCTGGCAACTGGCAGCCCGTCAAGAACTTGACACCCTATCCAACCGATCGCGGCGAGGCCTGCAAGGTCAACTTTGAGCCCGTCAAGACCCAAGCCGTAAAAATCGAAATCGCCCTTCCCGAACAATTCTCTGCCGGAATGTACGAATGGAAAGTTGAATAGTGGTTTTTTTAAGCACAGAGACCACAGAGTTTTTTGACAGAGGACACAGAGATTTAAGCACAGAGGACACAGAGAATTTTAACGCTCTGTGTCCTCTGTGTTTCTCTGTATCTCTGAGTGTTTCCGTATCTCTGTGTTTTAAAGAAAATCACCCAAACTGTAATCCTCTATTTCCCCCGAAATCTTCCATTTTTCAGTACAAAATTGTCAAGCCTTAAAATTTATTTTAACCGTTTGACCGTCAAATCGTTGTAAAATCTTTGTAAAGAATAGCGGACAAAAAAAAAAAAAGACTTTACATTGTGTATTATTTTCCCTACCTTTGTAGCGTCAAAAAAAGGCTGAGTCTTCGGTCCTTTTTTTGACGACCAACATTTTGGGCACTCGACGAAAATCGCCTCTTAAATGGCTTATTTCGGGCCATTGACATTTGGCTAAAACGTTGATTTTCAAACCGAAAAAACTCTCGACGAAACCTCAGCGAGATGTTTTCTCGGGAGCAAAAAGCCCAAAATAACGCAAAGGAACGATGGCAACAACAATCCAAAGCGACCAAAATATCGGCATCGCCGAATATACGGAACGGATAGTTCCGTACAATTCCGAAGAGAGGGACACCAAAATCGGGAAGTCGGTAGAGTACGCCCTGCACCCCGACGTCAGGTACTGGTTTCCAATCCGCGCCACCCACCACCGCGCACAAAAAATCTACGACAAAATCGTCAGTCTTCGCAATGACTGCCTCGAACCCTACCTGCCAATCCTGCGCCACATCGAATACACCAACGAGGATTTCAACAACCCGACGCAATACATCGCCGACAAGCCT
>CAJOJG010000007.1 GCA_905234655.1 uncultured Bacteroidales bacterium
GCCTACCGAATTAGTGATGTTTTTACAAACCTGTGCGGATGCATTCATCATCACGCCGGCCATCATGGTCATCAAAAATGTCAATACTGTTTTTTCCATTTTGTTTGAGTGTTGTTTTGTTTTGGATTTCGGTGCAAATTTAACACATCCGAAACCTGCCGTCAAGACCCTGCTCCCATCATGTTGTACCTAACATCTTGATAATCAACGATGCTCCCTTCGGGAGCAGAAAAATGGGAGCATTAAAATCGTGAAAAAATGCAGGATATGCCGTAAGTTCGACTTCGAAAAGCAACAGATTGAATATGAGAAAAACGTATGGGCATTACTTTCCATCGTACTTCTTTTGACGGTCGTATGCCTTTTGTCCGTCATTATAAGCCGCAGGAAAATCAAACACCTGGAATACGTCAACGCCGACCAATACGCCACTATAAAAAACTCCGAAAGCGTCATCGAGGAAGCCGAATCGGAATTGGACTACCTCGTCAAACAAAACGAAGAGATTATGGATAAGAGCGAGAACCTCGCCACCATTGTGGAATCCAACAAGCGCAAAATAGACAGCCTGCAAAATGAAATCGAAGACCAAAAAGTCAAGTACAGCAAGGAGGTCGAAATCGGCAAAACGATTTACAATAGAATCCTTAACATTCAATCTATCGCAAGTTACAAGGAGCAATACGCCAACTGTCTTTACTACCGTCCGCAGCCGAAGGACAAAACTCAAAGAAAAAATGGCGTAAAACACCATTGAAAAAGGTTGTTTATGCAAACAAATCGTCAAGCACAACAAGACTTTGCACCCTGCCAGAATGTGCATTATTCACAAGCCCGGATGTGGTAATCAAGGTTATATGAGGCGACAACTTGCATCGGGTCTCGTCGATAAAAACCTGTAGCTTATTGCGCAGCGACGAATCACAGTCATTGTCGATAGTAAAATCGCCGTCGCAATACTTGATTTCACAGAGGTTGACGATATGGTCGCGACGTTCTATCACCATATCCACCTGCGCACCTCCTTCCTTGCGTTGACTCCGCCACGGCGCGACATTGGTCTGCACTCCTGCAATGCCCAAAGCCGCCTTTATCTGCGCTACATGACAGAAGCATACATCCTCGAAAGCATATCCCCGCCAGGCATTGGCCTCGCCCAAAAACTGGCTGTCTTGCCAAAAAGTGGACACGCTCTTATTTTTGCGCATAAAACGAAGGTAAAACATACTGAAAAAATCAATGAGTTTGAATTTTGTGTTGCGTTTAGGCTGTCCATAATCCACATACGAAATTATCATGTCGCTCACTTCCAGGGCTTTGAGTGTCTTTGTAAGCCCGCCGCCGTATGGCAGTCCTGTATGTTCGGCAATTTCTTTGCGCGAAAAACCGTCGCGCCGCGTGGACAGAGCCTCCACAATTTTGATGCAGTCCTCGTAATTGACAAACAGCGACGAATAAAGCCTCTGAAACAGAACTTGTTGTCGAAAAATTCTCTTACCAAGAAAGTCTTGCCAACTCGCCTACGCCCATAGACCACCACAAATTCGGGTCGCCCCGAATTGACAAGCTCCGTGAGTTCCCTGCGTTCTTTGATTCTGCCAATAATCTTTTGTGCCCTAACTACTTACATTAAAAATTGAACTTATATTTTGCCGCAAGTTACAAAAAATATGTGATTCTGGCAAAATAAAGCACCTTTATTTTGCCGGAAATGCCCTAAAAACACCACTTCCGGCAAAATAAAGCACCTTTATTCTGCCGGAAGTGGTAATGATGTATTGGGTATGTCTTACTACAAGTTCCTGACTATCAGCGTCGAGTTAGTGCCGCCGAAGCCGAAGGAATTGGAGAGGAATGTGTCGAAATGAGCCGAGACACGTGCGCCGGGGATGTTGAGCTTTGCGGAATCCTCGTCGGGGTTCTCGTAGTTGAGGTTAGCCGCCACAAAGTCGTTCTTCATCATCAGCATCGAGTAGATGACCTCGCTCGCGCCAGCCATCCACATCTCGTGGCCGGTCTGTGATTTCGTGGAAGTCACGAATGGCTTGTGGCTGCCGAAAATCTGGTCGATGGCCTTCGCCTCGTTAGTGTCGCCGATGTGGGTCGAAGTAGCGTGGGCATTGACGTAGCCAATCTCGGAAAGGCTGATGCCAGCCGCCTTGACAGCGTTTTCGAGCGATTTGGCGGGACCGGCGACATTGGGCGACGAGATATGGTCGCCGTTGGACGAGAAGCCCCACGACAAGACTTCTGCAACGATGGGCGCGCCGCGCTTTACAGCGTGTTCGTAGTCCTCGATAATCACCGTAGCCGCGCCGCCGCCCGGCACAAGGCCGTCCCTGTCGCGGTCGAACGGGCGTGAAGCCTTAGTGGGCGCGTCCTCGCGTGTGGAGAATGCGCTTATGCCGTCAAAACTGCCCACGGCGTAGGGGTTGACCTCCTGCGCGCCGCCGCATACAACCATGTCCTGCAGGCCGTTGCGGATAAGCAATGCGCCCAGGCCGATGGCATGGCTGCCCGAGGCGCACGCGCCGGAGACAGTGAGGTTAATGCCACGGAGATGGAATATGCAGCCGAGGTTCATCGTGACGGTGGAGTTCATCGACTGGAAGATGCCGCCCGAGCCGATGAGCGTCGTGTTCTTCTTGCGGAGCATAGTCTCCACCGACTTATATACCGGCTCCGCGCTCGAGTCGTTGCCGTATAGAAGCCCCACATCGTTTTTGTCGAGATAATCTTGGTCGATATTGGCGTTTTTGAGAGCCTCCACAGTGGCCACGTATGCGTATTTGGCCTGTTCGGGCATAAATACACGCTGCGCCCTCGACAACTGGCCTTTGAGGTCAGGGGTCTCGAGTTTAGAAGTCAAGCCGGAGCGGAATCCCATCTCCTTTCTTTCGGGATCCAGGATGATGCCCGATACGCCATTGTAGAGCGAATCCCTTACTTCGTCAAGGTTTTTCCCAAGGCATGAATAGATGCCCATGCCTGTTATTACTACTCTTTTTTCCATGTATTTTTTGTTAATATGTTATCCAATTTGTTAAATATCCTTGTCCTAAGTTCTTCCATGCCTTTAAGCCCTTTGCCGCGCTCGCGGTAGAACCTCCACTGCCTCTTGAGGGTCAGGAAGCCCGCGCGGTATTTCCACGCCCATATTCCGAACCACGGCAGGCATGCCAGGTGGATAAGCGCGACCCACCAGTTAAAGAAGTACACGTCCGCAACCATCTGCAATGTGTACACCAACGGCCCGGCGAACAGAGTGTTGAGGGCGAACCTCACGCCGCCCACAAACATCGCCTGGTGGCTGTCCCCGGCCTTGAGCTTGTCGGTAAATGGCATCGGTGCCAAAAATAGTAAAATATTTGGAATTAGCGAAAAAAGAAACAACGGAAAAAGCACGATAAGCCCCAAAAGTTGCAAAGTGAACTTTAAAGGCGAAAGCTGGTTGTCGAAAATCTCGTCCTTTACCTTGCACTTCCGGCACGTGTCGCGCAGCGTAATCGCCCCGTCAAATATTTCCTTAAACTCGTCGGCATGGCTTTCCTTGGCGGCTTCTATCTCTGCAAAAAATGCCTTGTCGCTCTCCAGACGGTCGGGCAGGTATTTCGAATTGCCGCCACACTGTGCGCAATATCTGCGCCCGTATGTCAGGCGCAGGTAGTCGATGGCGTCGTAGTTGTCCAAGTCGGTGATGTTGAGCATCATGCCCTCGATGCTGCTGCGGACGACATTGTTTATGTTGCGGCGGGCGGTGCGTGGCTTTTTTTGGTAGAGTTCATAGTACTCCTTCAGCGAAATCGGCTCGCCAATCTTAAGCATCACTTCCTCGCGGAACGCAAAATAGTCCGAATAGTGGTTCACAACCGGCAATATCTTCACGTCGGTCTTGAACCCGTCAGCCTCGATAGCGTCGAATGCAAGCCTTAGGTAGCCTTCGGAAAAGTTTCCAAGCCATCGTTTGTCCTGATTGACGGCCTCGGGGAATATGAGCACGGCGTTACCCGCCATGATGTCTTTCCCTGCGACCTGGAAAAGGTCAGTATTGTACGTTACAGTCTCGAGCCCGTCCTTCGAATACCTGAAGGCTGGAAGTAGGTTAAAACTCCTCAAAATCCACCTTACAACGGGATTCTTGAACATGTCCGCCCTTGTGAATATGCACACGTCACGATCCTTGAACCCGAACTCGACCGCCAATGCGTCGTTAAGCGTGTTCTGATGGTTGGACACGATGATAAGTGGCGTGCCGGCCGGCGGTATGTTTCCCTTACCTACCATGTAGACGTTGCGGTAATAGATAAGGTCGTGCATCAAGCCAACGTATGCGCGCGACACTTTGCCGAAAATCCTCGACACCACGCCGCGTCCTTTAACTAACTCCGATATGTACTCTTTGTCCTCTTCCACTCTTTTATATTCTTTCTATGTTTTAACGTAAATTACCGTCAATTTTTTCGTCAATTTTCGTCAATTTTCTTTTTTCTTCTCCAAAAATTAAAAGAATTTTTTTAAAGAATTAAAAGAAATTCTTTTAATTTAATTTCTAATTCTTTTCATTTTTTGGATAGGAAAGTATTCTTTTTGCAACAGAATTGCTGCAATATGTTTTCGCGCTTCATTAAGCGTTGTATTGCGAAACGTCCTGTCACTAAGGCGTTTGGCAGACCGCCGGGAGTTTGGAGCCACTGTCCGGCGAGGTAGAAGTTGTCGAGTCCGGGCAATACGCCGGGATGCGTCTCCTTCTTTACCAAGTGTGTCTGTATGAATCCCATGTACGAGCCTTTGTATGCGCCGGTATAGCGGTTGAATGATTTTGGGGTCACCGCCTCTATGACGGACAACTTGCCCCGATATTGCGGGTAGTGCTTCTCGAGACGTTGGAGGACTTCCTGAGCGATTCGCATTTTTTCTGCGCGGTAGGCCTCGCGGTCTGCGTAGAGTTTTTCCCAATATTCGTACTGGTAGTCGTACTGTACCACGAGCACCTCTATGATGCCCTTCCCCTCGGGCGCAAAACCTGGCTGGTCGGCGAAGTTGTTGACTATTATGGTCTTGCAGTCTCGTCCCGCCACCGTATAGGGCTCACAGTTAAAAATCTCCATCGTCGGGATGTCGTCCGTCGGCACGTCCACGGCATAATAGATGTCCAAGTCGCTGAAAACCGGGAACTTGTCGGGGTTCGCGTAGCAAAAGCGGAAATGGTCGTCCATGTATTTATCGCCGATGAGCTTGAAAGTCACCGAGATGTCCGTGGCGCATATCAGGTTTTCGACCTCTGCCGTCGTGCCGTCCTCAAAGTTGACACTCTTGCACCTGCTGCCCTCGATGTCGATGGACAACGCCTTTTTCTTAGTTGAAATTTTGCCGCCGAGTTGAAGATAGCGGTCGCGCATTTTGAGCGTGATGCTGTCCGAGCCGCCAAGTGGCAGGTCGGCATTCCCCGCCGCAAACATCGCGTACATGTATAGCGTCGAAATCGCAAAATACGTCTCCGGCACATAGTTGTATATTATCTGGCGGATGATCGGGCTTTGGAACATTTGCGCCAAGTCGCCGATGTTCATCTTGCCGTACTTCACCGCCACTGGTATCGCCTTCCTCATCTTCCACAACAGCTTCATGTTGTCCCAAAAGCCCATCTGCTCCTTTGGCTTGAGGGCCGGGAGCTCGATGTTCTGGAAGTCGCGGATTGCCTTTATGAGCTTGTGTATGACCTTCTTGTCCTCGGGCGCGACGGAGAGCAGCTCGGCTTCCATCTTGTCAAGGTCGCGCCATGCGTGTCCCTTGATGCCGTCGATGTCGACTTGGAGGAAATAGTCGTGCGAAATCATCTTGCACCCATCGCCGACGACGCCGACGTCTTCCCAAACCTGGTAAATCTCCTTTTTGGGCGACGTTCCGGTCATCCAGTGGACACAATTATCTATGTGGAAACCCTTGCGCTTCCAGGAAGTGCACTGGCCACCTATGACGGTGTGGCTCTCGAAAATTTCGCTTTCCAAACCGCTCAACTGGGCGTATATGCCGGCTGCAAGACCCGATACCCCGCCGCCTATGATGGTTACTTTCGACATGAAGGTTTTGTTTTAGTATGTTATTTATTGTCAACAATAATTAGTTTGCAGGGCGAATGGTCTTTCTTTAATACTCAAAATATGGTTCGCAAAGGTAAGTAGTTTTTTTCAAACAAAAAATAAAAATTCCGTTATTTTATTTGTAGGCTAAGGTTAATTCAAAAAAAATACCGAAGACTTTTAGCCTCCGGTATTTTTATTTTTTATAGTGTCCTGCGGACAGAAATCTTACAGACAAGATTTCTCGCGAAGCGACGATTACTTGGAGTTCTTCAACAGCCAGATGTCGTCGGCGTTGATGCCACGCTTAAGGGCTTTGTTATATTCCTCGACGATTTCCTGCGCGCTGTTGCTGTTGGCGATGACAACACGGTAGAGGCTCGAGCCTTCCACATTAAGGATGTCTTTCGCCTTTATGGCGCGCTTACGCTCGCGGGCGTTTACCTTGTCGGTGAACGAGCCGCCGATGAGGTAGTACTTGTCATACTTCTCTCCGAGGTTCTGCGGCGAGACGTTGCTGAAGCCAGCCTGGGCGAGGATTTCGAGGTCGGAGTCTATCGTGGGACGCTCCGGCTCGTTGTTGGTGGCATCGACGAGTTCGGTGTTTGTGTCAGTTGTGTTACCTGCCAACGGATCTGCCGGGGTGTCCTGCTGAACAACCTCAGTGCTTGGCTTGTCTTTGTCGCCAAAGATGGAGTCCTTGAAGATGAAGAACAGGACGGTCAGGATGGCCAATAGCGGCAACAGAATCGCCAGCAGCCACGGGAACTTGCTCTTTTTCTTCTCCTCTTTCTCGGTCTTTGTCGTGGTGGTCTTTGTGGTGGTCGTCTTTGTCGTCGTGACCTTTGAAGTGGCGGCGGCAACCTTTTTGTCGCCCTTGCCGACAGTCTTTCCACGGCTTGTGGCGGCTGTAGTTTCAGTCGTCACGGTCGCAACCCTGTCGGCTGCGGCTACCGGCTCGACCTCGACAGAATCCATGCCGTAGTTGTCTATGGAAAGTTTGGACGGCACGGACTTGAGAGCGGTCTCGCCATTCTCGGCCTGGTAAAGTATGCCGACCTCGTCGAGCGTCACAGTCGCTTTCGTGGCGACCTTGTTCTTGACCTCGCGGACAAAATCGGCGACTGCGGTCTTCGCAGCGTCCTCGGAAATATTGAGGTCGTCGACGATGAACTTAATGAGTTTGTTATCAGCGTCATCGGTCTTGGCGGTGTTGAGCGTGACAAGTTTTGTCGGGGGATGTATGACGCCCGACTTCTCGTCTAACTGCGCGGACTGGTATGACGTCTCCAACGTGCCAAGACCCGGCACGGTGATGTTGTCTTCCTTGAGCAACACATCTTTGAATACTGATGCTATACTTATCATGAGTAGTACGTTTTATTATCGTTTGTGGTATTCTTTTGTGGCGCAAATATACAAAATATATTTTCAGCCAACAAATGATTTTGGCAATATATTTTGTTTTTCGTATCTTTGACGCGCAAAACAAAGCAATACAGGTTCTGTACAATAAATAAAACAACCGAAATGAAAAAAATATTAGTTACAGGCGGCACTGGCTTTATCGGAAGCCACACTACCGTGGAACTCCAGCAGAAAGGCTACGAGGTCTTCATCGTCGACGACCTGAGCAACTCGTCCGAATCCGTAGTGGACAACATCGCCAAAATCACCGGCATAAAGCCGCATTTTGGAAAGGTGGACGTCTCGGACAAAAAACAACTTTTCGACTTCCTTGCCCAAAATCCGGGCATCGAGTCGGTAATCCATTTCGCGGCAAGCAAGGCCGTCGGCGAGTCCGTGCAGCTGCCACTTAAATACTACCGCAACAACCTCAACGGCGTCATTAATGTCCTCGAGGCGATGAAGGAGTTCAAAATCAAGAACTTGGTCTTCTCGTCTTCATGCACGGTCTACGGACAGCCCGAGCATCTTCCCGTGACAGAGAACTCGCCAATCCAGCCCGCGCTCTCGCCATACGGTAACACCAAGCAAATCAACGAGGAAATCATACGCGACTTCGTGAAGGTAAACCCCGACGTCCATTGCATCGCCTTGAGGTACTTCAACCCAATCGGCGCGCACCCCTCGTCGCTCATCGGCGAACTCCCTCTCGGCGTACCCGCCAACCTCATTCCGTTCATCACGCAGACCGCAGCAGGCATCCGCGAGTGCCTTAGCGTGTTCGGTGACGACTACGACACGCCCGACGGCACGGCTATCCGCGACTACATCGACATCATCGACCTCGCAAACGCCCACATCGCCGCCATTAACCGCATGGAGCAGGGCAGGCAGAAAGCCGGACTCGAGTTCTTCAACATCGGCACTGGCAACGGCCTCTCCGTCCTCCAGCTCATCAAGACTTTCGAGGAAGCCACAGGCGTTAAGCTCAACTACAAAATCGTCGGCCGCCGCGAAGGCGACATCGAGAAGGTCTGGGCGGACACCACGTATGCAAACCAGGAGCTCGGTTGGAAAGCCGTCGTCCCGCTCAAAGAAACACTCCTCAACGCATGGAACTGGCAAAAGAAAATTAAAAATTGAAGTCAATTGTCAACTGTCAATTGTCAACTGTCAATTAAACAAAAAAAGTCATGGAAATATTCTACGAAATAAAGCCACTGAAAAAGCGTCTTGAGACGCTGCGCAAACAGGGCAAGAAGATTGGTTTTGTAGCCACGATGGGCGCGCTCCACGACGGACACGCATCGCTCGTCGAGGCCTCTAACCGCGACAACGACATCACTGTAGTAAGCGTGTTCGTCAACCCGACCCAGTTCAACAACCCCGACGACCTCGCAAAGTACCCCCGCGACCTCCAGTCGGACGTGAAAGTCCTGGAGGAGAACGAGGCGGACATCCTCTTCGCGCCCTCGGTGCCGGAGATGTACCCCACGGAGGACACACGGCAGTTCGAACTCGGCTCGGTCGCCGAAGTCATGGAAGGCAAATACCGCCCGGGACACTTCAACGGCGTATGCCAGGTAGTCAGCAAACTCTTCTCAATCATCGAGCCGGACAATGCCTATTTCGGTCAGAAGGACTACCAGCAGATTGCTGTTATCCGAGAGATGGTGCGCAGGTACATGCCCGACTTCAAGGGCAAAATCGTCTCCTGCCCGATTAAGCGCGAAGCAGACGGCCTCGCACTCTCAAGCCGCAACCTCCTTCTCTCGCCCGAGCAGAGGACTTCCGCGCTCCTGATTTCAAGGACGCTGTTCAAGGCTAAGGAAATGAGCGACGGCGGAGCCACACAGTCCGAGCTGACAAACTTCATCAAGAAGTCAATCGCCACGGACGCAAACCTCTGCCTCGAATATGTGGAAATCGCAGACCGCGACACACTCCAACCTATAACCGCCGACCGTCCCGTCAACGCTGTGATTTGCATTACTGTATACGATGGCAAGGTTAGGCTTATAGACAACATCCTACTTTAAGAGATGAACATAGAGATACTTAAATCTAAAATCCACCGGGTGACTGTCACCGAGGCCAACTTGGACTACATCGGTTCGATAACAATCGATGTAGCCCTCATGGAGGCCGCCAACATCATCCCGAACGAGAAAGTGCAGGTGGTCAATGTCAACAATGGCGAGCGGCTCGATACGTATGCTATAAAGGGCGAGCGTGGCTCGGGCTGCATCTGCCTTAACGGCCCTGCCGCCCGAAAGGCCCTGCCCGGCGACATCGTCGTCATCATGTCATACGCCACGATGGACTTCGAGGAGGCCAAGTCCTTCACCCCGACAGTCATCTTCCCGGACACAAAAACAAACCAACTGACGTAATTAATTTTTTTCAACGAAAATATTTTTAATCACGGAAAACTCAGAATACACAGAATGACATGTGTTCAAAAAAACACGGTTATGTTTAAAGGAAAAATGACAAGATTAGATAATATCAAGAACAAAATCTACGCCGCCGCGACGGACGACTACAAGCGCATGTTGGCGATATGGCGGTTCAAGGGCGAGAAGGTAGTCTTCACAAACGGATGCTTCGACATAATCCACAGAGGCCACGTAGAATACCTCGCCCAGGCCGCGCAGCACGGCACAAAATTAGTCGTCGGGCTTAACAGCGACTCGTCTGTCCGGCGGCTTAAAGGCGAGGCGCGCCCCGTCAACGACTGGCAAGCGCGCGCGGAAGTCCTGGCATCGATGCAGAACGTCGACATCGTGGTAGGCTTTGACGACGACACGCCAAAATCCCTCATAGAGGCCACGCGCCCCGACTTCCTCATTAAGGGCGGCGACTATAAAGCCGAAGACGTTGTCGGGTACGATTTCGTGAAATCCATCGGCGGCGAGACCGTCATAATCCCATTCGTGGACGGCTACTCGACGACAAACACCATTTCAAAGATGAATGAATAAAAAAAAACGAATAAATGCCCCGGGTGTTATCCCGTTTCATTTATTCGTTTTTTTTAAAGTCTTTAGTTCTTGTCTTAGAATCTGAATCCAAGCTTCAGCATCGGGCTGGCGAAAAATCTGTGGTCGTAGTTGACCGCTTGGTAGACCGTCCCGCCTTTCGGTATAACTTGGAGGAGATTGTACCTGTAGCTGTATGGCTCAAATTCAAGTCCTAAGAGCAATCCCTTAGTCAGTGAGTAGTTGACACCGGCGATTATCGAACCCGTGATGCAGTGTACCTGTCCTGCGCCCGAGCGCGGGAAGTAGAGGACTTCATCCTCGGCTGTCGGGTCGTCGTTCACTAAGTACGCATAATCCTTGTCGGTGTAAGGTGTCGTTACAGTAATTTGGCCGTGTTGGTATCCGGCACGTATTCCGCCGAAAAGGTCTACCTTCTCATTGGAAACTATGAAGTGGTAGTTTGAGCCGGCGGACACTACCCAGTTGTTCTTGAGCCGGCCCTCTATCCACTTCGAGCCCTGTATTGTCATTCCGCTGATATCCTCGTCCTCTACGTAGTTCTTCTTTGGCGTGGAGCGCAGGTCCATCCCGAAAGAGAGGTTGACGTCCAAGCCGTCGGCTATGTAGTAGGCGAATGAAATCCCCGCCATGTTCACTATGCTGCCTTCGCCAAGATTGTTCAGGTCGATGTAGAAGCCCGGGTCGACAGATTGTGTGACTGAGCCTGGCAGTCCGACATGGGATGCGCCGTAGTCCGGCACTACGTAGTTCAAATCCTGATTGAAAAGCCCAGCATTGCCCAAGAGCAGGGTGATTTGGAACTTGTTGTTGGTGTTGAGGGTCATGCCGGAGAGGAATCCGCCTCCCGAAGAGACAACTTCTTCCTCCTCCGTCACTTCCTCGTCTTCAACATCCGCGTCCTGTGCGAAAGCGCCGCCGCAGAATGACATCAGAGCCGCAAACATTACTATTTTCTTAGTCATAATTTACGTTCTGTTTTTAGGGTGATTACTACTTGGAGCTGGTGCCGTAAGCGGCCTTAAGAAGGTTATACTCTTCTTCAGCTTCCTTAGCAGCCTCTTCAGCAACAGCAAGATTTTCTTGTGCGGCTACAATTGCATCGTCTTGATCGTAGTTTCCTGCCTGAAAGTCCTCAAGTTGTTTCTGCGCTTTTTCAAGTTGTTTCTGCGCATCAGCAATCTGTTTGTCAAAAAATTCGATTATTACTGATGAAACTTCGTTGTAATTGTTAGGTCGTAGATAATTGTCAGAATTAGATTCATAATAGTAGAACGCATATTCAAGTGAATTTCTCATAGTTGAGGCATTTGAATACTCCGAATCTACACTACGATATTCTTGATATTTTTCTTGATACGCATTATATGCATTTTTAACTTCTGCTGAGTTTTCGGCAAGAGCTTTTTCGGTTTCTTTTTGTTTCTTGGTAGTTTCATAATCCTCCACCATGGCATCAATGATTTCTATTGCAGCCTTCGCAGATTCATATGCAGTGAAGTTCACGTCCTTTTGAAGTTTTGATATTTCTAATAGCTTCATACGACCGTAGTACCCGAGTGTTCCATTGTCGAGAACATCTGATTCAGATGCACCTTTTTGGATGGCATACTCGACAACATTATCGAATATATCCTTATTGCACAATTCAGCTACAGTTAGACCATAATTCAAATGGTAACTATATTCACCTGCCTCGATTTTACCATCACCATTCGAGTCGGATTCTGTATATTCTCCAAACAACTCCAACGTCGCATTCTCTAAGTCTTCTTGGAGTTTGCTGAGTTTTGTGGCACTAGTATTACTGAGGAAAGCGTCAACTGCGTTTTCCCATGTCTCTTTCAAATCTTTTACCTTTTCGGTAAGTTCTGTCAGAGTTTTATCATTCAGTTCATTAATCTTGTTTGTATAGGCTTCTGAATTGTGCTTAAGAGGATCTACATAGGCGGCAAATGCTGTGCGTAAATCAATTGTTTCATTTTTGATATTTCCGCGAGCAATGGGGGTACGTGCCACAAATTTCTTGTTTGCGGCATCATATACGAAATTACCAATGTTCCCCTTCTGTTCAATTAATGCATTCAAATCTTCATTCGGAGACTCTACTTCCACATAGATACGCTCATTAGCATACGCTGTCCCATCATCTATTGAATTACATATGTTCTCGTATGCACTCCAAAGGGTATTCATTTCGATTTGGATCAACGACCTCTTTGTGTTAGCAGAATTTTCTTGCTCCTTATATTCTTCATATTTGGCAGCGATGGTAGCATAGTCGTTACTTTTGACAGTTTCTTCGAAATCCTCTTTATTTTTTTGTTTCTGTTTGAGGATTGATTGTTTGGTGTCAATGTCAGCTTGGAAATCTTCCTCTTTAGAAGATTTTGCAATAGCATCTGAGAGTTCCTTTTGAGCATCGGCAACATCCTTTTGCTTCCTTGTCCAGTTGTTTAGAGCAACTTTCAACTCGTCATTTACTCCATTGGTTTGCAGTTTTGCGAGCTCAACATTAGTGGTCAACTCAAGCTTCGCAAGTTCCTGTTTTTTTTGTGCCACCGACATCTCATACTGTTGATTGAGTTGTTCCAATTGAAGCTTTGTATTGACCTCCGCTGTCGCTTTATCTGCTTCATATTGAGCCTGCTCCTTTGCGTTTTGCAATTCTTGAAGGGCGTTGAGGAGTTCTTGTTCCTTGGCTTTTGCGGTTTCCGAAGCTGCTTGAGCCTCTTTCACTTTAGCCTCCGCAGCTTCTTTTGTTGCCTCCGCCTGAGTCTTCTCCGCCTCGGCCTTCACCTCCTCGGCCTTAGCCTGCCGGAGCTGAGTGATGCTCTCCGGCTCGTCGGTCTCCACGCAGCTGCTCAGCGAGGTCGCTGCACCGAGTGTCGCCACAAGTGCGAGCGCGTGGAACAGAATTCGTTTCTTCTTCATAGTCGATAAGAAATTTGGTTTAACAGTTTATTATTTATTATACATTATTTTTAACGGTTGTTTGCAAATGATATATCAACAAACATGCCAATTCAGATAAAAAAGTTGGCAAAAGAAGAAAAAAATCAAACAGAAGTTTACAAGAGTGGCGTTTAGAACATGGCAGCGATACTTCTGACAACGATTTCATCAAAATACTTCTCCTTTATGGATCCCAGTTTGCGGAGGATGGTTGTTTCGACATCTACTGCTAACAATTGGCACTTCACATAACTCTGCTTGGACATTCTCTTTGATGGTACTTCATAGGTATTTTGCAAATGCTTTTGATGCTAAAATTTTTGAACCATACACGAACTCTTCAATTTCGCGTTTGTGTTCTTTACTTTCGTCCGAAACTGCGTTTGCGCCGAACTCCCCTTCGTCTTCCTCCGCCTCCACGGAGCATTTTTGGAACAACCCTGTTACGGCACAAAATTACAAAAAAAAATATGAGACAAAAAAATGTAAAAAATCACACCTGCATATCGGATAAAAATAGTTACCTTTGCAGAAGATAAAGTTATAACAAAACACTCAACGATATGAACGCAACAAGCACAGTACAACCGATGGCTTTCGACACGGTGTCGTTGGACATACCCAAGGCGGACATCACCTTCTTCAAGACATTGGCAAAGAAGATGGGCTGGAAAATCAACAAGAAAGCGCAACCAGCAAAACCGCAGAAAAAAAGCCTCTACGACCCCGAATCCGGCTGCTACCTCAATGACGAGACAATGAAAGTCATCGAAGATGCCGAAAATGGGATTGGACTCGAATTTATGGGGTCCGTGGAAGAATTTAAAGAATGGGCTAAAAATCTGTAGTATAATGGCGAAGTACCAAGTAACATCGACAAGCCAATTCAAAAAGGATTTGAAAGTGGCGAAAAAGAGAGGACTGGATTTAGACGAATTGTTTCAGATTGTTGACTATTTGGCAGACGACATCCCGCTCCCACCCAACAACCACAACCATCAGTTAGTTGGAGATTACAAAGGCAGTTGGGAATGTCATATCAATCCCGACTGGCTGCTGATTTACTCGAAAGACAAGCAAATCAAAATCATCACGCTGAAAAGAACCGGCACACATTCCGACTTGTTCAAGAAGTAGCGGCAAGTTACAGGCAAGTTAAATCTCATTAAACTCATCCTCGACATAGTGCACACCGCCACGGATTCGCTCATAGACTGTGAAGAAGTATGGGTAGTCATTCTTCTCGTCAGCCTCGAACTCGTCGGAAACCGAATTGATGCGCCAGTGGTCGATGTCGATTTCGGGGAAGAAAGTGTCGGCATCCTCGAAGTGGTGGCGGATACAGGTGACATAAAGTTTGTCGGCGTGGTTAAAGAACTCCTTATAAATACTTGCGCCGCCGATGACGAACACACGCTCGCTGTTCTTGACAACCCTCAGTCCAAGCACCTCCTCCACAGTCTCACACGTTATCGCGCCGTCGAGGACATAATTCTCATCGCGGCTGAGGACGATATTGACACGCTTTGGCAACGGGCCATTGGGCAGCGACTCGTAAGTCTTACGTCCCATGATGACCGGATAGCCCGAAGTCAACGCCTTAAAATTCTTCAAGTCGCCAGAAAGATGGCAGAGCAACTCGTTATTCCTGCCGATGCCGTTGCGCTCGTCAACAGCCACTATCATGCAAAGTTCCATTTCTCTTTACGTCAATTTTTTTTTGCTTTAAACGTCAATTACCGTCAATTTACTCGTCAATTACCGTCAATTATATTCGGGATTCGCCATCGAACTTATCATCATTCCAAGAAATTGACGAACATTGACGAAAAAATTTACGGTAATTGACGTTCAAAAAAAGTCGGCGCACAAAATTACAAAAATTTCGTTAAAAATTTGCGTTTCCACAAAAAACATATTATCTTTGCAGCGAAATTTAATGGCGAAACTATTGGAGAATCCGAATTACTATAATTTGGATTCTCTTTATTTTTCTGCCGTTTGAAAACTACAACACACAAAAGTTTAACAACACACATTTAATTAAAACATCAAAATGGCAAACGTAACGTACCTCACAGAAGAGGGCATGAAGAAACTAAACGACGAACTCAACCGCCTTATCGCTGTCGAGAGGCCCAACATATCCCGTCAAATTGCCGAAGCCCGCGAGAAGGGCGACTTGTCTGAAAATGCGGAATATGACGCGGCGAAGGAAGCGCAAGGAATGTTGGAGTTGAAGATTGCAAAACTGCAGGAGACCATCAAGAACTCCCGCGTACTCGACAAGAGCCAGATCCAGTCGGACAAGGTCCAGATCCTCAGCAAGGTCAAGCTCCTCAACGTCAAGGCTAAGAAGGAAGTGACCTACACGCTCGTGGCAGGCAGCGAGGCCAACCTCAAGGAAGGCAAAATCTCCATCGAGACCCCAATCGCCAAAGGCCTCCTCGGCAAGAAAGTCGGCGACGTGGCTAAAATCCAAGTCCCTGCCGGAATGTTGGAGTTCAAAGTCCTCGAAATTGGGATTTAAGGAGGAGAGAGGGAAGATTAAAGATGAAAGTACAAAGAGATTAAAGAGTAAAGTATCATGACAATCTTTTCACGTATCATTAAGGGTGAGATTCCCTGTTACAAGATTGCGGAGAACGACGAGTTTTTTGCATTTCTCGACATCAACCCCATCCAAAAGGGTCACACTCTGGTAGTCCCTAAGGAAGAAATCGACTACATCTTCGCGATGGACGACGCAAAGCTCGGCAGGTTCAACGCCTTCGCAAAGCGCATAGCCCTCGCCATCGAGAAAGTAATCCCGTGCAAGAAAGTTGGAATGGCGGTAGTAGGCATCGAAGTGCCACACGCCCACATACACCTCGTGCCGCTTAACGGCGTCGGAGACATGTCGTTCGAGAACAAGATGACGCTCCCGAAAGAGGAAATGGAGGACATCGCCGCCAAAATCAGTGCTAACGTCGTATTGTAAGCCATCATGTCGCTCATAGAAGCTATCATACTCGGCATTGTGCAGGGGCTCACGGAGTTCCTGCCGGTAAGTTCTTCGGGACACCTACAGATTGGACAACACTTCATGGACATCAACGAGGGCGGCTTGAGATTCGACGTTACAGTCCATGTCGCGACAGTAATGGCGACCCTCGTGATACTCCGCAAAGAGATTTTGGCGATTATAAAAGGCTTTTTCAAGCCGTTGGCGCCGGCGGGAGAAGGCGTGTCGCTTTGGCGACGTCTTAACGACGAACAACGCTACGTCGTGCTTATCGTGATCTCGATGATACCCGTGGGCATCGTTGGATTGTGCTTCAAGGACTACGTGGAAGCGATATTTGAAGGAAGCCTTGTCGTGGTGGGCTGCTGCCTGATGGTGACTGCCATGCTCCTTGCCCTGACTCACTTCTACAAGCCGCAGGAGCGTGAGACCATATCCCCGCTCCACGCATTCATAATCGGCATCGCTCAGGCTGTTGCGGTCTTGCCCGGACTTTCACGCTCAGGCTCCACAATCGCCACCGGCCTCCTGCTTGGCAATAAGAAGGAAAGCCTTGCGCAGTTCTCGTTCCTGATGGTCATACCGCCGATTTTGGGCGAGGCGTTGCTCGAGGTAAGGCACATCGTCGCCCCGAGCGCAGAATACGCCGCTGAACACGCCGCCGACCTTGCCAGCATACCCACAAGCGCGCTTTTGGCAGGATTCGTCGCAGCGTTTGTATGTGGCTGTTTCGCCTGCAAGTGGATGATACAGATGGTTAAAAAGGCAAAACTCATCTATTTTGCTGCCTACTGCCTTATCGCCGGCATAGTCTGCATCGTCATTGCATAACTACCCGCACGTCTTTAACGTAAAAAAACACGAAAAACACTGGAACCATGCCAGGTGTTTTTCGTGTTTTTTTATGTGGCTACCTCAGCCGTCGCCTCTCGAAAAACTTTCGTGTCGCCACTATGAACAGCGTCGTGCCGACTATGTGAGTGAACGAAACCGTCCAAAATGCGGCATTGTATCCGACATGCTCGGCGATGAACCCGCCGATAAGGACGCCAAGTCCGATGCCAGTGTCCCACGAAACGAGGATTGTGCTGTTTGCAGTGCCGCGCTGATTGTTCGTGGCGGTTGCGATAATCATGTTTTGGAACGCTGGCCACATGTGTCCGTTGCCAAGTCCAATCAACAATGCCGAAAGGTAATACCCATACTCATTCTTGAGCGCGACAAATATCGTATAGCCCACAGCCGAAAACACAACGCCCTCCACGGCATTCATCACCAACTTGCCTTCGCGCAGTGCCTTGCTGCCCTGTAGCCTCGATATTACAAGTCCCACGGAAAGAATCATGAAGTATGTGCCGGCGCCGCCGGTAATGCCGAGTTCGTCGCGTCCGTATATCGCCAAGTAATTGCTCAACACGCCGAAACAAAATCCAAAGAAGACCATGTTGGCCGCGAGCAGCCAGCCTCTCAGCAAGAAAAACCTGTCGAGCGAAAGTTTTTGTTTAGCCGTGGCGAGTTCGCGGTCTTTGAGCCTGACAGTACCGTCCACTGTCATTCCCACGAGTGCAATCCCAAACGCTATCCAAAACAGCAGTTGGAAGTCGTGTGTATGGTTATATACAAAAATGCCCACCGACGGCGCGATAGCCATCGAGATATTGTTGCTAAGTCCGTAAAAGCCAATGCCTTCGTTACGCCTTGACGATGGAAGCACGTCTATGGCGACGGTGGAGTTGGCGACTGTCAACGCTCCGAAAGGCGCGCCGTGCAGCGTCCTTACGATTGTGAACATCAGCAGCGTCCCTGCCGCCAGGTACCCTCCGAAGAATATGAAGAACAGGAAAAAGCACCACATCAGCACTTTTTTCCTCGGGAACGAGTCGACGATAAAACCGCTGAATGGCCTTGCTATCAGTGCCGTGATGGTGTATCCCGACAATACGAGTCCTATCATGTCCTTCGGCGCGCCGAACTCCTCGCTCAAATACAGCGGCAACAATGGCGTCAGAAGATAAAAGGAGAAGAACAGCATGAAATTAGCCGTCATCACCTTACAATAATTGGAGTTCCACAGTTTCTCTTTTGTCATTTCGAATCAGAAGTTTGGATTGTTTTTGTCATTTAAAATAGGCTTTCCATTATATTATCTTGTCGTCCCACATCGCATCAAAAAATCTGTGGACGTTCATAATTTCGATTCCAGCGTCGGTCTTTCGGTCGAATGGGTCGAGGGAGACGGCGATGAGGCGGGCGGTTGGGAAGTCTTGGCTGAACGCTTTGAGCCCCTTTAAGTGACGGGATTCGATGTTGTCGGTGGATTTGATTTCGATGGCGACTTCCGCGTCGCCCAATACTACGTCCACTTCCTGCCCAGTGTATGTCCGCCAATAACTGATGCGTAAGTCCTTGTGTGTGTAGCCGTTATAGGCGATTATTTCTTGTATTACAAGATGCTCGAAGGCGTGGCCATATTCAGGTGTGCCGGGCGTTAGCTCGCGTCGGCGTAGCAGGTAGTTCACTATGCCGACATCGAAGAAGTAAAACCGGCTTGCCTGTACCATTTTCCTCTTTTGAGACTTGGTGTATGGCGGTATCATGTAGCCTATCAGCGTGTCTATCAGAATGTTGAAATATTCTTTTGCGGTGTTTGCGCTTACGCCGCAGTCGGAGGCGATGTTTTGGTAGTTGACGATTTCGCCGTCGGCCATCGCCGCCGTTTCGAGGAACCGGGTGAAGCTTGCGAGGTTCCTCACTAATGCCTCCGCCTTGATTTCTTCTTTGAGGTATATGTCCACGTATGCTTGTAATAGGCGGCGTGACGCGGTGGATGTGTATATCTTTGGCAACATTCCGTTGTTGACCGCCTTGTGGATGTCGAAGTCGTCTACCTCCCGGCTGACGAGCGGAAAGAGGTTGCAGGGCAGGGCGCGTCCGCCGAGGGTGTTGACACCGCTGCGTTTGAGTTTGCGTGCGCTTGAGCCGCAGAGAATGAACCTCGTGCCGCAGTTGCTTATAAGCCAATGGATTTCGTTGAGGAGCACGGGCAGCTGTTGTATTTCGTCGATTATTACCGTAGTGCCTGTCGGCAAGGCCTTAACTTGTTGGCGGAGTCGCTCGGGGTTGTTTTGGAGGCTGGTGAATATCTCCGACTGGAGCAGGTCGATGAACACTGCTTTTGGAAAACGTTGGCGGATAAGCGTTGTTTTCCCAGTCTGCCTCGCCCCGAACAGGAACAGGCTTTCTTCCGGCTCGTCTTCTATTTTGTATATGCGCTGATACATAGTGGGTTGTGTTTTTGTTGTGTCGGTGCAAAGTTACAAAACTTTTTTTGAAAATCCGCACCGCCACTGCGGAATTTCATTGAAAATCCGCAGTGGCGGTGCGGATTTTCGAGGTTTTGGCATGATGATTTTTTATGCAATATTACCCTTTTTACCCATTTTGGCGGCAAATTGGAAAAAAAATTTGCCTTATACAAAAAAAAATACGAAATTTGCACCCGAGAAATTATTTACGTTTATAAAACATCATTACAACAAAATGGAAAAAAACGAACTCATAGCAAAGATGAATTCTGTTCTCGCTAACGAATTTGAAGTGGAAGAAAGCGCACTTACCCCCGATGCCAACATCAAGGAGGCGCTCCAACTCGACAGCCTCAGCCTCGTGGACATGATCGCCCTCGTCGAGGAGGAGTTCGGCGTGGAGATTAAGGGCCAGAACCTCGGCCAGGTGAAGACTTTCGAGAACCTCTACGACTTCGTTTACGACAAACTCAACGCTTAGCACGTATTTTATGTCAGCACCTGTGATGTATTCCGGCGACGGCATCAAGACATTCATCCCGCAGCGGGAGCCGATGCTCATGGTCGATAAGCTCTTCGCCTGTGACGAGTCGACGGTGGAGACGGGGCTTAAGGTCCTCGACTCCAATATCTTCGTATATGAAGGCGGCGTGGTGTCCGAGGCGGGGATGATAGAGCACATCGCGCAGTCGGCGGCTTGTTTCGCCGGTTATAACGACTGGATTAACAACCGCCCGATTGTGCTTGGCTACATCGCCGAAATCAAGAAATTCGCGCTCTCTGCCGCCGCGCACGTGGGCGACGAGCTTGTGTCGAGCCTCAAAGTGGTGTCCCAGGCGATGAACATCACCCTCATGGACGCCACCACCACCATCGACGGCAAGGTGGCGGCATCGTGCAAAATCAAGATTTTCATGGACAAGAAGAAATAGATGGAGACTCAAGTCAACAGCAACACGCAGACCCTTAGCGTCTCCTTCGACTTCCAGGTGCCATTCTATGACCTCGACGGCATACAGATGGTCTGGCACGGCAATTATGTCAAGTACATGGAGGACGCCCGCGAGAGGTTTGGCGCAAAATATGGGTTCGAGTACCTGCACATCTTCAACAGCGGCTATACCGCGCCGGTAGTGGACTTGCACATCAAGTACCGCAACTCCGCACGAATCAGCGAAACGCTCCGTATGACAATAACATACGTGCCTACGCGCGCTGCAAAGATGATGTTCCGCTACGAGATTATGCGCCCATCCGACAACGCCTTGATTATCGAGGCGGAGACCACACAGTTGTTCGTGTCGAGGTCGGGGGAGTTCGAACCCACCAACCCTGATTTCTACGCCGCGTGGAAGGAGCGTTGGAATGTCGGAGGCTCCTATGACAGAAAGTAACCAGCACAAAGAAACAGAAAATGCTTGTAAAAGATTTTTATACGATAGACGGCAAGGAGGCGCAGGCTGACGGCGCGGCTGTATATAGCGTGTCGCTCAATGCTGCGCATGACGTGTATAAAGGCCATTTTCCCGAGCGTCCGATAACGCCTGGTGTCTGCAACATACAGATGATTAAGGAGTTGGCAGAGGATTCGTGCGGGAGGCAGTTGACCTTGACGGCGATAGACCGATGCCGCCTTACCTCGATGGTGACTCCCGACGGCTCGCCAAAACTGAATGTGAAAATCCAGTGGGATGCCGCCGACAGTAATAAACTCGCCGCCACAATCTATTACGGCGACACTACTTATATGACCCTGTCAGGCACTGTGGCTGAACGAGTTGTATAGGAAAGAGGAGAGAGGAAAGAGGAGAGATGAATGAGGATAGAAAATAGTTGATAGTAAATTGAAAGTTGACGTTGCGATAATCGGTGCGGGCTTGGGCGGTCTGCAATGTGCTTACATCCTTGCAAAACGTGGGATGAAGGTGGTCGTTTTGGAGAAGAATCATCTCCTCGGCGGCTGCATACAGACGTTTGCGCGTCGCGGGCAGAAGTTTGACACTGGGTTCCATTATGTCGGCGGACTTGACGACGGACAGCCGTTGAATATGCTTTTCAGGAAGTTCGGCTTGATGGATTTGCCGTGGCAACGCCTTGATTCTGATGGCTTTGACGTAGTTGTGTATGGCGGCAGGTCGTACATGGTGCCTTCGGGTTTCGACAGGTTCCGCGAGAAGATGAAAGGATATTTCCCCGGCTCGTCAGCGGAAATTGACACGTATTCCGGCTTTCTTGAACACGTCGCGACGGATATTTTTGGCAGTTTTGAGCGCGCTGGCGAGGCTAACATGCAAGAAGATTCGCTCTTCTCGCGCGGCGCGTATGATTTCCTTACCTCCACAGTCCACAATCCGACGCTCCAAAACGTCCTCTCCGGCACTTCGCCGAAGTTGACGCTCCAGAAAGAAACGCTCCCGCTTTACACTTTTGCGCAAATAAATGCGTCGTTCATCCTTTCGGCATACCGGCTGAGGGGCGGCGGAATGCAAGTTGCGGAGTCGTTGGCGGAGAGCATCAGGAAATTTGGCGGCGAGATAATCCGCGATGCCGAGGTGACACGCCTTGTGGAGAACAATGGCGTGGTCGATACACTCGAAGTCGCTGGGCATGAGCCTGTTGATGCAAAAATAATCATCGCCGACATCCATCCGTCACAGTTTGTGCGCATCGCTGGCGAAACGTCTTTCGTCCGCAAAATATACAAGAAGCGTATTCTCGGACTTCAGAACGGCTTTGGCATGTTTACCGCCAATATCGCCCTGAAACCCAACAAGATAAAGTATCTCAACCGCAATATTTACATCCACAACACGGACGACGTATGGTCTGAGGGGCAGCAGACGGCGGCTGAAATGCCAAGATGTTGCCTTGTAAGTTTTGGCGTTCCCGGGGTGGGGGAGGAGTACGCCACCAACATCGACCTCTTGACACCGATGCAGTGGGCGGACGTTGAGCCATTTGCCGGTACAAGGGTTATGCAGCGTCCCGAGGCTTATAATGAACTCAAAGAACGCAAAGCCGCCCAACTTATTGATTTGGCGGATAGTTATGTCCCTGGTCTTAAAGATTCGGTTGAATATGTCTACACATCGACGCCACTTACATACGCCGACTACACCGGCACTGAGCAAGGCTCGGCGTATGGAGTTAACAAGGATTATAACCGGCTCGCCTACACGCTCCTGACACCGATGTCGCCGATTCCTAATGTGTTTTTCACTGGTCAAAACCTCAGCCTCCACGGCATCCTCGGCGTGTCGATGACTTCGCTTTTCACGTGTGCGGCTGCGTTGAAGGAAAAACCAGGGCTGGATGTGTTCGGTGCGTGAACATGAGCAAACGCCGTGGGCGTTTGGATTTTTTTTTTGAACATAAATTAAAACGAATTGTAACGAATTAAAACGAATTTAAGGCATTGTGTTAAAGTGAATTTAATGCATTATCGAAATATAACGAATTTAAGGCATTGTAGACATAAAACGAAATAAAGCGAATAGCGGTGGTTAATTCGTTTTAATTCATTTAAATTCGTTTTAATTTATGTTGAAGAAGAAACAAGTAATGTATAACTAATTAATGTTTAGTAGATTATGGAAGATAATAAAGAAAAATCGGAAATTACTTTTGCGTTTGCCAAGGAGAATTACAAGTTGGTTCTCATCGGGCTTGGCATAATCATAGTCGGCTTTATCCTGATGGCTGGCGGCGGCAGCGACGACCCAAATGTCTTCGACGAGTCGATATTCAGCTTCACCCGCATCACCCTCGCGCCTATTGTCGTCCTGTTCGGCTTTGGCTTCGAGATTTATGCTATCATGCACAAGCCAAAAGAGGAATAGTGTAATTGCGGCTGTTCGGACGGCGGAAGTGTGTCGCCGTTCAAACGCCGTTAATGGGTACATTAGTCAAAGCCCATAATGATTTTGCACCACTTAACCTCTAATCAATATAGGTTGTCGTCAATTCCTTTTTGGGGGTCGTATCTGTTAAGCATAATCATCCCCCTTTGAAAGTATTCTGCTTCAACTACGCTAACCACTTCGATGTTAAGACATGAAACCTCCAGTGTAACTCCATCGAGAAGAAAATTAAACATAAATTTGTATAGTTCGTCTTTCGAAATATCAATTTCATATATGTAGTCGTTGCCAATTTCGGTATCTAATTGTATGGTAATTAGTTCCGTCATTTTTATGGTTATGTCATAATTTCCACCATTGTCGGTATTGATAATTATTGTCAGAGTATTTTCGTTGTAGTCCAGTCTTTTTAATGTGTCGTCGTGGAAAATGTATTTGTCGTATAATTCATCAAATACTTCTGTTACCAGGTTCCAGTTTTTCACTTTGTTTGTGTATTGTTCTTTATTGGGATTGTATTGTGGCAGAAATAGTGCACCTCTGTCAAAATATGTTGCTTCAACGACGCTTACAACTTCAATTTCGATACATCTTACATGCAATGTGACTGAATCAAGCCAAAAGTCAAAAAGAAATTTGTAATGTTCGTCTTTATCAATGTCAAGTTCGAATATCCAATCGTTGCCAATTTCAGTGTCAAAATCTATGTCAATTAATTTAGATAATTTTAATGTTACGTCGTATGTTTTGCCGATACATGCATTGATTACTAATGTCAGTGTATTCTCGTTATAGTCGAGTCTTTTAAGTGTACTGTCGTGAAATTGATAGTCGTCGAAGTCATCGCCAAATACATCTGTAATCAGATTCCAGTTTTTTATATCTTGATATACATTTCTCATGGTTGCATTTTTATTTCGTTTCCAATTGCTTGTCAACGCAAAATTACATTTTTTTCTGTGGCTTCAATAATTCTCTGTATAATTATATACAAAATACTCTCAAAATGAGAAAGCAGCGCGCTATTCTTTCCGTAAATTTGAAACAAAAACATGAAAACTGATTATCAAATGGAAGTCATCTTAAGGCTTAGGGCTTTAAGAGAGCAAAAAAATGTATCGCAGGTTGAGGTTGCCAATTACTTGGGGATAAGCCCTGGTCAACTGGGCAACATAGAGAGCTGTAAGCAAAACCACAAATATACATTGAACCATATAAATTTGTTATGTGGATGGTTCAATGAACCAATCGGAAATATTTTTTGTGAAACTGCTTGCCCGTCGATAGATGATTTTGTGAAACATTTAGTTGTTTATGAAGAAAATGGCAATCGCGAATAAAAAGATAGATATACCCAAATCTGTAAAAACGAAAATTTACAAGACTGGTCAAACTCGTGGGGCGGATGATGACGTCATTTATCAGAATCGTGTTTCACGAAACAGCACTGTATTGATACCTTATTCGGAATACGACAAGTGCAGAAAAGCTCCTAATGGCGAATATGAGAATGGTTTTATTGTTTTGATAAATCCAGAAGATTATTTCGATATTCGAGTGCAGAAGAAATTAAAGGCTCAAAAACTTGAACTGGGAAGGAATCTTTTGGTATTCTATGAAACAAGGACACAATGGCTGAACTTTCCGATAGAAAAAAATTGGGAGGCTGCGACAAGCAGGCGGAATCCATTGCTTGGTCAGTATGTCGCTCGAGTGCCTGCAACAACGTCGCATGGCGAGACAAAGATTCTTGAGGGGTATACTTCGTCCGATATGAAAGGTGCTGGCATCAGAGTGTATGAATATGCTGACAAAAAGACTATTGACTTATGTAAAGTACAACTCGAGTTCCTATTTTGGTCGTGTATTGACATAGGACAACTTCTTGAACGCCAAGATATTGACACGGAATCTGCATTGCAACGAATGACGTTTATTCGACAAGAAGCCATAAAACTAAAACTTGCTGACAAGAATAAACTCGAAAATAATAGGATGACAGACAGTGCTGGTAATACTATTTGCCCGTTATGTTTAAGGAAGATTTCTGCCATAGGTTTTTGCGACAAGATTAGACAGGAAAGAGGCAGGGAAGTTCCCGATTTGACGGTCACTGAGGTTAGTTTATTCCATATTAGGGAACTAAGAAGTGGAGAGTTTAACCATCGTCCTTATAATCTTGGATGGGGTCATCACCATTGCAACGTTGTGGTCAAGGACTCGGGTATTGATGCTACTTTGCGGTGGATGAAAGATGTACTTGAAAGAAATGGAATGTGTCAGGATGCTGCCAAATCGAAAAGGGTTGGCATCAGTTTTCTTCCTTGACATGCTTTCATAATGTGTTTGGACGATTGGCTTTCGCTTGGTAATGATTTGAAAGCCTTGATTCGTTCTTCTATAGAAATGCACCATTGGGGATCGATTTCTATTCCTATGGACAGTCTGTTGGTTCTTAATGCCGCCATAAGTGTGCTGCCAGAGCCTGCAAAACAATCCAGTACAATATCGCCTTCGTATGTTGTGGAATTGATACAATGTTCAAGCATATCCAAGGGCTTTTCTGCGGGATGTTTGCCCTTGTAAGGCCTTACCGAGGGGAAATCCCACACATCAGTGTATGTAACATTGGCATTAACTTCAAAAGGTCGGATTATGTTCTCATATTCTGGCATTACGATAGCATCGTTGATAGAATGAAGCACAGTACATATTTTCATGTATTGTTCTTTGCTGGGAATGTTGCGTCCGCTTTCCCAGTTGGAAACAGCGCCTCCGTGGTTGACAGTACCGTATGCACCTATTCGTTCCGTTAGTTCATGTCCGGATATGCCACACTCGCTTCTTTTTTCTTTCAAGAATGAACCAAAATATGACCTACGAAGATTTCCATCCATTGCAGGCTCGAAAAAGATAATTCTTTCCGACTGAGGATACCACTGTCTTAGAGCTTCTTTTTTCATCTTCCCTTTCCAACCGTCAAATCCTGGCTCATTTGGTTTAGTCCATACTATATGAGAAAGCACGTTGAAGTATTTGGACAGCATTGTTTCCAATTTTGCTTCCATTGTGGATGAGCAAAACATAAAACCTGTACCATTGGGTCTTAATACTCGTTTCCATTCCATAGCATAGCATTCCATCCATAATATAAACTCGTCGTCGGTTTCAAATGACTTGTCATTTATGATATTTTCTTTTTTAGTGCTGTGATATGGAGGGTCTGTCAGTAGTAGAGAAATAGATTCGTCTGGAATATGTTTCAGCGCGTTGATAGAATCATCATTAATAACGATGGTTTTGTCATCGTCAAACTTACATGATGCTTTGAGTGCTAATTTTATTTGTTGGAAATCGTAATGTCTGTCCATATTTTTATTTTTTTTGCAAAGTTATAAAAAAAACGGTTCCTTTCATATTTTTCCCTTAGTTATTTTTTTCGTAAACGATAATGGTATAAATTAGGAATTAAATGTATTTCTTCACTTTCCCGCGTGAAATCGTCCAGCAAAATAAGTGGCTGAAAATTTGGCGGGGTCGTGTTATCGTAGTAGTTTTGTGTGGTAATTAATAATCAGTAACATGAGTCAAATCAAACAGACAAATTATAACAATATATTCAATCATGAAAAAGACAGACAAAATTGTTGCTGGTTTGCAGGGAGTTCCCGAGACCATGTTGCTCACGCTCTTTGCGCGGGCTAACTATTCCCGAATGTACGGCAAGGTGTTTTATGACGCCAAGTCGGTGGAGATTGCCGACAGGCTCGACTACGATTTTAGCCACGCTGCGGGCGATGAGGATTTGGGACTTGTGACGCTTTCAAGGACTCTTGTCCTCGACAGCCTTGTCAAGAAGTTCGTAGAGCAGAATCCCGACGGCGTAGTGGTCAACATCGCAAGCGGCTTGGACACGAGGTTTTTCCGCGTTGACAATGGCAGTATCCTTTGGTACGATGTGGATTTGCCGGAGACGATGGCGGTGCGCAAGAAGTTTTTCGCCGACACCGAGCGTATGAAGGGCATTGCCGCATCGGCGATGAGCAGCGATTGGGCTAAGGCGGTCAAGGTTCGCGGACGCAAGACGCTCGTTATCATAGAGGGATTGAGCATGTACCTCGGCGACAGCGCGGTGCGCCAGATTTTTTCCATTGTACACGAGTGTTTCGGCAGTGCGGAGGTTCTGATGGAGATAATGCCGGAGCGTCATGTCACGCGCAATTCGTATTCGTCCATCAAGACTACGAGCGCGAAGTTTTCGTGGGGCATTGACAGTGGCAGTATGCTCGGAATCGAGGGCTTTTCGTGGAAGGCCGACCATTCTGTCGTAGGTGCCATGCGCAAGGTGAAGCCGTCCACGATGTTGTGGAGCTGGCTGCCTGGTGTCCGTCGTAATTCGGAGAAGATTGCGGTGTTCCACCGTGATGCCGATATTGTCAAATTCCCGTCGCCCGCCGCTGCGGTCTGTAATGAGCGGCTTGTCTGTTAGAGATTGATTTTTCTATTCTTCGTTTTTTTCATTCCCCTTTTTCTTGAAAAAATGTTTGATGTATTCCCACGCTGTGCCTTTTTCCGGCACGGGGTCGTAGCCGTGTGTGCCGAATGGGTTACAGCGTAGGATCCTGAATGTGGCGAGTGTCAAGCCAATGACGATTCCGTGTACCTTTACGGCTTCTATGCAGTATTGGGAGCATGTGGGCGTGTGTCTGCACATATCGGGCAGGAAAGGGGAAATCGCCACTCTGTATATGTAGACTGGCAATAGGAACACTATCGTTATTATTTTCAACAAGAGTTTCACAATTATTGCTTTGTCGCATATTCGGCGTATCGGAGGTCGTCGACAGTGGTTATCTTGATGTTCTGGCGGTCGCCTTCGATGAGGTTAATCTTTTCGCCGTAGCGTTCCACAACGCTTGCGTCGTCGGTGAACTCCGGCGTGTATGGCAGCGAGTATGCCGAGCGTAGTATGTCGGCGGCGAATACTTGTGGGGTTTGGACGAGTTTCACGGTGCTGCGGTCGATGGTGTGGCTGGTTCCGTCGGTGTCAGTCACTCGGATTGATTCGGGCGGGGCGATGCAGGGGACGGCGTTGCCGTGGAGTGCGGCCTCGGTGTATGCGTTTGCGATTGTCTTGACGCTTACTAAGGGTCTCACGCCGTCGTGTACGCCGATGAGGTCGATGTCGTTTGGCGTCTTGAGCAGCGCGTTCTTGACGGAGTGGTAGCGTTGTTCGCCGCCTTCTGCGATTATGTAGTCGCTTGGGGCGATGATGCCTGCTGATAGTTGCACCCATGCCGCCGCCCATTGGGTCGGCAGGGCGATGATTATGGTTATCGTCGGGTCGTACTGGCGGAACTTCTCGACAGTGCGGCACAAGATTGGCTCTCCGCCTATCTGCATGAACTGTTTGGGCAGGGTGGAGCCCATGCGTGTGCCTTTGCCGCCGGCGACGATTATTACGGCGCGTTTCATTTTTTGACGAGGGATTCTACTTTGTTGGACACTTTTGCGGTGAATTGCTTGTGAAATTCCTGGAGGTCGAAGTCTGGCTTTTCGAACATCGCCATTTCCAATACTGCGAGAGTCTTCCCGTCGTGGATTATGGGGGCTACAATCAGGTATTTGGGCGAGCTTGTTCCAAGTCCCGACACGATTTGGATGTAGCCTTCCGGCACGTTGTCGAGGAACAGTAGTTTCTGGTCTTTTGCGACCTGCCCGGGGATTCCCTCGCCGAGCGCGAATGTGCGGTCGGTTTCTGTCGTGTAGTATGCGTATGTGCTTGTTATGGCGAAGTTTTCGAGTGACTTGTCCGCTGTGTACGCTACGCCTTGTACCATTTTTATTGCTTTGGAGATGTTGATGAGGATTTGGTCGAAGTATTTTTCGATGTCGGTCTCGCCCTCGGTCTCGCCTTCGATTTCGGCGACAGTGTCCGCGATTTTGCGTTTGTCCTCTTCTTTTTTCCTGCGTTTAAGCTCCTTGTCGAGTTTTTCCTGCTCCTGGAGCTCTTGTGCCTTGCGGTCTTGTTCGGTAATGAGGTCGTATGGTGTGTTTTTCTTTCCGGCGTTGGCGATTTGGCGGTTGGTTTTTGTGTACAGGTATATCACGAACGCTATGCTTATCAGTGCGTAAATGCCCACGACAACGCTTGGGTTGACGAACTTGGGCGCAAGGTACTTGAACGACGAGAGCCCTGCGAGTATGCTTATTATGATGTATGCAACCAGCATCATTGACGACTGGTTTTTGGTCTTTTCTGTTGTTGCCATGGCAAGTGTGTGTTTTATTTGAGGTTTTGTAAATAACTCGTTATCTGTGCCGACTGGAAAATATAGTCCACGTCGGTGATTTTAATGGCGGCGGCGGTCATTGTCTTTACCTGACATTCGTCCGGCGACTGTACCATGACTGTCGCGCCTGCGTCTTTCATCGCTTTCAGTCCTGCTGCTCCGTCCTTGTTGGCTCCGGAGAGGAGTATTCCGAGGCATTTTTTGCCGTATGCCTGCGCCGCCGATACGAATGTTATGTCTATCGCAGGCCGCGAGTGGTTGACTGGTTCTTCGGTCGAAAGCGAGATTGTGTTGTCTTTCTCGATGTACATGTGGTAGTTGGCCGGAGCGAGGTACACGTTTCCCGGTCGGATTTGCTCCTTGTCTTTGGGCTCGTGAATCGGTAGTTTCGATTTGAGCCTGAGCGCTTCCACGAATCCCGTCCTGATGTGCTTAAGCCTGTGGAGGCAGAGGAACATCGGGTGCGGGAATGATTTTGGGAGTTCCGAGAGTATCGTCGTTATGGTCTGGAAACTTCCCGCCGATCCTCCTATTACTACATATAGCATGATGTCAAGTTGGTTTATATTTTGTTGTTTTTCCTGTATATGTTTTCGTTTTTTGATGCTTGAGCCATTGACGGTGCTTGGTCTATGCCGTCGAGCGATTCGCCTGCGCCTATCACGAGGTATCCGCCCGGTATTAGGCTTTGGCATATCTTGTCCAGGCATGTCTTCCGTGCTGTCTGGTTGTAGTACAACGCCCTGTTGCGGTACAGAATCAGGTTGAACCCATTGTCGGGCGGCGCGTCGTTACATAGGTCGTGGCGCATGAAGATTACTTTGTCGAGCAGTTCGGGCGAGACTTTGTAGTATTTTTCTTGTTTTACGAGGAATGGGATGAGGGTGTTCTTCTCGTCCATTCTCTTGAAATTGGCCTCGCTTGTCTCGAATTTCTTCTGGTCGAGGACGCTGTCGCGGCTGTCGTCTATGGCGGCTTGGGTCAGTGCCGTGGCGTATATGGTGGCTTTGCTGAGGAGGTTGTCCCGGCTGAGCGTCACGAGCAGGGAGTTGAGCTCGTCGTCGCCGTATATGTCCGGCACCCAGATTTTTATGAAGCTTTCTTCGCTTAGTTTTTGTTTTATGGTTTCTTCGAGTTCTGTCCACAGTTCTGCGTCCCTGAACATTTCTGTAGTGGGGATGAGGATTTTATGGAGGAAGATGTTGATGAGCGGTCGGTCGGTCATGAGTTTGTCAATCAGCATCTGAGCCGAGCTGTATCCTTGCATGACGACGAACCGCGCAATCCTGTGCCTCAGGATTACGTCTTGGTATTGTCCGAGATCCACGTCGCTTATTGTGCGCACGGCGGTGATTATGCGCCTGGTCTCTTCGTCTGTTACTGTGATTACATCTTCCATTTTCTTTTTTATAATTTTTTTGTGTACAGTGGTCCTTTCTTTTCATATTTCCCCGACCATGGCCCGATTATGCTTTCGTGGATTCCAAGGACGAGTGTTCCTGAGTCGGCGAGCATGTCCCAAAAGTCGCCGAATAGTTTGTTTTGTAGTGCTTGGTTGAAGTATATAAGCACGTTGCGGCATAGTATTATGTCGTATTTAATGCCGAATGGGTTAGGGTCTGAGACGAGGTTGTGTTTTTTGTATTTTGCCTTTCCGAGCAGGAATGGTTTCATTTTTATTTCGTCCTGCTTTTCGTTGAAGTCTATGTATTTGCTTAGTGGGACTGTTATCCTTTCTTCATAGTTGTACGGGTTGACGCAGAGACCTTTGTTGTAGTTGTTGATGTACTCCTTCGCGTTGCGGTAGCTGTATGTCCCGCTTTCGGCAGTTTTAAGCACGTCGGTGTTTATGTCTGTGGCGTATATGTCGGCTTTGTCGAGGAGCCCGGCTTCGCAGAGCATTACTTCCATGGAGTATACTTCCATTCCGACGCTGCATCCGGCGTGCCAGATGTTTATCTTCTTTTGGCTGTGGAGTTTGGGTATCAGCCTGTATTTCATCGCCTGCCATACGGTGGGGTCGCGGAATAGTTCGGTGGTGTTTACCGTGATGTCTTTGACGGTCTGTTCGAGGAACTTAGGGTCGATCTTTATCGCGTTTGTCAGGGCGTATATGTCCATCTTGTTGTCGTACAGGACTTTTTCGACACGGCGCATGAATGACTTTAGGGAATAGTTGCTGAAGTCGTATCCTCCACATTCCCTAAGAGCCCTGATGAGTTCCTTTATGTCCTTTTCTTCAAACATGATGGCCTGTGTTTTTTGAATTTCCAAATTTATGGATTTTTTTTGTGTGTTCCAAAAAAATAATGTTTTTTAATATACGATGCCTTTATTGGAGCCTTCTACGTTTGGGGGAACCATTTCGATGTTGCTTCCGCTTGTGCCAAACCTCACGAGTTCGTGGAGGTGTGCGAGTTGTTCTGTGACTTTTGCGATGCCAGTGTTGTTGCGGAGGTCCCAGTCCTGGAGCGATTTCATCGTCATCAGTCCGTCTTCGATGTTGGAGAGTCTGTTGGACTCCAAGTTCAGTGTCACGAGCTTTGACAGCGGAAAGAGCGGTGTCATCGACGTGATGGCGTTGCCGTGGAGGTCGAGGTGTGTCAGGTTCGTCAGGTTGGCGATGGCTGTCGGTATTGTGGATATTTTACATGATGCCATCGACAGGCGCAGGAGTCTGGTCGTCTGGGTTACCGCGTCGGGGAATGTCACGAGCGGGTTGTTGTCGAGTTTGAGGATGAGTAGTTGCTTGAGGTTTCCAAATTCCTTGGGGAGCGTCGTGAGCTTGTTTTCCGAGGCTTGGAATGTCTGTAGCTTGGTCAACGAGCCGATTTCCTTCGGTAGCGAGGTGAGTTTGTTCATCGTCAGGTCGAGTTCGAGCAGCGATGTCATGCCCTTTATCGTCGCCGGTAATGATGCGAGCTGGTTGGCGGCGAGGTTAAGTGTGCGGAGGTTCGTGAGCGTGGTCAGGGACTCGGGGATGAGCCTGATGCTGTTTCCGCATATCGACAAGACTTTGAGGTTCTTGAGGTTCTTGATATTGTCGGGTATCGCCACAATCTGGTTGTTGTCCAAGTACAGGTATTGCAGGTTGGGGAGTTCGAGAATTGGCGCGGGGATTGTGGTCAGCTTGTTGCCCTGGAGGTACACAATCTGCAATTCTTTGAGCTGCGATATTTCTGGCGGGAGCGTGGACAGACCTTGTCCGCTGAGGTCGAGGACTTTTGCGGAGTTCTTTTGCGCAACCGCCTGTTCCACAGAGTTGTAGAATGTATTGTTGCGCAGTTCGTTCTCGTTCAGGAGCTTGGTCTGTGCGTTGGACGCTACGCTGAGCAGTGTTATTATTGCAAATACTAATGTCGTCTTTTTCATGGCTTTGTCGTTTGTTTATAAAGTGGATATGTGAAAAATGTATTTGCAAATATAATGCCTATTTGTTCACCTGACGCTTATCCATTTGACAAGTCCTCCGACAACCATTCCGGTTACGCATCCCCAAATGGCTTGCCTTGTGTGACGGCGGTTTCCGTCTGTGGCGATGTATATGATTCCCACGGTCACGATGCCTGCGCCTGCGCCATAGAGCGTGTATGTGCCGATTGCGGAGATTGTGGCGACAAATGCAAATGTCGGTATTCGCCCCGGGACGCACTTTTTTTGGAAATCGTCGGGCATGAGTAATTCATTATAGTCCACCACGTATGGCTCTTGAATCTCAAGTGATGGTTCAAACTCTATGTGGAGGTCTTTGACATCAAGCCTTGGCAGTGCGAATGGTGGCGGAAAGCCGTCCGTTGTGGCCTCTGCGCATATCGGCAGCAGGTAGAGCGTCACCGTAATCAGTATGGCTAATATGGGTTTCATTTTGATATAACTTTGTCAAGTGCTTTTACGAGGTCTGCGTATTCCTGTTTGTCGATGGACGAGATGTTAATTTTAGTGATGTCAAATTCTTTCGGCTTCTTGGTCTCGGGGTCGATTCCGCGAACTTTAAGCGAGAGAAGTTTCTTAAATCCGAACATCGATTTGTCAATTTTGTATGACATGAGGCTTGACTTCGGGAATGGGAACTCGTTGTATTTTCTGAAGAGCGGGTAGTCCGACACGTTGCGGATGACGATGTTCTTTCCTTCGTCGGAGAAGTAGAAGTACGAGGGGTTCACTAACAGAAACAGCACGTGTGCGAGCAGCAGTATGCCGGCGATTGTGAAACATGCTATGTAGTCCGTGCGGTGGAAGTGTGAGTACAGCATCAACGCCACGGCGACTGCGAATGTCACGCCGTATGCGATTGTCCATTTGAGGGACTTGAAGCCGTTGTCGATGGTCTTTGTCTGGTTAGTTGTTGCCATTATAGATGTCGTTGTTTATGATGTATTTTGTTACGTAGTCGTTAACGCCGTCTTCGAGTTCTGTGAACGGTCGGTCGTATCCAATGGCGCGGAGTTTTTGGATGTTGGCCTCGGTGAAGTACTGGTACTTGTCGCGGATGGCTTCAGGAGTGTCGATGAAGGTGATGTTTTCCGGCTTGCCCATGGCTTTGAATGTGGCTTTCGTGAGGTCGAGGAATGTGCGCGCCTTGCCTGTGCCGACGTTATAAAGCCCTGAGTTCTTGCGGGTCTGCATGAGGAACATTATCACTTCCGCTATGTCTTTTACGTATACGAAGTCGCGGCTTTGGTGGCCGTCCGCTATGCCTTCCTTGTGGGAGCGGAATAGTTTCATGCCGCCGGTTTTTGTTATCTGGTTGAAGGCGTGGAGGATGACGGACGCCATGCTGCCTTTGTGGTACTCGTTGGGCCCGTAGACGTTGAAGAATTTTAGTCCTGCCCAAAAGTATGGCTGTTTTTCATGTGCGACTGCCCATTTGTCAAACTCGTTCTTGCTCTTTCCGTAGGGGTTGAGCGGCTGGAGGCGGTAGATGACTTCGTGATTGTCCTCGTAGCCAAGCGAGCCATCGCCGTATGTCGCTGCCGACGAGGCGTAGATAAGTCCTATGCCATATTTTGCGCACCGTGTCCATACGTCCTTGGTATATTGGGTGTTAAGCCGCTCAAGCACCGAGTAGTCGAACTCTGTGGTCGCGCTCCGTGCGCCGAGGTGGATTACGAACTCCACTTGTCCATGGTTGTCGTCAAACCATTGCATGAACTCGTCGCGGTGTACGAGTTTTGTGTACTTCAGTCCGCTATAATTGCGTTCTCGTTCCTTGCGCGAGAAGTCGTCAACAAGGATTAAGTCGTTGAAATTGTCTTTGTTAAGTCTTGCGGCGACCACCGATGCAATGAATCCTGCCGCGCCTGTAACTACTATCATTGTGTATAATGTTTTAGAGGTTCATTTGTTGGTAAAACGACAACGCCTGGTATATGTCGTCCTTTGTGCAGTGCTGGTCGTAATGGAACTGACCATAGTCGCTCATCAATGAGAAACTAATCTCGCCGCCGCTGTTTTTCTTGTCGTGCTGCATCAGGGCGATGAGTGCGTCGTATTGGTCGTAGCCAAATTTGTACGGCGTAAACAATTCGCTGAGATACTCGACGATACCCATCATCTTTTGAACTGGAAATTTAAGCAACTTATTGCTCAGGAACATTTCGCAGACCAATCCTATCGCCACCGCCTCGCCGTGAAGAAGCGGTTCGCCGCCGGTGGTGAACGAGTACGATTCTACGGCGTGTCCGATGGTGTGCCCGAGGTTGAGCATCTTGCGGATTCCCTTTTCGGTGGGGTCTTTGCCCGCAAATTCGTTCTTAATCATCACCGATTTTTCCACCAACTTCGCGAGGATGTCCCAGTTGGGGTGTTGAGGGTCAAATTTCGACAACTCGTTCAGGTATTCCTCGCCGCTGAGTATGGCGTGTTTTACGATTTCGGCGATGCCGGATATGAGTTGGCGTTTGGGAAGCGTCTTGAGAAACTCGGTGCTGATGATTATGCGGTCGGGGTTGCGGAAAAGCCCGATTTCGTTTTTCAGACCGTTGAAGTCAACAGCCAACTTGCCGCCGCACGAAGCGTCCACCTGCGCCAAGAGCGTCGTCGGGATGTTGATGAACTTGATTCCGCGTTTGAAGAGCGACGCCGCCAAGCCGCCCATGTCGCCGATTACGCCGCCGCCGAGGTTGACGAAAAGGCTCTTGCGGTCGCCGCCGTGGTCGCAGAGTTGCGTCCAAATTTTTTGCAGCGTGTCGATGTTTTTGTGCTGTTCGCCGCTCGGTATGGCCACGACCACCGCGCCCCGTTCCAAAAGGCTCGGCAGCAAGGGCAGGCATAGCGGCGCGGTGTTGCCGTCGGCGAGCACGAACACTTTGCCGTCGTGCGCGTCGAGTATCTGTTTCAACTCTTGGTCGGCGTTATTGGTGCAGACCACGTTTTCGGGTAAATTCATCTTTTCGGGATTTACGATTTTTTTGCGTTGCCAAAATTACAAAAATATTGAGAATATTACTACCTTTGATGCCGTAAAAAATAGTCATAACGAAAAACTTTTTTTAATTTTGGAAAATTACACAGAAAATAAGCCCCTTGATCCGTATGAGGAGGGCCAGTCCATCGTCCTCGACAAGCCCTTGCGATGGACTTCCTTCGACATCGTCAACAAAGTCCGCTACCTTCTGCGCCGTTATAGAGGTCTAAAAAAGGTCAAAGTCGGACACGCCGGCACGCTCGACCCATTGGCGACCGGCGTGCTAATCGTCTGCACCGGGCGGATGACCAAGCAAATCACCACCTTCCAAGACCACGACAAGGAGTACGTCGCCACCATCAGGCTCGGGGCTACCACGCCAAGTTTTGACCTCGAGACAGAGCCGACTAATTTCGTTGACGCAAAGCACATTACACGCGAACAGGTGGAGCAATGCTTGAAGACCTTTGCCGGCTCTCAACAGCAATATCCGCCGGTGTATTCCGCCAAAAAAATCAACGGCGAGCGCGCATTCGTGGCGGCGCACGAGGGACGCGGCGACGAAGTGAAGATGCGCCCCACGATGATAGAGATATTCGCAATCGAAATCCTCGACTGGAACGACGAAACCAAGGAGTTCCGTGCGCGGGTACATTGCAGCAAAGGCACTTACATCCGTTCCCTCGCCAACGACATCGGCGCAAGGCTCGGCGTAGGCGGCTACCTCGCGGGGCTGCGGCGGACACGGATTGGCGAAATATCTATAAAAAATGCGATTTCGATAGAAGATTTTGAGAAAAAATTGCAAGAATCTCAGAATTAATGCTTAACTTTGCAGTTGCTCTTAAAGGCATTACTTTAATAAGTTATAACTCATTATAGAATTTTGTAAAGTTAGATGAAGTTATCTAAATTTAAATTTGACCTGCCAGAAAAGCTCATAGCGCAGTATCCCGCCGAAAACCGCGAGGGGTCGAAACTCATGGTGCTCGACCGCAAGAAGCGCACCATCGAGCACAAGCAATTTTCGGACTTGTGGCAGTGTTTCAGCGACGGCGACGTGATGGTCTTCAACAACACCAAAGTAATCCCCGCCCGCCTGTATGGCAACAAGGAGAAGACCGGCGCGAAAATCGAGGTGTTCCTTCTTCGCGAGCTCAACAAGGAACAGCGTTTTTGGGATGTCCTCGTTGACCCCGCCCGCAAGATCCGCATCGGCAACAAGCTCTATTTCGGCGAGGACGACAGCCTTGTCGCCGAGGTAATCGACAACACCACCTCGCGCGGCAGGACGTTGAGGTTCTTGTTTGACGGACAGTATGACGACTTCAAGAGCCTGCTCTACGGTCTTGGCGAGACGCCATTGCCAAAGTACATCCGCCGTCCTGTCGAGCCGCTCGACGAGGAGCGTTACCAGACTATCTACGCCAAGCACGAGGGCGCGGTGGCGGGGCCGGCGGCTGGGTTCCATTTCAACAAAAACTTGCTTAAGAGGCTCGAGATTGTCGGCGTTCAGTTTGCGGAAATCACATTGCACATGGGGCTCGGGCATCTTCGTAGCGTGGATGTCGAGGACTTGACAAAGCATAAGATGGATTCGGAGCAGATTTTCGTCGACGAGCGTTGCGCTGAGATTGTCAATAATGCCAAGGAAGCGGAAAAGAAGGTCTGTGCCGTCGGCATAACATCGCTGAGGACGTTGGAAAGCTCGGTGTCGACTAATGGAACGTTAAAGCCCTTCGATGGCTGGACTAACAAGTTCATCTTTCCTCCTTACGAGTTCAGCGTCCCTAATGCGCTTATCACAAACTTCCATCAGCCGTTTTCGACGATGCTGATGTCCACAGCCGCATTCGCAGGGTTCGACTTCCTCATGGAGGCATACGCCGAGGCCATCAAGAAAAAATACATGTTCGGCGATTACGGCGACGCGATGTTGATACTTTAATGAATTGACAGTTGACAATTGACAGTTGACAATTAATAGTTGACAATTGACTTAATGTCATAGATAATGGCATTGTCAATTGTCAATTGTTAATTATCAATTGGTTAGAACCAGCCGTCGGCCGAGTCCATTGCGAGTGTCGCGATAGTCTCCTCCAAGGAGATTGTCTCTTCCATTTCAGTGATGTTGTTCTCGATGAATTTTACTGTTTCGTTGGTATTCATGGTTTTTCGTATTTAAGTGTGTTTATAAATGCTGTTTTTTACTTTTTCTACTTATTTAACACATAAACTCTTCAATACCCTATAAAAAAATCAACTATTTTGTGTTAAAAATTTCATTTTTTTGCGGAAGTCGCCTGTTTTTCAAATGGAACAGTATTTGCAGTCTATTGTCAATTACTGATATGGAATATAATTCAGAGTATATTGAGATGAAACAGATTTGCATTATATTAGTAGTGTTCATGTCGTTATGCGGCGTATGTACGGCGCAGACGCAGATTCACTTGGCGTGGTCCAATGGTGGCGAGGTCATAACTGACGCTGTCGCCGAGAACGAGGGCACGAAGTTATTGCCCGTTGTCGATGCCAACGTCTCGCGCAGCCTGCGTGAGAGTTACCAGCCTGTGAGCCTTGTATGTACTTTCACTTCCGACGAGTTGAAGGCGATTAACAAGGATTCTGTGACTTTCGAGGTCAAGTGGTATTATTATATGAGCACCCGCCGCACGTTCATGGGATTGAACACTGTCGTCGTCGACCCTTCCAACGCCGATAAGGATGGCTATGTGAAGATGGTCTGCTCGAAGGCCAATCCCCGCCCAGGCTGGTGGGAGGTTCAAATCCGTAATAAGACTACCGACCAGATGGTCATGTTCGCCAAGAAAAGCACGTTCTCGATTTTGCTGAAATAGTTTTAATGCATAATTCATAATGCATAATTCATAATTGGGCTTCCGCGTGAGCGCATCTGATTGACGATACATAACAAAAAAACATAATTCGTAACCTCTGATGTAGATTATGAATTATGTTTTTTTATTTTACCCTGCCGGATGGCAATTATGAATTGTTTTCTGCCGGGTGGCGATTATGAATTATGCATTAACTAAAATTTGAACGTCAAGCCCACGCCGATTACGTCCTTGAACTGGACGAGGGAGTTGTGTGGCTCGTCGTCTTTGTCGGCGATGGTGATGTCCTCGTCGTATATCAACTCGGATACGAAACTGAACGCCAGCCATTTGTTGATTTGGAAGGTGAGGATGAGGTTCCAGTCGACGTCCACCTCGTCGAGGAAGCCGCCGTCCTTGTAATTCTGGAACAAGGTGATGTTGGTGTTGAGGCTTGCCTGTTTCGTGAGGCTGAACGAGGCGTTGGCTTTCATGTACCAACCAATCTCAGTGCGGACGTGCGAGCTGTCTTCGACACCGAATGCGCCTGCGTATGCGAGGTCGTCGTTAAGTACCACTGTCGTCTTGCCGCAGAGGGGCGAGAGGTAGATGGAGAAGTTCTCGTTGGGCTGGTAGTCGAAACCGATTGTGTATGTCAGGTACAATGGCGACCAGCAGCTCGACTGGCGGGTGCGGTAGGGGCCGGTTTCGTTCTCGTGGGCTTTGTCGATGTAGGAGTCGTTGTATGTCCAGCCTTTTGCCCATTGGGACTTGTAGTCGAAGATGGCGGAGTAGTACCATTTTTTGCTGAGGGCGTAGCCGTATTTTGATGCGAACTGGAACTTGTCGTCAGTCTTGCGGAACTCGTCGTTCTCGTCGATGAGGCGCAGCGCGCCGTACTGGCAGAGGATTGAGTTTTGCCATGAGTGGCGGTCCTTGGCGTAGTTGGCGTTGAGGTTTCCGAGGATGTTGACGCCGATCTGTTGGTCGCCGCCCGCCGCCCAGTTCTTGAGCGATGTCTGTGATGCTGTGAGCGAGAGCATGCCGTTGAATTTCCAGGGCTTTGCGCTGTCTGCGGTTACTTTTTCTTTGGACTTTGTGGCGAGGCCGGCAACGTCTTTGGCCACCTCGTCGGTCTGCGCGCTTGCCGCCAATGTGCCTGCTGCGAGCGCGAGTGTCAGAATAAACTTTTTCATTTTTGTTTATAAGGTTTTATACTTGCTTTTTTCCCGTGTTAAAAAATGTGCTGCGCGTCGATGAACCTTGGGTATTCGGGCAGCGACTTTGCAAAATATTTGTGGTACGTGTCCCACTTTGAGCGGAAGTCTTCGAGCGCGTCCTCGTCGGGGTGCCTGCGCCATTCGGTTTCTAACGCCTTTATATTAATGGAGTCTGCCGGAGTTTTGCCCTCTGCCTTGAGGTACGAAATCGCGTTGTCGACGCATGCAAATTTGAGCCGGTCGTAGTCGGCTTTGAATAGCGGAAAGTAATAGTTGAGGATAAGTTGTTGCCCTTCCTTGGCTTTGTCTTCGCCGATGGGGAAGAAGCCTGCGACTTTGAGCAGGTTGTACGCCGTGAAGATTTCTCCTTTGGGCAGGGAGTCCGCTGAGGGCTTGCCTTCGGGGATTTCTTTTTGTATGATGCCGTTTGCCTTGTGTATCAGTAACTTCGGTATCATTATGAAAAGTGCGGCTATAAGCACTACTGCGTATATAGCCCATTTAAGCATGGACGGCGACTTGCGCCTTTTGACATTGCTTTTGAAATATACCATATCGGTCAATGTGTTTTTTTCAAGTTTTTCAATCTGCAAAATTACTATTTGCTGCTAAAATTTCCAAAGTCGCCGCCAAAACTAACAATAATTTAACTTATGGCGGCTTTATGTTAAATAATTGAGATTTTGTGAAAAAAGTTGCCGAAAAATTTGGAGATTATTTTTTTTCGCGCTACTTTTGTATCGTCTTTTAAGAAAGCAGTATATACACTGCGGGATGGAGCAGTTGGTAGCTCGTTGGGCTCATAACCCAAAGGTCACAGGTTCGAGTCCTGTTCCCGCTACTAAATATAGCAAGCCAGTTCGTTCAGGACTGGTTTTTTTATTTGTGCCTTGCCAACCATGCCGTTCTTTTGATGTAGTTTATTATGCGGCGTTGGAGCGATGTGTCGTATGTGCGACGGAAGGATTGCAGGGTTTGTGGGGCGGGTTCTTTGTCGTCGCAAAAGCGTATTTCTTCGAGTCCTTCGAATGTCGCGGTGTTGTATTTTGACGTTTTGCCGACGTTTGTGCCGGAGCCGTCCGCGCCGCCGTTTGTGACGAGGGAGCGCACGGGGTAGATTGTGGGCTTTTGGAGACGGAACGCGGCGTAACAGAATCTTATCGACCACGATTGGATTATGCCTTGACGCTGTTTGAGGAGCATTGTGCTGAGGTCGTTGCCGGTTTTGTTGAAGTCCTTGACGGCGGTGTCGTCCGCGAAGAATGTGTCGAAGTCTTTAACGTCCCAGTCCACCATGTCCCATCTGTCGCTCCATGTCGCCCAGCCCCAGGAACAGTTTCTCATCATTGGGTATGTGTCGTATGCGTAGCCGTCGGGCAGGGTGACTTGTGGCGTATAGGCGGCGATGGAGAATATGTCCGAGTCTTTATAATGGTCTAAGGCCTGCTTCATGTAACGCATTAGGTGTGGCGTTGCAACTAAGTCGTCTTCAAGCACAACGGCTGTGCCAAATTCATGTATTGTCTTGCTGACGCCGTCGATGATGTTTGAGGCGAGTCCCATGTTTTTAGGGCGGAATATTGGCGTGACGCTCTTAAATCCGTTTATTTTTTGGATTGTGGATTTTACTTCTTCAACGTCCTTGTCGCCGGGTGTCTTTGCGCCGTCGGCATATATTATAAGGTCTGTGTCGCGACATTCTTCGTTTGTCGACAGGCTCTCGACGAGCCGTTTCAGGTGTTGCGGCCGGTTGTAGGCGAATATGATTACTGGCGGGTTCATGTTTTTCAGTTTTAATGTCTGATGCAAATTTACGATTTGTTTTTTTGCCATTCAAAAAAACTTTCATATATTTGTTTCGCTAATGTGATATTAACAAGTCTTTTATTATGAACAACAAGAAAATAGAAATATATTGTGTCAATACCGGCTCAAACATGGAGTGTGAGCCTGGCACGAGCCTTTCAGAGGTCGTCAAGATGTTTGATGTCGAGATGGAGCATCCGATTGTGGGCGCGCTTGTCAATAACTGTGTGAGGGAGCTCAGTTACACTGTCTACAAGCCGAAGGTTGTCGAGTTTTTCGATGTCAACAGTTCCAATGGCCAGCGCATGTACCGCCGCTCGCTCAGTTTCATCATGGCAAAGGCTGTGCACGACGTTGCGCCGGAGTTGAACGTGACCGTCGAGCATTCTATCAGCAAGGGACTTTACTGCGAGTTGCGCGCAAAGGACGGCGCGGATTTTAAGCCGGACGAGCAGTTTGTGAAGGACATTAAGAAGCGCATGGTGGAGATTGTGGCGGCTGACTTGCCTTTCGAGCGTCGCGAGGTCCTGTCGACCGATGCGGCCAAGCTGTTCGCGGCGCGTGGACAGGACGACACCGCTCAGATGCTCCTTAACCGTGGCATATTCTTCTCGTCGATATATACGCTCGGCGGCTATGAGAATTACTATTCGAGCTACATGATGCCATGCACTGGCATGGTCAGCGAGTTCGACATCATTCCGTTCTATGACGGCATGTTGTTGCGCTATCCGACTGACATTGATAATTTTGAAATCGAGACGTTGGAGATGCAGCCAAAGTTGTTCGAGATTTTCCGTGAGCACAAGGCGTGGGTCAAGCTTCTTGGAGTGGCCACTGTCGCGCCGCTCAACAAAATAGTTGAAGATGGACGCGGCGGCGACCTCATCAAGGTTGGCGAGGCTCTGCATGAGAAGAAAATTGCGCAAATCGCCGACCGCATTAAGCAGGCCGGTAACATCAAGCTTGTGCTTATCGCAGGCCCGTCGTCGTCCGGCAAGACGACTACATCGCTCAGGCTATGTGTCCAGCTCGCCGTGGCTGGACTTAAGCCGGTTCAGATTTCGTTGGACAATTATTTTGTGAACCGTGTCGACACACCGCGTGACGAGAAGGGCGACTATGACTTTGAAAGCCTTGAGGCTGTGGACTATAAGCAGTTCAACAAGGACATCCTCGACCTGATGGACGGGAAGCGTGTCGAGATGCCGTTCTACAATTTTCAGACTGGAAGGCGCGAGTACCGTGGCGAATACCTTACTGCCGACGAGAGCACGGTGTTTGTCGTCGAGGGCATCCACGGCCTCAATCCGGCGATGAGCAATATGATTCCTGCCGACAGGAAGTTCAAAATCTATGTTTCTGCCCTTACGCAGGCTGGCATCGACTCCCATAACCGCATTCCCACGACCTACAACCGTCTCCTGCGCCGCATAATCCGCGACTACCAGTACCGTGGATATTCTGCACAGGAAACCATCAGGCGTTGGCCGGACGTCAGGCGTGGCGAGGAGCGCAATATCTTCCCGTTCCAGGAGCAGGCGGACGTGATGTTCAATTCTGCCCTGCCATACGAGCTTGGTGTCATTAAGAAATATGCCGAGCCTCTATTGCGCAGTGTGAGTGAGAACACCCCGGAGTATGCCGAGGCGAGGATGCTGTTGAAGTTCTTGTCGTATTTCAGGGAGTTCCCGGATGCTGAAATCCCGCCGACGTCGATATTGCGCGAGTTCCTGTCGGGAAGTTCGTTCAAGTATTGATTCTAATTGAAAAGTATAAATGGGTCTGTCCAAAATGGGATTGCGGCAATGCCACACCATAGCATATATGCCATTTGAGGCTATTGTAGGGCTGGGGCATTGCCCCAGCCCTACACAAAAAACGCCTTTTTGGGCAATCCCCCTTTTTTTATTCCACTTGTGCTGCTTGGGCAACTGGGTCTTTGCGGCAGTCCCAAAATGCGGCTATTTGAATTCTCTTCCTGCCTCGAAGTCAGCTTCCGCCTCGTCGAGTAGTGCGTTGACTTCCTCCATCGTGTAGGGGCGGAACAATTCCTCCTCGTCTTCTTTCTGCTTGGCATAGCCGATGAGTTGTTCACCCATGCGCTTCAGGTCGGCCGGTGCAAAAGTGTTGCACAGAAAATCCATAAGTCCGTTATATGCTGTCGGTTCCATAGTTTTATGCGTTGAATGATTGTATTCTATGCTGCAAAATTAAAAAATTATCCTTACATTAAGAATGTATTTTTGTGCGAAACACTTTTTTTTCGTAACTTTGCCGTGTTTAATTATACTCGAGCAAAATGCAGTTCAAGGACATACAGGGACATGACCATATCAAAAGTCTTCTTATACAGACAGTTAAGGAGAACCGTATAAGCCATGCCCAATTGTTTCTCGGTCCCGAGGGCTGTGGAAAACTGTCATTGGCCATTGCATACGCGCAGTACATCTCTTGCCCGGAAAGGACTGACACAGACAGTTGTGGCGTATGTCCGCAGTGTCAGAAGTACCAGAAACTCATCCACCCCGACCTGCATTTCGTATATCCGGTTGTCAAGTTGAAGTCGAGCGACTCCGCGCCGGTGTCGGACAACTTTATCGACTCGTGGCGTAGGTTCGTGGCGCAGCGCAACTACCACAGCCTCGAAGGTTGGTACGACTTTATTGGCAGTGACAATGCCCAGGGCTCCATCTACGCACAGGAAAGCCAGGAAATCATCCGCAAACTCAGCCTTAAGACATTCGAGGGCGAGTACAAAGTGATGGTTATATGGATGCCGGAGAAGATGAACGAAGTCTGCGCGAACAAACTCCTCAAGATGATTGAGGAGCCGCCGCCAAAGACTTTGTTCCTGCTTGTGTCGGAGAATGAGGAGATGATACTGACGACCATACGCTCAAGGACCCAACTCATCAAGATCGACCGCCCGGAATACGAAGACATCGTGTCTTCGCTTAAGAAGGAGTTCCCGGACGCGCCGGACGCTACGGTACAGAGCGCGGCGACGCTTGCCGACGGCAACTACATGACTGCTGTCGAGGTAATTGGACAGCTCCATGACGGCGGCACGACACCGGAGTTCGACCTGTTCACGTCGCTGATGAGGGACAGTTATTCGCTCAAATTCGACCAGATAATCAAACTGTCCGACACCCTCAGCAAACTGGGCAGGGAAAAGCAGAAACAGTTTTTCGACTATTGCCAGCGCATGGTCAGGGAGTGTTTCATGCTCAGCAGCGTCAGCCCCGACTTGGTAAGGATGACACCGACGGAGATGACTTTTGCGTCGAAGTTCGCACAGTTCATCCACAAGGGCAATGTGGCTCAGATTTCGGAAATACTGTCCGAGGCGAGCTCGAACATTGAAAGAAACGCATACGGCAAGTTGGTATTCACCGACATCGCCATCAAAATATCGTCGCAACTCCGCATGAAGCGAAGCTGACGGCTCTACATATATGGATTTATAAACAAAAATGGAAGAATTAGACGATTATAAAAACATACAGCGAGGATGTTCCAAAATCAAGATTACCAGCAAGGAGGTCAACCAGGAAGGCTGCGCCTCGTGCATGGGGACTTGCAGTTGTAACAAACTCGACATCCGCGACTGGCTCGCCGACATTCCGCCGGTGCCAGGTTCGTATTATGACATCGTAGAAGTCAGGTTCAAGAACACGCGCAAGGCCTTCTACCGCAACACCAACAACCTTGAGCTCGAAATCGGCGACATGGTCGCTGTCGAAGCCTCGCCCGGACATGACATCGGCGTCGTGTCGGCAAAGGGGCCATTGATACTGTGCATGTTAAAGCGCGCGCGGCTATCCCCACAGCAGGATTTTAAGAAGATATACCGCAAGGCCAAGAAATCCGACGTCGAAAAGTGGAAACAGGTCATCGCCCGCGAGGACGGTCTGATGCTGCGTTCAAGACAAATAGCCGAGTCGCTCAAACTTAACATGAAAATCGGCGATGTCGAGTTCCAGGGCGACGGCACAAAGGCGATTTTCTATTACATCGCCGACGAGCGCGTGGACTTCCGCGAACTCATCAAAATCATGGCTGACGAGTTCAAAATCCGCATCGAGATGAAACAAATCGGCGCGCGGCAGGAGGCCGGGCGCATAGGCGGCATCGGCCCGTGCGGACGCGAGCTATGTTGCACGACGTGGATAACTAACTTTGTGTCAGTCACTACAAACTCCGCACGCCAACAGGAACTGTCGCTCAACCCGCAGAAACTCGCCGGTCAGTGTGGCAAACTCAAATGTTGCCTTAACTACGAACTCGACGCGTACATCGACGCACAAAAGGACTTCCCGAATGTCCGCCAGCCGCTTGAGACGATGGACGGTCTGGCTTACCACCAGAAGACCGACATCTTCAAGCGCGTGATGTGGTACAGTTATGACCCACATTCGTCCGTCAACATCACTGTCGTGCCGATAGACCGCGTGAAGGAGATAATTGCGATGAACAAAGAAGGCAAAAAGCCCGACACCTTGCTCATTAACGACAAGAACAACGCCAACGAATCCTCGTATGCGCCCACCGCGCCAAACAACGACTACAAGAACGCCGTCGGCGACGATGCTATCAACCGTTTTGACAACAAAAAGCGCAAGAAGAAGAAAAAGAAGAACAACAATAACGCCGCAGCGCAGCCCAACGCCGCCGCACAGCAGCCTGCCGCCCAGCCCAATGCGCCCAAGAATGGCAATAGCGGCAAAAAGAAGAACAAGAACAAGCCTGCTTCTGGCGACGGCGCTCAATAACATAACGATTGGACATGGCGAACACAACATCCGGCAAGTGGGCAGGCGTGACTGGCGGTGGAAATTTTGGGCAAAGGTCGCTCATCTTCCTTTTCAGGCATTGCGACGTCAGGGTCGGATATGCCATTATGTACCTTGTCATTCCGTTCTACATATTGTTTGGCGGAAAGGGTAGGAGAGCCATCATGCGCTATTTCCGGCAAGTCCACGGATACGGCTTTTGGAAGGCTTTGGGCGGGACTTGGCGCGACTATGTTAACTTTGGCAAGGTTTTGCTGGACAGGTTTGCTGTCTATGCGGGTCAGAAGGCGAAGTTCAAGGTCGAGAAAGACGGCGTCGTGGAGAATTTTGACGCGCTCATGGTCAAGCCCGGCGGATTTATGATGGTCGGTTCACATACCGGCAACTTCGAAATCTGCGGCTATTTGCTGCGGCAGGACGTGAAGAAGATTTACGCGCTTGTATTCGGCGGCGAAGGCGCTGTCTTGCAGTACCAGCGTCATGCCCAATTGTCGCAGAACAATGTCGAGATGGTGGCGGTCACGGACGACATGTCCCATTTGTTCAAGATTGACGAGGGATTGCGCGAGGGCGGGATTGTGTCGATGCCGGCGGACAGGATTTTCGGCAGCAGTAAGAGTGTCACGTGCAATTTTGGCAAGGCGGAGGCGGACTTCCCAGTCGGGCCGTTTGCAGTAGCGGCGATACGCGGCGTGCCGGTCTTGGCGGTATTTGTGTTCAGAAAATCAGCGTACCGCTACCGTGCCGTCGTAAGGCGCGTGGAGCCGGATGACACTCAAAAGTCCTCAAAACAAAAGGCAGAGTCGATGGCTCGGCGATATGTCGCGATGCTGGAGGAACAAGTGATGGCTAACAAATGCCAATGGTTCAACTTTTTTGAATTTTTTAGAGAGAAGTGAGATGGTAGAAATCGTTTCTGACAACATATTTTCGCCGCTTGGAACGACATCCGAGGAGAATTACCTTAATGTCAAGGCCGGGAAGTCGGGCATACGCACGTATGGCTCGATGTTTGGCGTTGACGGTGAAATTTCGTGCAGTAAAATTGACGATGCGCTGATTGACAATGAGTTCAGGTTATTTGTCGGTGACGATGGCGGATATACACGGCTCGAAAAAATGGCGTTGATTTCTGCGAAGAGTGCCATCGAAAATGCCGGGATAGATGCGTCGCAGTCCGATGTCAAGTTTTTACTTTCGACGACCAAGGGCAATGTCGGACTTTTGGACGAGGGCGTCGACAATTCGCCAAAATTGTATCTTTACAATACTGCCAAACTCATTGCGTCGCATTTCGGCAATAAGACTTTGCCACTTACAATTTCAAATGCTTGTATTTCGGGACTTAACGCCATAATCACTGCAAGCCGTGAATTGGAGGCCGGGCGCATTAAATATGCCGTCGTTGTCGGTGTCGATGTGGTTTCGAAATTTGTGCTTTCAGGATTCATGAGCCTCAAGTCGCTGTCGCCCAAGCCATGCCGTCCTTTCGACATCGACCGCAATGGGCTTAATCTTGGCGAGGCTGCTGCGACTGTGATACTAAAAAAATCCGACGGCGACTCCCAAAACGTGCAGTTCATAAAGGGGGCTATCCGCAACGACGCTTACCATATTTCAAGCCCGTCACGTACTGCCGATGGTTTGACCAATGCTTTAAATGACATCATCAATGATTTTGACAAAGAGCAAATTGCATTCGTCAATGCGCATGGCACGGCTACTATATTCAACGACGAGATGGAGTCTGTCGCCCTCGACCGTGCTGGACTTGGCGGAACTCCTGTCAATGCTTACAAAGGCTATTTCGGCCACACGCTCGGCGCGGCGGGTGTATTGGAAACTGTCATCGCCAAATATTCAATCCTCGACGGCACTATACTCAAAACCATTGGATATGAGCAACTTGGAACGTCGCGCCCGCTTAATGTCGCCACGGAGAGCGTCGCCACGGACAAGGAATATTTCGTAAAACTGATTTCAGGTTTTGGCGGTGTCAATGCTGCTGCGCTGTTCAAAAAAGGAGGTGTCAAATGAATTTAAAATTCAGTTATCGTTGTTGGCCCGACAAGGACGGACATAAAGTTGCATACGTTCAGGCTGAGGACGGCGATTATCTTCCGTGGATTTATCGTGATATGCATCTCAGTTACCCTAAGTTTTTCAAGATGGACGATATGACCAAAGTCGGTTTTTTGGCTGTGGAAAGGTTGATGTTGGATTTTGAAGGTTCGCTCGACCCGAAGACCACTGGCGTTGTCTTTTTCAGTGCCGAGGCGTCGCTGCCCACCGACCGTCAGTTTGAGGAAACCATCAAGGATGACGACGATTTTTTCCCGAGCCCGTCGATTTTCGTCTATACTTTGCCCAATATTTTGTGTGGCGAGGTGTGCATCAGGCATGGCTTCCAAGGCGAATCAGGATTGTATGTGATTTATGACCTTGACAAAGAGGTGGTTATGAATATTTGCCGCGATATGCTCGGCAATAATAGCGCGGTAATTTTGGGCATTGTTGATGAAGACAAAGGCAAATTTTGGGCCCGCGCTGAGGTCATTACGAAAGATTATTTATCAAAGAATAGCGAAAATGTTTAGGCTTTTGATATTGTCATTGATGCAGTCGGCGTTGCTGGCTGGCGGTCAGGTCTTCCTGAAGGTCGCCATGCAACGTGCGCCAAAATTTTCGTTCACCTGGCCCATTATCCGCAACTATCTGACAAACTGGCCGTTCCTGTATTGTGGAATTTGTATGGGCGCGGCGTCGCTGCTGTGGTTTTATATCCTGAAACACTACGAGTTTTCTGTGGCATACCCTTTGGTAAGTTTTAGTTATGTGTTCGGGATGATTGCCTCGGTGGTCGTGTTCCATGAAGTCGTGCCGGTGACGAGGTGGATAGGGCTTGCGCTGATTGTCTCGGGGACATTTTTGTTGCTTAGATAAATTTTTTTGTTGTTGACGATGACGGAGACAGTGACAGATAATGAATTCAGTGACTTAGGGATTTGCGTTGTGATTCCTACGTACCGAAATGCCCAGTTTTTGCCCGGGGTTTTGGACTCGGTGCTTAAGGTGGTCTGTGATGTCATTGTCGTCAATGATGGTTCCCCTGATAATACCGACGAGATTTTAGAGCCTTATTCCCAACGTGTTACTGTCATCCGCCATTCGGAAAACAAGGGCAAGGGCATTGCGTTGAAGACTGGGTTCAAGAAGGCCGTCGAACTCGGATTCAGGTATGCCGTGACGATGGACAGCGACGGTCAGCATAATGCCGCCGACCTGTTCAAGTTTGCCGATGCAATAGAGAAACACCCTGGTTCACTGATAGTTGGCGCGAGGTCTTTGGACGGCAAGCCTTTGACGCAAGGCAGCGGGTTCGCAAATAAGTTTTCGAACTTTTGGTTTGCAGTCCATACGCTCCGCCGTCTGCCGGACACGCAGACTGGCTTCAGGCTTTATCCTCTTAGCGAGGTCGCCGACATGCACATTTTTTCGTCAAAATACGAGACCGAACTCGAAATGCTTGTGCGGTGCGCATGGAAAGGTGTTGAAATCCAGAGCGTTCCGATAGATGTGTATTATCCCGAGCGCGAGGAGAGGGTTTCGAGTTTCAGACCGGGACGCGATTTCACGAGAATCAGTGTCTTGAATACAATTTTTACTTTTGTGGCGTTCATATACGGCTATCCGTCGATGTTCATCCATTATGTCATGAAAAAATTTGGGAGGTGAATTTTGGCAGGGATTTTCTTGAAAATATTTGATTTTTTCTCTGTACGCAAATGGTTGTTATATTGTTTGTTGTCATTATTGGTTTCAATATTTGCATTATGCTTGTCCAAACTCGATTTCAGTGAGGACATTTCGGATTTTTTGCCGGTGGGCGATGACTATTCGACTGTCAACAGTTTTGTGTCCGAGGCCTCTGGCAATTCTAAAATAATGGTTTTCTTTACCGCCAACGACTCCATATTCGACCCTGACCGTATTGCGTCCTGCATGGACAAGTATGCTTCCAATCTTGTCGACAATGACCGTGACGGCTTTTTCGATGGCTTTAATGCGGGGTATGACGAAAGCAAAATTTTCGCGTTGTCAGGTTTTATTCAGCAAAATATTCCGTTGTTTGTCGATGAGGCGGATTATCTTCATGCCGATTCGCTCCTGACTGTCCGTCACGCTGTCGACGCGCTTTCCACTGACAAAAAACTCCTCTCCGCGCCCGTACCGTCATACGTTAAAAATGCTGTGAAGGTTGACCCGCTTGGTCTTTTTGTCCACAAACTCAATGGTTTGCGTGATTTTCGTCCTGCCGAGTGTTACAGTTTTATAAATGGCCATGCCTTCGAGCCGGAGATGAGGCGCGGTGTGATCTTTTTCGATTCGCCGACTGGCATGAGCGAGTCCGATGTCAATGGCAAAATCGTTGACCGGCTGACGGAAAACGCTGCGACAATCGCCGATGAATACCCCGAAATCTCGGTTTCGCTGTTCGGCGCGCCAGTGATTGCTGTGTGTAACTCGCGCCAAATCAAGCATGATACGGTTTTGACGACGTTGTTGTCGATTGTCCTTATCGCGGTGATTTTGTGGTTTTCGATTCGCAATGTCGGCAATCTTTTTTGGATGACTTTCACGCTGATTTTCGGTTTCATGGCTGCTGGCGCGGCGGCATGGCTGTTCTTTGGGAAGATTTCACTTATCGCATTGGGAATCAGCTCCGTATTCACTGGCATTGCCATTAATTATCCGTTGCATTTCATCACTCACCTTTATCATAGCGGCGACATCAGGCAGAATATGCGCGAAATTGTCTCGCCGCTTGTGACTGGTAATGTGACAACTGTCGCGGCGTTTTTCTCGTTGATGTTCGCCGGGTCGAAAGCATTGCGCGATTTGGGCTTTGTGGGTGGTATATTATTGATTGCCAGTATTTTGTTCACATTAATTTTCTTGCCGCATTTTGTCAGGAAAGTCGATGTCGATGGAAAGGGTAATATTTTTAAGAATTTTGATTTTTCGTTTGACTTTTTGCGCAAAAAGTGTTTTGTGATTCCTGTCCTTGTCGTGACACCGGTTCTCGTGTATTTTGGATTTAAGACCGAGTTCGACTCTAACCTCCACAATATCAACTATATGGACGAGCCTTTGAGCAAAGAGGCGGCACATACCTTCACACTGTTGAACTCCGACACGGCAGTTTCGGTTTTTGTGACGGCTGTTGGCGTTGATTTTGAAAGTGCGTTGCTCAGGCATGAATCTGCGTCTGCGGGCATTGATTCGTTGATAGATAAAAGATTGATTATCAAGAAGTCCGGGGTAGGGGAGTACCTTCCATCGCTTAGCCGCCAATGCATGAAAATCGATCGTTGGAACGATTATATGGCGTCACGGCGCGATTCCATAAAGAATCTTTTGGCGGTTGGTCTCGATTCTGCAAAACTACGCGCCGATTTGTTCGCTCCTTTTAACGAGTTGATTGACAAAGATTTTGCGCCGTTGGACACTGCTGCGTTTTCGCCATTGATACATGACGCGCTCAGCGGATATGTCCATGCGGATGGCGGTAGGGTGGCGGTGGTGACTATTCTTAAGGTGCGTCCTGATGATGCCGCCGAAGTCGTTTCGACTATCCAAAACTGTTGTGGCGATGTCGTCGTCTATGATGAACGAATTGTCAGTCAGTCGTTTATGGAAATGTTGAACGACAATTTTAATTTTGTGCTTTTTGCGGCCGGCTTTATAGTTTTTGTGTTCCTGACGGTTTCATTCGGAAGGTTGGAGTTGAGTTTGATTTCGTTTGTTCCGCTGACAGTAAGTTGGTTTTGGATTCTTGGGTTGATGTATCTGTTTGATTTTAAGTTCAATATCGTCAATATCATTCTTGCGACTTTTATTTTTGGTCAGGGCGACGATTACGCTGTTTTTATGACAGAAGGTTTGATGTACGAATATGCGCGGGGAAAACGTGTGCTCAAATCGTTTAAGAACAGCGTGGCAATCAGTTCGTTAATCATGTTTGTCGGCATCGGTTCGCTGATTTTTTCAAAACATCCGGCGATGTCGTCGCTTGGTGTCGTTGTCGTCATCGGCATGTTTTCGGTCGTCGCAGCGTCGTTCATTTTTCCGCCGCTGTTGTTCGACTGGCTCATTAAAAAGCGTGACGGCTCCCTGCGTCACGCGCCTTATACGCTCAAACGAATGGTCTTTTCTTGTGTTTATTTTATGGTTTTTGTGACGGCTTGTTTCGTCTTGTATATCAGGTCGTTATTTATGACTAATAAAATAAGTGACAAGAAAAAGTTCCACCGTTTCATGCAGTGTATTGCGAGGATGACGCATTTTATTCCTGGCGTTCCGTTTAAAGTCGAAAATCCGTTTGGCTTTGACTTTACAACGCCTTCTATTATTATCGCCAACCATAGTTCGTCGTTCGATGTGCTGTGTCTGATGACGCTGCACCCGGACCTTTTGTTTGTCACGAATGACAGCCAGCAGAATAATCCTTTTTATGGCAAGGTCATCAAAAATGCGGATTTTTATCCGGTTTCGCTCGGCTATGGCGTTCTGTCTGAGCGTCTTAAGCCGTTTGTAGATTCTGGATTTTCGGTTGTGGTTTTTCCAGAAGGCACACGCAGCACCGATGGAAAAATCCACCGTTTTCATCAGGGCGCGTTCTTCCTTGCCAAAAGTCTCGGTCTGCCAGTCACGCCGGTTTTCATTCACGGTGCCGGTCATGTGTATCCAAAACGTGAACTTTTTATCCGCGAGGGTTCGATAACTATCCGCGTTCACAAAATTATTCAACAGCCTGACAGTGAACTTTTTGCAGACAACATCTTGGAGACTTCACGTAATTTCCGACATTATTTTATGGATTTGTACAGCAGTTTCGCGCGTGAAGTCGAGGCGGTTGATTACTTAAAAAAGTTGATTTTAAGTAATTATCTTTACAAAGGTGCTGATGTCTATTTGTCTGTAAGAAAAGGTTTAGATAATTATAAACAATCTGTTGAAAATATTGAAGTTTGCGATTGTGTTATATTTAATAATTGTCGATATGGCGAAGTGCCATTTTTGTACGCGCTACTTAATAGAAATGTGTCGGTCGTTGGCGTTGATGATGAGGAATATGTCGAAGTTGCGCGGTTGTGTAAGGATTTGCCGGGGAATCTTGAATTTCGTGTTAAAAAATCATAAAATGCCATTTATGTCGCTTGCGATATAAATTTTAATTTCTAATTTTGTGCCGTAAACGATATAATTAACTTTTAAAAGACTTAAAGAAATGGCTAAGATTTATGATTTCAAGGCATTGAAAAGCAACGGCAAGGAGTTGGACTTCAAGGAGTTTGAAGGCAAGGTACTGCTCATCGTCAACACAGCGAGCAAGTGCGGTTTCACCCCGCAGTTCAAGGGTTTGGAGGAGTTGAACCAAAAGTTCAAGGACAAGGGCTTGGTTGTAATCGGCTTCCCTTGCAACCAGTTCGCCTCGCAAGACCCCGGCTCCGACAGCGAGATTCAGGAGTTCTGCCAACTGAACTACGGCGTTACATTCCAGATTATGAAGAAGATAGACGTCAATGGCGAAAACGGGCATCCAATCTTCACGTTCCTCAAAAGCAAGACCAAGGGACTTTTGGGAAGCAAAATCAAGTGGAATTTCACCAAGTTCCTCATCGGCAAGGACGGCGAGACTATCAAGCGTTACGCCCCGACCACCAAGCCCGAAAAACTCGAAAGCGACATAATCTCAATGCTTTGACGATATGGCTTACCCTGAATTGAAACTCGACAATCAGATTTGTTTCCGGCTCTACACGGCGTCGCGGCTGATTACTCAGGCTTATACGCCTATGCTTCAAGAACTTGGAATCACATATCCGCAATATTTGGTTCTGATGGTCTTGTGGGAGAAGTCGCCGCAGCCGGTAAACGACATCGCCAAAAAACTCGTCCTCGAGACTAACACCGTTACGCCGCTTATCCAGCGCATGGAAAAAGCCGGTATCCTGACCCGCAAAAAGGGCGATTCCGACAAGCGTCAACAGATTGTGGGTCTGACCAAAAAGGGCATTGAGATGGAGGAGATGGCACACTCCATAATTCCAGGCGGAATGTCGGAGAGCCTCAGCGCGTGTCCGTTACAAGTGAATGATTACGTGAGGCTCGCTGGCGAGTTGGATTCAATAATAGAAACTCTCTTGCGTGGGCATCATGGTCGACCGGCGCATTGAGTTGGATAAAAAGTAGACAGGCACGACGCAGGGGACGATAACTAACTAATTTGGATTCTACTCCATCACACTGCCAAAAGGCAAAGTCAACCTGCGCTACTCGTATGTCGGCTACAACCCGCAGAACGTGGAGTTCAGCCTCAGCAAAGACACAGTAATCAACATCCTGCTTTCCAGCGACAACCAACTCGAAGAAGTGCTCGTCGTGGGCGAAAAAGCCGAAGCGGGCATAGCCTCCACAGGCATGGGCAGCCTCGACATCCCCGTAAAAATGATTGAGCACACGCCCACATAACCGACTGGGGCGCGTCCTCCGACTTCGACTACATGCCGTCGCCAAAACATTCCATCAAGTTCGGCGTAAACTATATCTACCATGACTTTTCGCCCGAGACGACATCGCTCCGTGACAAGTACAGCGACAACTATGACAAGGCCGACACCACATTCACTACTACTGGCAAAGAAATTTCTCCGGTGGTACCACGACGGCGACTATCCCATTTCGGCTAAATTTGCACCTGGCGACCGTGTGCAGATCGACGTTATCTACGGCGACCAACACGCATCCGCCGTCGGCACAGTGCCACAGCCGGTTGTCGGTGGCTCGGTGAAAGACGTCGATGTGTATTCAATCACCGAGGACGAGTATTATTACCTGAAAGTGCTCAATGCGCGCGGACCAGATTCGTATTTTGACTTTGAGGACGATTATTCGCTCACTGGCGATGTCAAGTTGCCGTCCAACGTCACTGGCGGCTCCGGCAATATTTTCCTCAACGCCCGCACCTCGCTTTCTGGCTATATGCACGAAGATTACGTTCCCGAGTATGTCGGTGAGTCTTATCCGTCAGACGGCTGGGACGACGTGCCGTATGAATATGGCGATGAAAAGTGAGGATTTTTGATTTGAACTGATGTTGATAAAAAAACAGGCGGTACTCCAATATGTGAAGTTGCCGCCTGTTTCGTCATTGTGCCGAAATATTTTTTTCCATTATTCCATTGCCGCTTCCATTTCCTCGGTAACTTCGAGGTTGTGGTATACAGCCTGAACGTCGTCGTCTTCCTCGAATGCGTCAATCATCTTCAACACCTGGACACCGTCTTGAGTCGGGAGTTCCTTAGTGTTGTTGGGAATGCGCTGGAGTGATGCGTTTGTTACGGTTATCTTAGCCTCGTCGAGAGCCTTCTGGAACGGTGCGAAGCCTTCCATGGCTGTGTATGCAACGAGTGATTTTGTGCCTCCTTCTTCGTCCTCTACAACGTCGTCGAAGTCTTCCGCGCCCATTTCGATAAGTTCCATCTGGAACTCGTCAACGTCCTTTCCTGCGGGTACGGGGATTGTGAAAACGCCTTTGCGTTCGAATACGAATGAGAGCGAGCCGTTAGTTCCGAGCGAGCCGTTGCGCTTGTTGAAGATAGAACGGATCGAAGCAACGGTGCGGTTGTTGTTGTCGGTGAGGCACTCGATGAAGATTGCAACGCCACCGGGAGCGTAGCCTTCGAATGTGATTTCCTGGTAGTTGACGCCGTCGCCAGCCGACTTGGAGATTGCGCGCTCGATGTTGTCCTTAGGCATCGATACGCCTTTCGCGTTCTGGATTGCGGTGCGCAGACGTGCATTACCGTCCGGATCGGGGCCGCCTTCCTTTACTGCAACTGCAATTTCCTTGGCGATGCGTGAGAATGTAGCCGAACGCTTTGCGTCCAACGCGCCTTTTTTCCTCTTAATGGTTGACCATTTATTATGTCCTGACATGTTCTTGTTAAGATTTATGTTTTCGTAAAACCTTTTTGTGTATTTCCGCGCAAATTTACAAAAAAACTTCAATGTCAGAAATATTTTAGGATTATTTTTCTGCAATATGCACAAAAAAAGCCCCGGAAGTCGATTCCGGGGCTTTCTTGAGAGCGGCCGTCAGTCTTGGTTAGGCTTCCGGTGTCGGTTTGTAGGTGTTTTCCACCACAATGTAACTTGCTCTCTCGTAATGCTGCTCGTCAATGATTTTGACTACTGCATTGTTTACCAACGTTTTCGCCCAGAGGAAGAGTTTGCTGTGTCTGTCGGCGATGCCCGTAGTGTTGGTGAAAGGCAACTTAAGTTTAATTGTTCTCATTTTCTTAAAATGTTTAATAAAGTTGTTTAATAAAAAAGTTGTTGTTGTTTTGTAATCTTGTTTTCTGATTACGTTGCAAATTTATAATGCTATTTTATTTTATGCAAATTTTTCTGTAACTTTTTTTCGTTTTATATTATTTTCACTATAAAAACAATATAAAATTATGATGCTTTTTACCCCAAAATCGCCATTTTAAGCATCTGTGGGGCTGATTTTGTATTAATGTTAAATAATGTTAAGAATTTTAGTAAATGTGATGTTATGTAACTATTTGTTTGTCAGAATATTGTGTTTAGCGGGCATGTATAAAACAAAAAAGACGGTCATTTGACCGTCTTATATTTTGATATACTGTTTATGTCTTTTTATAATGTCTTATTTACATTTTGACTATCATTATATATTATTTTCTATTATATAATGCAATTTTTAACGCTTTCTGCAAATTCTGCCAACGATGGGTCTCTCGCTCCCATCAAAAGAATCAGGTCGCCGGGGCGGGCGGTGGATTTGAGGTAGGGCAGGAGGGCGGCGCGGTCGGGTATGTAGAGTGCATTTTTGCCGTTTTGGGCGATGCCGTCGGCAAATTCCTGCGCCGAAATCGACTTGTCGGCAGTGCCGCCGGCGTAGTATATTTGGGAAAATACGATGATGTCCTGCGGACGGAGTAGCGCGGTGAGTTTTTCAATGAGTTCGTCCTTCATCAGGCGCGACGGCGCGAATCCGTGCGGCTGGAACCACGCAATTACTCTTTCCGCTATTCCCTGGCACGCCGTGAGCGACGCGCTGATTTTGGCGGGGTTGTGGGCAAAGTCGTCCATGATTGTTATGCCGCCGTGGCTGCCGATTATGCGGTTGCGGCGGTAAATGCCTGAGTAATTGGCGAGTGCGCGGGCGATGTCGTCGTCGCCGATGCCAAAAAGCCGCGCCACGGAGATGGCCGCGAGTGCATTTTCCATGTTGTGGCGGCCGATGGTCTGTAGGTGGAATCGTGTGCCGTCGCTCGTAAAACTGATGCCGTCCATCGTTTGCGCGAAGTCCTCCGCAAAGTTTTTGCATTTAGTCCTGCAACTGAAATCGTCGCCGTGGTTCCGTGAAAGCCGCGCGCTGTATTTGTTGTCCAAGTTGACGATTAATGTCTTTTGGGTATGGCCGGCGAATGTGAGGAACAGCGGCATGAGTTCGTCGATGGGCTTGTGGTCGCGGTCGACGTTGAGTATCAGTCCGATTTCGGGGTGGTATTTTACGATTGTGCCGTCGGATTCGTCGGTCTCGATGACGAGCAGGTCGCTCGTGCCGACAGCGGCGTTGCCGATTTTGCCTTGTTGTTGAAGTCTGGCGAGGCCTGCGCCGGTGATGAGGCTCGGCGAAAGTCCGCATTGTTCCAATATGCTGTAAATCATTGCGGTAGTGGTCGATTTGCCCGATGTGCCGGAGACTGCGATTGTGCGGTTTTGGTCGCATATTTCCGCCAAAAGATCCGAGCGGTGCAGTATCTTGATGCCGTTTTGCTTGGCGAATGAGTATTCCGGCACGGTGTCCTCGATTGCGGTGCTTGCTACCACAAAATCCGTCGTCAAGTCTATCTTCGACTCGCCTTGCACGTAACATTTTATGCCCTCGGCTTCGAGTTTCCTGCGGCTGTCGTCGCCTTCGGGTTTGAGAAAAATCCTGTCCGAGCCTTGTACGCTGTGTCCTTTGCCAGCGAGGTACTGCGCTATCGCGCTCATCCCTGCTCCGGCGATGCCAATGAAAAAGTATTTCATAATTATGAATTATATGGAATTTACCGAAAATTTTTCTTGGCGAATTTAGGAAAAAAATTGCGGAATACAAACCGAATTTTTTGTGAAAGTTTCGGTCTTGTATTCCGCAGATATTGATGATGTGTGTGTGGAAACCTTTGGGTCAACTTATCGTGCCTTGCAGATAGTTCTTGGTCAGTTCGTGCTTGGGGTTGTTGAAGACTTCTTTTGCCTCGCCGACCTCGATTATCTCGCCCATGTAGATGAACACGACGTAATCGGCTATGCGCAGTGCCTGTCGGAGTGTGTGCGTCACCATGACGATTGAATACTGTTCCTTCAGTTTTACGAACAAGTCCTCGACGATGCGGCTCGAAACTGGGTCGAGCGCGGACGTCGCCTCGTCGGCAAGGATGTACTCGGGCTCGACGGCAAGGCTTCGGGCAAGGCACAGGCGTTGCTGTTGTCCGATGGACAGCCGCACGGCAGGGCTCCTGAGGCGATCCTTGACCTCGTCCCAAAGTCCGACGACCTTGAGGTAGTGGCGGACTGTGCGGCGGAGTTGGCGGACGTTCTTCACGCCGTGGATTTTACAACCGTAGGCGACGTTGTTCATTATGGACATCGGGAGCGGCGTCGGACGCTGGGGCACGAGTCCAATCTTGCGGCGGAGTTCCACGAGTTCGGATTCCGTGCAGTTTTGGAGGTCGTCGTTTCCGAGGAGGATGCTGCCGGTCTTGCGGACGTTCTCGATGGAATCGGTTAGGCGGTTGATGCTTTTCAGCAGCGTCGACTTGCCGCAGCCCGAGGGACCGATGATGCAGGTTATCTTGTTGGCAGGGATTGTGAGGTTTATGTTCTTCAATATGTGCGAGTCCTCGATGTAGAGGTTGAAATCCTTTATGTTGATTTCCTCCGCCTTGTCGGGGTGCTTGAACTTGGCGTTCACAGTAAACGGCTCGTTGCTGTCGCTCTTAAGGAATTTCTTTAAAAACAAGTTTCTCATATTCAATTAGTTGAGTTTGTGTTTAGAAAAGCGGTTAGTGATGAAACGACCCGCCAGGCTGATTATCAGGACGATTATCGTCAATACGAGCGCGGCGGCGTATGCCCTGTTTTGGACTTCGGCCTGTGGCGCGCTGAGTTGGAAGAAGATGGAGAGCGGGAGCGTCGCAGCCGGTTGGGATAGCGTAGTCGGTATCGAGTCCGAAAAACCCGCCGTGAACATCACGCCCGCCGCGTCGCCTATTGCCCTGCCTATCGACAACAATGTCGCCGTGGCGATGCCGGGCGCAATCTGGCGCAATACGACTCCGATGGTCTCGAGCCTTGTCGCGCCGAGGGAGAACGATGCCTCGAGCAGGTCGCGGGGGAAGTTCCTCGCCACCTCGTCCATCGAGCGCACAAGAATCGGTATTATCAGGAGTGTGATTACTATTATACCGCCCAAGAGCGATGTCCTCAGACCCATGTAAATCATTATCGTGAACGCAAACGCTCCGTATACAATCGACGGTATGCCGTACAGCACGTCGAAGGCAAGACGCGTCCAATATGCGCGTTTGGACTTTTGGGAGAGGAAGACGTTAAGGTAGAACACGATAGGGACGCTGATTATCAGTCCCAAGAGAGTGGACGACAGCACGATGTACAGCGAGCCGACAGTCGCATTGAGGAAGCCGCCCTCCTTGCCGATGTAGAATCCGCCGCCGGGCAGCGACGAGACCATCTCCCACGTTATGCAGCCAAAACCGCGTTTGAATATCGTCCAGATTATGCTCGCCACCATGACGAACACAATCGCGATGGACAGGTACATGAACGCTTTGGCTATTTTCTCGAATATTACACTTGACTTCATGGCACTAATTGTTTTTTTCGATACGTTTGAGGATGATTCTCGACGTGAGGTTGAAGATAATGACCACCACGAAGAGCAGCAGGGCGGCGAACATCAACGCCGATTCGTACAGCGGCAACGAGAGCATCTCGCCGTAATTGTTGGCGATGAGTGCCGGCAGCGGATAGCAGGCGTCGAGCAGTCCTTTCGGCACTTCGGGCATACATCCACAGACCATCAGCACGGCTATCGTCTCTCCGAGCGCCTTGGAAATCGCCAACACCACCGACGCGAAAATTCCAGGCAGCGATTTTTTGACGACGACATTCTTGGCGGTCTGCCACTTGGTCGCGCCGAGCGAGTAGGCGGCTGCGCGGAGGTCGTCAGGCACACAGACAAATAGTTCTACGAAAAGGCTCACCAATATCGGCAACAGCATCAGGCTCAGGACGAGGCCTGCCGCAAGCACAGTATAGCCTGTAGAAAACTCGCTGCTGAACCACGGCGCGATTTTGTCGGAGATAAGCGGCACAATCACTATCGTGCCCCATACGCCGTATATCACCGAGGGCAGCGACGCCAAGATGTCGAGCGCGGGGTATACGAATTTTTTCACTGACTTCCTGGCGTATTCTGTGAGGAATATAGCCGTCATCAGCGACAGCGGCAGGGCGATGATGATGGCTATCATCGTTACCCAAATCGTGCCCATGACGAACGGCAGGAAGCCGAAGTCGTTCTTGAACGGCTGCCACGACGACGAACTCACCAGTTCCCACAGCGAGTGTTCCTCCAAGATGGGAATCGACTTGATGTACAAGCCGATTCCCATGATGATGACGAACACGAGCGACACTATGGTTATGGCGGACATTACGCCGTTGGCAGTCTTGTCCTTGATAATCCTGAATTGGTTGCTCATAATATGTATGACGTGTTATTTGCCAGTTGACAAACGTTCAAGAGCCTTGTCGAGTTTGTCTTGCGAAATCTTTATGTAGCCCACGGGGTCGTTTTTTTCCTGACCCTTTGTGAGGACGTATTTGAGAAATGCGGCGACTACGGGGTCTGTGGGAACGCCCTTTGAGACGAGGTAGAGGTCGCGGGCCGGCGGCGAGGGATAACGGTCTTCGGCGATTGCCTTAGTGATGTCCTCCTTCTTGGCGTAGAAACGCTCTTCGTCGCTTATCTTGCCGTCGCCGTCTGCGTCGACGGGGAAGATTTCAAGTCCTTCGTTGAGAACGTGGGTGTCGTTGTCGTAGGCATAGCCGATGTTGTTAAAGCCGATGCCGTAGATGTCCTTTTGGATAGCGGCTGCAAGTCCCGGGTCGCCGAAAACAGCCGTGCCGCCGAGGTCTTCCTGCTTGGAGCCGAACCAGTTAGCGAATGTCTCCGCCGCGCCACAAGCGTCGCTGCGGGTGTAGATGTGTATGGGGGTCTGGTCGTCTGTGCCGAGTACTTCGCCCCAAGTCTTTACGTTGCCCTCGGTCCAAATCTTGTGCGCGACTTCCTTCGTGAGGCCTTTTTCGAGGATTGCGTTGATGGCGGGGTTGTTCTTATTGATTGTTGGAACGACGGCATCCTTAGCCGATGGGAATCCTACTGCGCCTTTCTCAATTTCCTGCGGATAGACTTCCCTCGACACCATGCCGAAGTCCACGACACCTGCGAGGGCGTCTGTCATGCCCTTTCCTGCGCCACCGGCCGATACGTCGACCTTGACATCGGGGTTGTCTTTCTGGAACTCGGCGGCCCATTCTACCGCCAACGGGTAGAGCGCGAATGCGCCCGAGAGCGAAATTTCGCCGTGCAACGTGCCGTCAGGGTCGACATGGTTAGTGACAGAACCCGCGCCGCCGCATGACGCAAGCAGCGTTACAGCCGAAGCCGCAATTAGCAATTTCTGATTGATGTTTTTCATTTTGCGTTTTTTATGGTATATTTATCTTTGTTTATGGTGCAAAGTTGGAAAAAAATTTTGTTACTGTAAAATTTAAGACAGTACAATATTTCAACTTAAAAAGTGCAATAGTGCAATAAATCAACTCATATCTTTACGGCGAGGAAGATGATGTCGTCGAGTTGCTGGTAGCCGTTTTGCCACGAGTCGATGGCGGATTCTATGTAGACCTGCTGGTCGGGGAATGGGCGGTTTGCGATGTCTAAGACGGTGGTTCTGAGCCGCTTGACCGAAAAATGGTGGTAGGCCGTTTGGTCGGAATCCGTATAGCCGAACTGGTCGGGAATCCCGTCGGAAAACATGTAGAGAATGTCGCCGCTTGCTATCGGAACGATTTTCTCGGTGAAGTCCTGCTGTCTGCCTATGTATATGCCAATCGGCATCTTGTCGGGCTTGAGTTCCGTTATTGCGCCGTCCTTGAATATCCACAGCGGGCGGTACGCTCCGGCGAAGTGGAGTGTGGAGTTCTTAGTGTCGATTACCGCCAGCGAAAGGTCTATCCCGTCCAGGCTCATCTTCTCGCCGCGCTGGTATTTTTCGTGGTTTTGACCGAGGGCGAGCATCAGCCGTCGGCGCATCTCGTCCAATATCAATGATGCCGAGCCGCCATTGGCAGCGGCAAGCGGCGCGAGGTCGTTAAGAAGGCTTATGCCGAGCATACTTACGAATGCACCCGGCACGCCGTGGCCTGTGCTGTCTGCGCATACGAGTAGTTTGTAGCCGCCTTCGGATGTCGCCCAGTAAAAGTCGCCTGCAACGATGTTGAGCGGTCGATACACGACGTAAAAATCGGCAAAAAGCCGTTTCATGGCATTCTCGTCGGGCATCACGGCGTGTTGGATAAGGCTCGCGTAACTGATTGAAGCATCTATCTGCGACTTTTGGTGCTGGAGGAGGGTGTTCTTGTCGTTGAGGACGCGGTTGTGGCGGCGTGTGGAGTATGTAACGTACAAGAAAAACAGCAGCAACGCCACTGTGCCAGCGGTGGCGTACCGGACAATCCTCGCCCTGCGCGCCTCGTACTCTTTATGGCGGCGGAGATGCTTGTTGAACTCCGACTGCGCCATCTCCTGTGTCGCCATCACTGCGTAGTCGACGGACGACTGGCTGTTAATGGATTCGTAAAACTTTGATTTGTAGTGATATGCCGTCTTGTAGTCATTGATGGCTTTGTAATAGTTGTCACAGGCAAGGTAAAGTTTTGGAATGTCGGTGTCGAGTACAAGCCCTCTGTCAAGTTCGGCAAGCAGGGTGTCGAGCAGGGGCTTGGCTTTGGAATATTGGCGGCTGAGGGTGTAGTAGTTCGCCCTGCAAATGTCGAAGCATGTAGTGTCCGTGGTCTGTAGCCGCGATACAATCTCGTACCCTCCCTCGTGGCACTGGCGCATTGTGTCGAGGAGAGCGGCGAGCCGTTGTCCTTTGTAGCCGAGCGCAACAGCCTCGTGGAACAGCACTTCGGATTTTGCCTCCAATGCGGCGTAGATGTGGTATTCATAGTCGGACTTCGCTGAGTCGCCAAGTTGGATTTCACGTTTCGCCTTATAAATATAGCCGATGTTTGGGTCTGAGCTTTCGTGGAGGTACACTGTGAGGTACATCCACGCCAGCCCGATGTGGTCGGCAAGGAGATAGTCTGCGTCATTCGCGGCTGAATCTATCGCAATGGCCTTGTGGTAGTATTCCTCCGACTGTTTGTACATCTTTTGGTTGAAGAAGTTAAGGGCCATAGCCCTCATGCACGCCGCGATGTTCTCCTTGTCGTCGAGTTTTTCGTATAACGCCAACGCCATCGAGTAGTACGATTGGGATTGCTTGTAGTCGCAGAGATAGTTGAAATTGTCGCCGAGCATGAGGAAGTTTTTCGCCTTTATGTAGTCGTCGCCGATAGAGTCGGCAATGATGAGCGCGCGGAAGTTGCACTCGTTGGCGGCCGCAAACTCGTCGCTGTAATAATGCGCCCAACTCATGTAGCCCAACGCTTTCGCCTCGTATGGCGCGTTCCCCTGGATTTTGGCGAGGCGGATTTGCCGCTGCGCCCACATTTTAGTCGAGTCGACGTTAAAACTCCCTGCGGCTATGTCGTTGCAGATGAAGAGTTTGTGTTCGTCGTGGTCGTCGAGTGTATAAAACACCGCCGCAAGACTGTCGAGGGCAGCATCGTCCAAATCCTGCGCCGACGCCGATGCCGACACAACTGTCAAAATGGATAATATGAGGGCGATTACCTTCATTGGCGATGTTTAAGTCGTTTTTAATTTTTGCAACTTTTCGCAAATGTAATCATTTTTTGCAAAGTATGAAAATAAAAGTTCAACGCCGATTTGCAAAGTTAATTTTCACAGTCCATGGCCGTCATTTTCTGCAACGGGTTGTTGCAGTTAGGCACAAAAAAAGCGTGAAGCCGTTTCTATTTTTTTCTAATTATGCCTATTGATTCAGAGGTATCGCCAAACACCTGTTACACGTATAAGCACGAAACGGCTCACGCCACAGGGCGTGAACCGTTCCGCAAACCTATCCTCGTGTAACTATAAATTTGGCGATTTACTGAATCGAGAATAAGAGCGTAAAGCCCAATATGTTAGTATTATATGTTCCTATTTTCGTGTTGGTGCCTATATGACGTGAACACAGGACAAAGGTACGATTTATAATTGAAACAGACAAAAATACTGATTGGTCGAAGCGAAAAAAAGCGAACTTTTATTTGCTATTATCACAAAAAAATATTTTCTTTGTGGCAAAATACATTGACTATGGACAAAAATGACATCTTCTACATAAGCCCAATAACAGACTTTGGGTTCAAAAAATGTTTCAGGGACGAGATAGTGATGAAGTACTTTCTCATCGCGCTATTTGATTCCGTGGGTATCGAACTCAAAATTGAGAACATAACGTATTTGAACAACGAATCCGACAGCGACAAGAAGGAAGGACACAGGATAATCTACGACATCAAGTGCAAACTCGACACTGGCGAGGAATTCATTGTGGAAATGCAGAACGAGCGTCAGTCGTTCATCGACAAGCGAATGATGTACTATATGGCTCGTGGCATTTCGCAGCAAGGGACAGTAGAAGGCAGCAAGGGAAAGAAGAAAAAATCCGAGGAAAAAAGAGGCTGGGACTACAACATCAACAAAGTAATCGGCGTATTTCTCCTCAACTTCACAATCCCCGGCGAAGAGAAATATAAAGTGTCAAGGCACTGCATCGTCAATATGAAAAGCAAGAGGGTAAGCAACGACATGCTCGAATTTTGGAAGATACAGCTGCCATATTACAGGAAAGGCAAGTTCAAAGAAAAGCAATGCAAGACGAGCCTTGACTACTGGTTGTTCAACTTAGCAAATATGGACAAAATGAAAACTACAATGCCATTCACAGACAAGAGCGCGGGTCTGTTTCGCCTGAACGAGCTCGCCCAATATCATTCCCTTTCATACGCCGACCAAGAGCGGTATCTGAAAGAGTATGACGATTACGTCGTCTATAACGACGTAATGAACTTGAAAATCAGCGAAGGCGAAGCGAGAGGCGAGGCAAGGGGCGAGGCAAGGGGCAGAGCCGAAGGCGGAAGACAAATGCAAACCAACATCGCCTACAAACTGAAAATGAAAGGCAATTCCGTCGATCTTATTGCAGAGGTGACTGGGTTGACTCCCGAAGAAATCGAAAAATTGTAACTGAGCCATAAGTTCATTTTACAAATAACAGCCGCACCGAACACATCTCGGAGCGGCTGTCTTATATTAAGCAAGTTAAAGTGTCAACCTTCTACTACTCTGCCGAATAGTCCATTGCGGCGTAACGCTTGTAGCTTGCGTAACGCTTCTGGGCTGCCTTCTTGGCGGCGTCGTAGAGTTCCTGAGCCTCCGCCGGGAACGACTTGGCGAGGGATGCGTAACGTACTTCGCCATCGAGGAATGCCTGGAAGTTGTCCCAGTTGGGCGCCTTGCTGTCGAGCTGGAACGGATTCTTGCCCTGAGCTTCGAGTTCGGGGTTGAACCTCCACAAGTGCCAGTAGCCACATTCAACAGCCTTAGCCTCCTCTGCCTGGCTCTTGCCCATGCCGCCTTTGGCCTTCAAGCCGTGGTTGATACACGGAGCGTAGGCGATTACGAGCGACGGACCGTGGTAAGCCTCAGCCTCGCGGAATGCTTTGAGGGTCTGAGCGGCGTCGGCACCCATTGCCACCTGTGCAACGTAAACGTAGCCGTAGGTAGTTGCAATCAAGCCCAAATCCTTCTTGCTGACGCGCTTGCCCGATGCGGCAAACTTGGCGATTGCGCCGAGAGGTGTAGCCTTCGACGACTGACCGCCGGTGTTGGAGTAAACCTCGGTGTCGATTACG